>JBBSHU010000030.1:0-30274 GCA_038232455.1 Acidimicrobiales bacterium
ACCCACTGTTCCGGCGAACGGATACCCGCCCCGGCGTAGGACTCGGTGGCCAGCACCCGCCCGATCAACGAGACGAGGCGACCAGTGGCCACATTGAGGATGCCGCAGACCTCGGCGATCTCGTCCTCGAGAATGGTTGCTACAGCCTCCGCGTTCATGGACACAATTGTATCGAACATACGTTCGATAGTCAAATGACTTGAGGCAGAATTTGGGTCATTGTTCGCGCATCCGTCGCCAGCTGTGGTCAGAATGAGGAGGTGAGAACGGAGGACAGAGACGCTCTCATTGCCCTTCTCCGCCGGAAGGGGGCGCGCTTCGCGTTTGTGCACGGAAGCCGGTCGGGCGGCGAGGACCGACCCGGGTCCGACCTCGACGTGGCGGCGTGGTGGGGGGCGGACGCTCCGGCGCCCTGGGACGTCGGGCTGGCCGACGGGACCGACCTCTTGATCCTCGACTCGGCGCCGCTCGAGCTGGCCGGACGCGTGGCTCTTCACGGTGTGCTGCTCTTCGACGACGACCCCCCCGCACGCGTCGAATGGCAGGCGCGAACGCGGCTGATGTACCTCGACGAGGAGGATCGCCAGCGTCGACTCGACCGGTTGTTCTTCACCGGCCGTTCTCGTGGTTGACGGCCGGCGAGTACGCCGCCTCCTGCAGCGCATCACGCACGACATCTCTTATCTGGCTACCAGAGCGGCTGGGGACCGGGTTGCGCTGGCCGCCGATTTCGACCGGTTGGCGGCCGTTAAGTACGTGTTCGTGACGGCCATCGAGGGGTGTCTCGATGTCGCCCAGCATCTCTGTTCCTCAGAAGGCTGGGGCCGCCGGAGTCGAACGCCGACGCCCTTCGGTTGCTCGGTTCCCATGAGGTGCTCGACGTCGAACTGGCCGACACCATGGCCCGGGCGGTGGGATTTCGAAACGTGCTCGTCCACGGCTACACCGACGTCGATGATCGCTTGGTCGTGGGCTTTCTCGACAGGGTCGGTGACTTCGAGGAGTTCGTCAGCCTCGTCGCCGCGTGGATGACGGCGTTACCGGCGGAGTAGTTCGGGGAGCGGGAGCTCGGACAGGCGGAGGTCGGGGTTGGCGCCGACCGCCGTGAGCAGGCGGTCCAAACCCTCGACCAGGGTGTCGACGGTTGCCTTGTCGTAGAAGTCGAGCTTGTAGCTGAACTCGCCCCAAATCTGTTCGCCGTCGTCGAGGATGGTGACGCTGAGGGGGTGGAGCTGGCCCCGGATGAAGAGCCGATCGGCGCCGGTATCGGCCCCGGGACGCTCGACCACTGCCGAGCCCGGTGCCCAGTGGTCGTGGGCGGCGTGGAAATAGAGAAACTCCACGGGGATGGCCTTGGCCGTTTCGATCCAGCTCCGTTGGGTGGGGAAGTCGGGGAAGAGGGCCTTGCGCACCCGCATGAAGGGAATGTCCTGATGCTCGAAGAGCCCGATGGCCGTCTCACGGGCGCGACCGACGATCTCGGCGAAGGTGGGATCTCCGGACAGGTCGGTCCGGATCCTGGACATGCCCGCGAACATTCCGATCACCCCCTCCAGCTCGTTGCGCTGCCGGCCGCTGAGGGTCGTGCTGAGGACCAGGTCGGTGACCCCCCCGGCCCGGCTCAGCAAGGCCTCCACCCCGGCCAGGCACACGACGAATGGCGTGGCCCGGCTGGAGCGGGCCAACCGTCGCAGCGGTCCACACGTGTCGGTGGGCACCGAGAAACTGCGGTGGCCGGTCCGGCGGCTGGGGACCTCGGGCAGGTGATCGAACCTCACCGCCGATCCCATCGGCATGTCGGCCAGCTTCTCCCGCCAGTAGTCGTACTGGGCAGCCAGGCGGTCCTCGGTGAGCCACGACTGCTGCCAGATGGCGAAGTCCGCGTACTGGATGGCCGGAGGTCGCAGCTCGGCCCGTCGGCCCCCGACGAGCGCCTCGTAAATGGCGCTGAGCTCGTCGAGGAAGATGTAGATGCTGGTCATGTCGCAGACCAGATGATCGAAGGTGACCACCAACTCGCTGCCCTGGTCTCCCAGCTGGAACAGGTGGGCTCGAAGCAGGGGCGCGGTGCTGAGGTCGAACGGCACGGCATCGGCCTCGGCTACCAGCGGGCGCAGGGTCGCCTCCAAGTCGTCCGGGGTCACCGACGAAAGGTCGTGAACGACAAGCGGTACAGGCGCAGGAGCCTCCACCACCTGCCACGGCGTGTCGTCCTCGACCACAACCCGCGTCCGCAGAGTCTCGTGCCGGGCCACGAGCTCGTCGAGCGCAGCGGCAAGCGTGTCGGGCGCCGCGGGTGTGGCGAAACGGTGCTGCGCGGTCACGTTGTAGAGGCCCGGGGGATCGGCGCCGAGCTGTAGCTCGAGCATCTGAACCTGGTTCAACGACAGCGGGGCCCGGTCCCCGGGACGACGGGTGTGGGCCACGAGGGCCGGTTGCGTGCCCGAACGCAACGCCGGCTGCTCGGCGCCACCGACCTCGGCTCCCAGGACGGCGGCCAGTCCCCGCACCGTCGGGGTCTCGAAGATGGCCTGGAGGGCGAGGTCGCGGCCGAACACCTCCCGGGCCTGGCTGACCACCTGGGTGGCCAGCAGCGAGTGGCCGCCGAGATCGAAGAAGTCGTCGTCGATGCCGAGGTCGTCGATCCCCAGGACCTGGGTCCAGATGGAGGTGAGGCGGTCCTCGACCGGGTTCCGAGGTGCCACCCACGCGGTGTCGAGCTCGGGGCGGACGCCGGTGGGGATGGGCAGAGCGTGGTGGTCGACCTTCCCGTTGGGGGTCTGGGGAAGTGAAGCCAGCGAAACGAACACCGACGGCACCATGTGGGATGGGAGCCGTTCGGCAAGGAACCGACGTAGCTCGGCCGAGGAAACCGGGGTATCGGGGGTCACCACGTAGCCCACGAGTCGCCGACCGCCGGGGCCGTCGTCGCGCGCCACCACCACGGCCTCGGTGACCGCCGGGTGGCTGTCGAGCACGGTGGCCACGGCATCGGGCTCGACCCGGTAGCCCCGGATCTTGACCTGGCGATCTCGACGACCGACGAACTCGAGGTCAAAACTCGGCAGCTCGCGGACGAGATCGCCGGTGCGGTACATCCGGGCCCCAGGCGTAGCCGTGAAGGGGTCGGGCACGAAGGCGGCGGCGGTCATCTCCGGACGGTTGAGGTAGCCGCGGGCCACGCCGGGACCTCCGATGTACAATTCGCCCTCCTCGTCGGCTTCGACCGGCCGACCCCCGTCGTCGAGGAGATGCGTGGTGGCGCCGGCCACCCGTCGCCCGATCGGGGGGTCACCGTCGAAGTCCGGCTTGGCGCCTGCACCCAGTGACCAGCCGTGCGTTTCGAACACCGTTGCCGTCACGCTGGCCTCGGCCGGCCCGTAACCGTTGAGCCAGCGGATGCCCTCGCCGCCCACGCCCAGCCAGGTGCGGTAGGCCGCGCCCTGCACCCGCTCGCCTCCGACGATGGTGAGCCGTACCGACGCGGGCACCTGTTCGCCCAGAGCCTCGAGGTCGCGAACCCACTCTTGCCAGAACGCGGTGGGCAGGTTGAGCACGGTGAGCTCGTGGCTTCGCATCCATGCCAGCCAGCTGCGGCCCAGCAGGGGGGCGTCGTCGGGGCGGAGCACGACCGTCCCGCCGGCGGCCCAGGTGGGAAACATCTCTTCGACGCTCACGTCGAAGCTGATGGAACAGAACTGTAGGACGCGGTCGCGTTCGGAGAGCTCGAACAGGGCGGACACGGCCAGGCTGTGCTCGACCAGGCCCGCATGCGTGAGCATCACCCCTTTGGGTTCGCCGGTCGACCCCGACGTGTAGAGCACGTAGGCCAAATGCTGGCTGGTTACTCGGCGGTCGGGGGCGGTGGAGGGCTGCCGGGCGATGTCGGCCCCGTCCGAGTCGACGACCACGATCGGTGCATCGATGGCCGCCAGACGTTGGGCCAGTCCCTTCTCGGTGACGAGCGCACCCACCTTGGCATCGTCGAGCATGGCGGCCAGGCGCTCGGTGGGGTAGGTGGGGTCGAGGGGGACGCAGGCCCCTCCCGCCTTGAGCACCCCCACCAGGGCGACGGCCATCTCCGGCGAGCGCCGCAGGCATGTGGCCACCGTCACGTCGGGCCCCACACCGAGGCCCTGGAGGTGGTGAGCCAGGCGGTTGGCCCGGGCATCGAGGTCGGCGTAGGTCAGCGAATGGTCGGCTCCCACCACGGCCACCGCGGTGGGGGAGCGGGCCACCTGGGCCTCGACCACGTCGGCCAGCGTCACCGGGTTCATCGCGCCATCCGGGTCAGCCTCGCCGAAGTCAAAGGGGGAACTCGGCCAAGTCCTGGCCCACCACCACCTCGCCGTCGAATTGCGGGCCGATCTGTCGCAACCAGTGCTCGTCGGCCAGGTCGTCCTGGAACGGCACGAAATGGGTGAGCACCAGTCGACCCACGCCGGCTTCGGCGGCCACCTTGGTGATGGCGCTCACGGGGGTGTGCGAGTTCACCAGGTGCTCGTGCTGGCGACGCTCGCGATTGCGTTGCTCAACGGTCGGACCCGCGGGGATCTCGGTGGAGTCGTCGAACACCTCGTGGACGAGGATGTCGGCGCCCGTCGCCAGCGTCGTCAGGTTGGCGCACGGGGCGGTGTCCCCCGAGATCACGATCGAACCACGGTCGGTGTCGAAACGGAAGGCGAAGGCCGGGAACACCGGGGCGTGCTGCACGAGGATGGCGGTCACCCGGACGTCGTCGTCCTCGCTGACCACGATCGGGCTCATGGGTGGCGCCACCCGGTCGGGTCCACTGGCGCCGACCGCGGCGGGCACGGCGATCTCGTGGGGAACCACGAAGTTGCGAAGGTCGTGGCGGCCCGAGTCGCGCAGGCGGACATTGATGTCGTAGGCATGGGCAGCAAACTGCAGGCGGGTGCTCTCGATGAGACCGGGCGTGGGGTGGTCGGGGCTCACTACGGGGAACGCCGCCTCGTCGGGGAGGTCGGGCGGCATGCCGGCCAAACCGCCGGCCGAGCCCGGCCCGAACACGTGCACCGGGGGGTTCCACTGGAGGATGGGCCATCCCAGGAGGAAGACGTTGAAGTAGTCGCAGTCGTGGTCGGAGTGCAGATGGGTCAGGTACACCTGGTGGAGATGGCGAAGGAGGCGGGCCCGCCGGAGCTGGCGGGTGACCCCGCTGCCACAGTCGATCAGGTGGACGCGATCGCCCACGACGACGGCTTGGGAGATCCCCGATCGAAGGGGCGACGGAAGTGGTCCCCCGGCCGTGCCCAGGAGCACGAGTCTTGTTTCGGGCGACATCATGCTATCGGCCCACCGATCTCGGCAATCGGGCGGGCATTGGTAGGGTGAGGGTCGAGAGCCATAAGAGGGGGTGGCGGTGCGCAACATTGGGCGGCTCAGCATTGTGTTCGTCATCGGCGTTGCCGCGTTCCTCGTCGCCATCGCCAGGCTCAACAACCCGCCCTTCAGCGCGTGCCAGCAGATCCCCCCGAGCGACCCGAGTTTTGTCGCGCAGTTCGTCCAGAACCCTTCGGTGAACCTCTCCCGCTACGACTTGAGAATTAACGAGAACGGCAGGCCGGTGACCAAGGCCAAGGTCTGCATCCGGGCAGACATGGGCGGCGTCGGCGGGATGTCGGGGATGGGCCTGAACCAGGTTGCCGTCGAGGTGAGCCCCGGCCTCTACAACGTGCCGTTGCGGTTCCCCATGGGTGGTGCCTGGCAGGGCACCGTGGTGATCGAACCCCAGGACCAACAGGGGGTGGCGGTGCCGATCCAGCTCGACGTGGCGGTGCAGTAGCGACTGTCTCAGCTCAGCACCCGCTTCTTGAATCCGGTCACACCGAGTACGGTGAACAGGACGGTGAAGCTGCCGAGAGCGGCGTAGATGGCGGGAAGCGGCATGGTTGGCACGCCTTCGGTCAATGCCACTCGGAAGCCCTCGCTCATGTAGACGAGTGGGTTGACCAGAACCGCGTACTTCATCCATAGCACCGGGGTGAGCGAGTTCCACGTATAGAAGATGCAACCCAGGAAGGCGAGCGGCAGGGCGACGAAGCTGGCCAGCGGGGGCACCAGTCGGGGCTCGATACGCGTCCCGACGGTGAGGCCGATGGCCGACGAGGCGAAACACACCAACAGGCTCACGGTGATCAGCACCACCCAGTCGATCTTCACGTAGATGGGCGTTGTCGGCAGAAAGGCGGCGATCGGGAACACCACCAGTCCGGCGAAGAAGCTCTGCAGTGCTCCGGCCACGATGCGCTCGAAGCCGACGAGCCTGATGGAGATCGGGGCCAGCACCCGGTCCTCGATCTCGCTGGTGATGTCGAACTCGCGGGCCACGGGCAGGGCCACCCGGAAGATACCGGAGAAAATGATGGCCTGGGCGACCATGCCCCCGAGCAGCAGGGTGGCGAAACGGGCTTCCCCGCCGTTGCCGCCGGCACCGATGCCCTGGCCGATCTTAGGAAACACGTAGGTGAAGGTGAACACGAGCAGGAACGGCTGAATGAGCGTGTTGGGCAGGAACTCCCTGAGGTCCTTGTCGAGGACGGCCAGGTCACGCAGGAGCAGAGAGCGGAAGGCGGCGAATGCTGTCGTCCTCGAGTAGGCAGGGACCGGAGACCTCTCGCCCGGCTCGACGCGCTCGGCGGGTTCGACGGGGCCAGTGGCGGTTTCGGTCATTCCCGCAGGTCTCTTCCCGTGAGCTCGATGAACACCGACTCCAGGGTGACGCCCTCGAACAGCTCCTCGGCGGTGTCGGGGGCAACGACCGGGTCGAGCAACACAGCTCCATCCTCGGTACGTTCCGTCATGTCGTCGAGCTGGGCCGTTTCGGCCACTCGGGCGATCGCCCGGAGCCGGGCCAGCTGGGCTTTGGCCGCGCCGGCCGAATCGTGGCGCAGGTCGGCCGACTGCTTGAGGTTGGCGGGGGTATCGAGGGCCAGGATGCGGCCGTGGTCGATGATGGCCACCCGACTGCAGAAACGGTCGGCCTCTTCCATGTAGTGGGTGGTGAGCATGATGGTCTGGCCGTCGTCGTGGAGCTCGCTCACGATGTCCCAGAGGGCCAGACGGCTCTGGGGGTCGAGACCAGCCGTGGGCTCGTCGAGGAAGAGCACGGCCGGATGGTGCAGGATCGCCCGGGCCACCATGAGCCGGCGGGCCATACCGCCCGACAGGGTGCGGACCTCGGCCTTGCGCCGTGCTCCCAGGCGGAACCGCTCGAGTGCCTCTTCCGTGGCGAAATTGGCTGCCTTGGCGTTCATGCCGAAGTATCGGGCGTGGAAGTAGAGGTTCTCGCTGACGGTAAGGCTGCGGTCGAGGGTGTTGGCCTGGTGGACGACGCCGATCCCGTGCTTGGCCCGGGCCGGCTCCGCCACCACGTCGACCCCGCCCACGATGACGTGACCTGACGTCGGGATCACCCGGGTCGTGAGCATGCCCACGGTGGTGGTCTTGCCGGCGCCATTGGGCCCGAGCAGGCCGAAGATCTCGCCCTTGCACACCGAGAGGTCGAGGTGGTCGAGCGCCATGAGGTCTTCGCCGTCGTCGGACTGGTAGATCTTGGTGAGACCCTCGGTACGGATGATCTCGTCGGCGTGGCTCTCCGACGTGGCCAGCGGTTCATCGGCGGGGCGCTCGGTGAGGAGGATCCCGGGCTCGTGCCCGGCCACGCGCGGCGTTCCTTCGGAGAAGCCCTCGGTGTCGACCATCTCGTCGGCCTCGTCCACCGCCACCGGCGGTGCCTCGTCAGGGACGACCACGTCGGGCTCGCTGAAGAACATGGGCGGCGGGTCATCAGCACCGACCACGTCGGGCTCGCTCACCGCCATGGCCGGCGGCTCCTCATCGACGCGATAGTCGGGTTCGCTCTCCCAAACGGGCGGCAACTCGTCGGCAACGTCGTCGGTGTCGACGACCTCGTTGGTCTCGCTGGCCGACACCGCCGTCGGCTCAGCGACGACCACTTCAGGTTCGCTCGGCGCCACGGGCGGCGGCTCATCGGGGAGGTGCTCGGTACCCATGACCTCGTCGACATCGCTCACCGAACCACCCTCCGGCTCATCGGGGAGGCCCTCGACGTCGATGACCTCGTCGGGTCCGCTCGCGGAAGTGGGCGACGGTCCATCAGAGTGTGTCGACATAGTGCGTAGCGGAGCCTAGACGCCATAACAATGTCTGGAAAGAGCATCGGGCATGTCGTCATACCCACTAGTCCCGGAAGTGGCTCTCGGGGAACTTCTCCGTTATGAGCGCCACGGGCAGCTCATGGGAAATTACTCGGTACGTGCGGGACAGAAGCATGTCGGTTGGACTCATGTTGAAATATTGGCTGTGGCGCCCGGCCGGTTCGCGGTGCCAGTACAGGATCTCCCGCAGGGTTTCGACCCGGTGGGCGACGAGGAGTCGACCGAACGGCGTGCCGGTGTAGAGCAGGGCTTCGAGCATGGCCGTGGGAACCCGGCCGGCCACGACGAGCGACGTGGCGTACATGTAGTCGATGCCCGTCTCCGTGCCCCGGATCAGGACGGATCGGTAGAGAACGTCGTCGTCAACGGCCACCTTTAGGTTGGGAATGCGACCCGGCTCGTCCAACGTCTCGGACAGCTTCACCACGCCGACGGGCTCGCGGGCGTAGGCCTCGATGATGTCGGTGATCCGCCCGTCGGTGGTGAGGAGGATCCGTTGGACCGCTGTCAGTGCCGGGCCCCAGCCTCCCAACCGCTGTTGGTTCTCCAGCATGCGATGTGTGTCATACCTGTCTGTCGGGCGACGCAACCGCGTCGAAGAAGGCCCGTCAAACCGCCGCTCCCAACGGGAAATCGCGCTCACCAAGCGTCCAACGAGACAAGCGAGACGCTAGTTCCCATCATACAGAGGGGGAGGAAATCGCACGCGGTAGATGTTTAACTAGTCTAGACAGATTGCATCATGCGACCTGGCCTCCCACCCCAGTATGGTCAGAGGCCCGTGGCCTCGACTCCCCCCACGACCGTGATCACCTCCGACGGCGTCGAGGTGGCCGTTCACGACCTCGGGGGCAACGGCCCGCCCGTGGTCATGGCCCACGCCACCGGGCTGCACGGCCTGGTCTGGGCGCCCGCGGCAGCGGCGTTGGGCGAAGGGCTCAGGTGCGTGTCGTTCGATCAGCGCGGCCACGGCCGTTCGGGCGACCCGCCTGTCCTCGACTTCGATTGGCACGGCTTCGGGAGTGACGTGGTCGCCGTCATCGACGCCCTGGGCCTGCAGCACCCCTTCGGTGTCGGCCACTCCTCGGGAGCCGCGGGCCTGCTGCTGGCCGAGGAGGCATACCCGGGAACGTTCGCCGCCCTCTACTGCTACGAGCCGATCGTCGTGCCCGCCGATCCACCTCTCGGCCGGGACGAGGCCAACTGGCTGGCGGCGGGGGCGCGCCGGCGCCGCGACGACTTCGAGTCCCGCGGGCAGGCCTACGACCACTACCGGTCGAGGGGCCTGTTCGCCCAATGGGACGACGAGGCCCTACGTCTCTACGTCGAGAACGGCTTCGAGGACACTGCCGACGGCGGGGTGCGCCTGGCGTGCCGCCCCGAGAACGAGGCGCTCGTCTACGAGATGGCCACGGCCAATGACTGTTTCGCCCGTCTCGGTGACGTCGGTTGCCCGGTGATGCTGGCCCAGGGTTCCGACAGCGACGGGCTGGCACCGGCAACGGTGGAGGCCATGGAGGGTCGTCTGACCCAGGTCACCACCGAGGTGTTGGAGGGACTGACGCACTTCGGCCCGCTCGAGGACCCGCGGCGGGTGGCGGCGTCGATCCGCAGCTTCCTGGCGACGGTGGGCGCCGGCTAGCCGCTTTCTGGCGTGTGAATGCGCCCTCTACGGGCGCGATTCACACGCCAGAAGCATGGTCACCGTGGTGGGTCGGGTGCCTGGAAGAGCTCGATGGTGACACCGTCGGGGTCCCGGACGTAGGCGATGCGCGCCCCTGCCTGGGGCCCGGCGGCCACGTCGATCGGGCCCCCCACCGGTCGGGCCCCGCAGGCCAGTGCGTGGCTGAGGGCGTCGTCGACGTCGGCTACGGCCAGGCACACATGGATGTTGCCGGGGTGGGCCGTGCCTTCCGGGTAGGGCGACTCCAGAGGCTCGAGGTACTGGAGGAGCTCGAGGGCCACGCCACCGGGGAAGTCGAGCCAGGCTCTGTCGATCCGGACATCGGGGTAGCCCACCAGGCGCCCCACGCCTGGTCCCGACAGGCTACGCCGATCACGGGATGAGGCACCGGTCAGCTTTTCCCAGAACGCCACCGACCGCTCCAGGTCGGCCACCGTCACCCCCACGTGGTGCATGGCCACCAGGTGGGCACTCCGTTCGGGCACGGAGCCGGCACTCCGTTCGGGCACGGAGCCGGGCATCAGGCCAGTCCCTCGGCCCGTTCGACCTCACCCAGAGCGTCGTCGAGAAGCGCCACCCCTCGGCGAGCGAGGGTCTCGCTGATCACCAGTGGGGGAGTGAGGCGCAGGATGTGGCCGCCGCCGGCGGCCAGCACACCCCGGCGGGCCAGGGCCACGATGAGCCGACGACCGATCGCCGGTGGCAGCCTCGTCTTGGTGGCCCGGTCACTGACCAACTCGACGGCGAGCAGCATTCCCCGCCCGCGAACGTCGCCGATGATGGGGTGGCGCTCGGCCAGCTCCCTCACGGCGTCGAGCATGACCCCACCCACCCGACGGGCGTTGGCCAGGACCTTGCCGTCGGCCATGGCCCCCAGCGTGGCTGCGCCGGCGGCACAGGCCAGGTTGCCGCTGGCGAACGTCGACGCCCCGGCTCCGGGTAGTCCGAAGGGGGCGGCGTCGAGCACCTCGCGGCGTGAGGCCAGCAGCGACACCGGGTAGCCCGAGCCCAGACCCTTGCCGGCCACGAGCACGTCGGGAACCACGCCGGACTCCTGGAAGGCCCACATCTCGCCTGTGCGCCCGGCACCGGTGAGCACCTCGTCGAAGATGAGCAGCGCGCCGGTGCGGTCGCAGAGCTCTCGCAGGTGGGCCAGGAACTCGGGCGGGTGGGGGATCACGCCGCCCACACCCTGCACGGGCTCGATGATCACCGCGGCCAGCGACTGCTCCGACGACTGCTCGTAGACCCGGTCGACGAACCGGGCGCACGCCACCTCGCAGCTGTCGCGGGTGAGCCCGAGCGGGCATCGGTAACAGTAGGCGTTGGGGCTGTGGAGGACGCCGGGCAGGAAGGGTCCGTAGCCGTACTTCTGGGGGAAGCCGCCCATGAGCGACATCGCTCCCAGGGTCCGGCCGTGCCAGGCGCTGTAGAACGAGATGACCTCGTAGCGCTTGGTGAAGGACCGGGCCAGGCGGATGGCCGCCTCCACCGCCTCCCCCCCGGTGGTGTACATCTGGAAGGTCTGCAGGCTCCCGGGCAGGGTGGCGGCCAAAGCCTCGAAGAACTCGGCCCGGGCGGGGGTGGCGTAGTCGAAGAAGTGCAGTAGACGCTCCACCTCTTGTTGCAGTGCTGTTACGACGGCCTCGGGGCAGTGGCCCAGATTGGTGACCACGATGCCCGAGCAGAAGTCCACGAACACGTTGCCGTCGACGTCGCGCACCAGCGGGCCACGGCCGTCGCGGATGACCAGGCCCAGGGCCTGGGCGGCCATCGACGAGTTGGCGGCGTGGTGCTGGGCGTCGCGTGCCCATAGCTCGGCCGATCGGGGTCCGGGGAGCTCGGTGCGCAGCCGGGGGACGTCGGCGTCGCCGAGGGCGCGGAGATCGTCGAAGGCCGCCCCGTCCGCCGGCGGCGGTGTCGACGCCGGCGGCGGTGGCGACGGTGGCGAGGTCATGGCGCCACCAGGGGCTTGCGCTCCTCGGTCAGTCGCTCGACCAGGCGCACACCGTCGGCCGGGCCTGGCATGGCGGCGATCTCGGCGGCGATGGCTTTGGCCCGCTCCCCGTAGCCGGGGTCGTCGAGCAGAGCCCGCAACTCCTGACGGACTGCGGCGGCGGTGACCTGACCGGGGAGCAGGCTCCGCCCCACGCCCGCCGCGCTCAGGGCTGCGGCGTTGTGGAACTGGTTGGCGCCCTGGGGCACCACGATCATGGGCAGGGCCTCGGCCAGGATGGACAGGATGGCTGTCCCCCCCTGGTTGACCACGAGGTCGCAGTGGGGCAGCAACAGGGCCTGGGACACGTAGCGCTCCACGTGCACGTTGTCGGGCTGGGGACCGAGGTCGGCGGGGTCGTTGTCGCGCCCAACGGTGGCGATCACGTTGACCTCCTCCTCTCGGGCCCCCTCGAGGATGGTGCGGAAAAGCGTCGGGTCGGCGTTGAAGATGGTTCCCAACGACACGTAGAGCGTGGGCCGGTCGGGGAGGTCGGCGAGCCACGCCGGGGGTTGTTCGCCGGAGTCGGGGGGGATGGCGGCGTTGGTCATGGGGTGGGCGACGGCCACCTGGTCGATCCACGGCGACTGCAGGCTGGGCGGGCACACGTCGAGGTACAGATAGTCGAACTGGCCGGCATGGGGGCCCAGCTCCACTCCCCACCGCTCGTAGACGGGTTCGAGTCTCTGGCGGGCCAGGCGGAACATGGACAGGGGGCGGAGGATGCCCACGCTCTGGTCGGCGTGGGGGAGCCCGAAACGTGCGGCGGCCACGGGTCCGCCCAGCTCCGTCTCGTCGTGCACGACGACGTCGGGACGCCACTCCTCCACGATCGGCATCAGGTCGTCGATGCGGGGGGGAGCGGCCACTTCGGCCAGCATCCGGGGGACGAAGTTCTCGAACCGCTCGGCGCCCACCAGCGCGGCTTCGGCGGGGAACCGCCGGACGGACTCCTCGAGCTGTTCGGGCAGGCTGATGCCGGCGGGCAGGAACTCGAAGCCCGCCTTCACCACCCGACCGGCGATGGCCTCGGCGGTGGCGAAGGCCACCTCGTGGCCGGCGTCGGCCATGGCCCGGGCCAGTGGCAGCATCGGATTGAAGTGACCGTCGCCGGGCACACAGGTACACAGCACCCTCATACGAGGTCCTCCTTCGGGCCCGCTCTTCGTGACACTAACGCTGCGCGAAGCTGAACCTGCGTGGGTCTTCCGGTCGACTGGAGTCGGGATGAGTGAAGAAGAGAGGTCGGGCACGCTCGCCGACCTGCTTCGTCTCCGCGCCCACGACGACCCCAGCGCGGTGGCCATGACGGTCGACGGCGTCGGCAGCCTCGACTACGGGAGCTGGGAGACGCGGTCGAACGCGGTGGCGCGCGGACTCGTCGCCCGGGGCGTCGACCACGGCGACCGGGTGCTCCTGCTCTTCGACAATGCCCGTTGGAACGACTACGCGGTGTCGTACCTGGCCGTACAGAAGACTGGGGCGACGGCGGTGCCGGTGGGCACGCGCTTTGCCGGCCCCGAGCTGGCCCGGGTGGTGGACCACAGCGGGGCGATCGCCGTGGTGTGCCCGCCCGACCTCGTGCCGGAGGAGCTGAGCCCGGACGCCGACCCCCCGTGGGCGGCCACGCCGGACGAGCTCGCCGATGGCCAGGACACCGGAGATCTTCAGGTCCCGGTCGCACCTGGCGACCTGGCCGAGATCCTCTACAGCTCGGGAACGACGGGTGCCCCGAAAGGGGTGGCGGTGTCTCACGCCAACATCGCCTTCCACGACCCCCCTCCCAACGGTGATCGCCCGGGGCGGGCCATGCTGGTGCACGCCTTCCCGGTGGGCACCAACGCCGCCCAGGAGGTGCTGCGGGTGCCGCTCCGGCGGCCCGACCGGACGGTGATCGCCATGGCCGCGTTCGACTCCGAGCGCTTCTGCGCCCTGGTGGCCGAGCACGGCGTGCGGAGGATCCAGCTCGTTCCGGCCATGGCCCATGTGCTCGTGGCGTCGGGGGCCGCTCGGCGCCACGACCTGTCGTCGGTGGAGCGGGTCGTGCTGTCGTCGGCCCCCACGCCTCCCGCCCTCCTTCCTCGCCTGGCCGAGTTGTTCCCCAACGCCGTGCTGTGGAACACCTACGCCCTCACCGAGGGAGGCACGGCCCGCACCCTGCTGGTCGACGCCGTAGCACGCCCCGGGTCGGTCGGCCTGGGGGTGGGCGGAACCGAGGTGCGGATCGTCGGCAACGCAGGCGAGAGCCTGCCCGTCGGTGACACCGGCGAGGTGTGGCTGCGTCGCCCCGGTGCCCCCCGGAGGTGGTACTTCCGCGACCCCGAGACCACGGCCGCCACGTTCGTCGACGACGGATGGCTGCGCACGGGCGATCTCGGATATCTCGATGCCGAGGGCTACCTCTACCTGGTCGACCGCAAGAAGGACGTGATCGTCACCGGGGGCCTCAACGTCGGCTCCCTCGAGGTCGAAGACGTGCTCCGCGAGCACCCGGACGTAGCCGATGTCGCCGTGTTCGGCGTCGCCCACCCGGTCCTCGGCCAGGATGTCGGCGCGGCCGTGGTGCTGCGTTCCCCCGTGGCGGCTCGTGACCTGACCGCATTCGCCCGCCGGCGCCTGGCCGAGTACAAGACCCCGCACCGCATCTTCGTGGTCGACTCCCTGCCCCTGACCGCGTCAGGGAAGGTCCTCAAGCGGGAGCTGCGTGATCACTTCGCCGATGCCGAGCCCGGCCCTGGCGCCGTCAGCCCCGGGGCGGCGGCACGGACGCCCACCGAAGCGACCATCGTGGCCATCTTCGAGGAGGTGCTCGATCGCCGTCCGTTCGGCATCGACGACGACTTCTTCGACTACGGCGGCCATTCGCTGGCCGCGGCCCAGATCGTCGCCCGGGTCAACGACACCTTCGGCATCGAGCTGCCCGTGACCGCGGTGTTCGACGCGGCCACGGTGGCCGAACTGGCCCGGCTGGTCGACCAGGCCCGCGCGGCCTCGCCGGCTCCGGTCGGCGACCAGAGCGGATGACGAAGCTGGCCCGGACGCTCGCCCGCGACCTGGGCGCAGCCGTGGGCACCACGGTGCGGGTGTGCGGCCTGGTCGAGCACCTCAGTGCTGACGACGGTCACCGGTGCGCCCGTCTACGCGACGTCACCGGGGTGGTGAAACTTGTCCGCCGTCGTGCCCGTGGCTCCGACCCGCTCGCCGCGCTCCTCGCTGCTGTCGGGCCGGGCTCGGCCGTGGAAGCCGTCGGCCAGGTCATGGCCGGGGGCGAGGCGGGCCTCGAAGCGGGGCTCCACCTCGACGTCAGTGAGCTGGACGTGGTGGGCCCGGCCTTGGGGGAGCTGCCGGTGGACGAATCCTCGGCCCTGTCCGATCGCCTCGACTGGCGGTTCGTCGACCTGCGCCATCGGCGCAACCGGCTCGTCTTCGAGGTCCAGACCACGGCCGAGGAGGCCATGCGGGCCTACTGGCACGAGCACGATTTCGTCGAGCTGCACACGCCGAAGTTCCGGCCCACCCCCAACCAGTCGGGGATCGAGCTGTTCACCGTCGGCTACTTCGACCGGGCCGCCTACCTGGCCCAGTCGCCCCAGTTCTCGAAGCAGATGGCCATGGCCGCCGGCTTCGACCGGATCTTCGAGGTCGGCCCCGCCTTCCGGGCCCAGCCCGATGCCACTTCGCGCCACGCCACCGAGTTCACCAGCATCGACGTGGAGATGTCGTGGATCGAGTCGCACGAAGACGTGATGGCCTTCGAGGAGGGCTGGTTGCACCGGGTGATCCAGGCGGTGGCCGACGCCCACGGCGACGACGTCAAGCGGTGGTTCGGCGTCGACGTGGTGGTGCCGGAGGTGCCGTTCCCGAGGCTGACACTCGCCGGGGCCCACGAGATCCTCGCCGTTGCCGGCCACAAGGTGACTGGGCGCAAGGACGGCGACCTCGACCCCGAGGGCGAGCGCATCGTGGCTGCGCACACGGCCCGGCGCACCGGCCACGAGTTCGTGTTCCTCACCGAGTACCCGGAATGGGTTCGAGCCTTTTACCACATGCGCCTCGACGACGACCCGAGCCGGGACAAGAGCTTCGACCTGCTCTGGAAGGGCCTGGAGATCACCACCGGCGCCCAGCGCGAGCATCGCTACGACCGCCTCGTCGCCCAAGCCCAGGCCAAGGGCATCTCCAGGGACATCGTCGGGTACTACCTCGACTTCTTCAAGTTCGGTTGCCCGCCCCACGGGGGGTTCGGCCTGGGCCTGACCCGGTTCTTGATGAGCCTTCTGGGTGTCGACGACGTGCGCGAGGTCACCTTCCTCCATCGCGGTCCCGACCGCCTCCAACCCTGAGGCCCCCCGCCGGTGAGCCGGCCCACCAGGTCGGCGCCGGTTGCCAGGCCGTCCACCGGCGTCGAAGATGGTTCTCGTGACGGCCCACTCCCAGCCCGCGGCCGCGACCCGTCCGCCGCCGACCCACCAGGTGGTCGTCAATCACGAGGAGCAGTACTCCATCTGGCTCCTGGCCGAGCCGCTGCCCACGGGTTGGCGGGCCGAGGGGACCACGGGTACTGAGGAGGAGTGCGTGGCTCATATCGGGCGAGTGTGGACCGACATGCGGCCGTTGAGCATCCGCAGCGGGACGGGAGGCGGCGGCCCGGGTCAGAGCCCCTCAGCTGACGACGGCGCCGACGCCTACCTCGGCCAGCCTCTTGAGGCGCCGTAGCGTCTCGTCGTTGCGCAGGTCGGTGAGGAGGTCCGCCACCGGTTCCACGACCTCTCCTACGCGCACGGAGGAGATGAGGCCGGATCCGATGGACGGCGCGGGCGCCACTACGCTCCGCTGGTGTCGGTCCGGGCGCCCCTTCTCGTGGTGGCCGCCTATGTCCTGCTCAGCCTCTCCTGGTTGTTCACCAACCCGGCCGGCTCCGCTCCCGACGAGACCGCCCACTACGTGAAGGCCCTGGCTGCCGGCCACGGCCGGCTCTACCTGGCCGATGGCCGCGCCAGTCGCCGCGGTGCTGCTGGCGGGCCGGCGGTCACCGGCGGGCGTCGAGCGGGTGGAAGCCTGGTCCCGTCACGGTCCGGGACGCGGTGAGACGGGATGAGGCCCGAGCCTCTTCGTCACCGCCGCCGTGCGGCGGCAGGTTGGATTCCCCGGTTGGTCTCTTCAGTTCCCGGTGTTGGCCCGGGTGCATTGTCCGATGCCGTCGGCTCGCGTACAATCATCGTCGGCCGCCTCGCTCGAAGGTCGAGGCCAGCCTGGTCCGGTGGACCAGTCCGGCCGGGGCCGATCTTGGGGACAGAGATCTGAAAGGGGACCGAGCGGACATGGACTCGAGCCCCGGACTCGTCTCGGTAGGCGGTTTCCCCTTCCCGGTCCTGGCCAGCCGAGGGCTCGAACAACGGGCGCAGGAGACGGCGCGACGTTGTTCAGGCGCATACCAGCTGCTGGCGGCGGCCCTGCACGTCGAGCCTGTCGTCACCCTGAAGGTGCTGGCGGGCCATGACTGGCGCAACCCGTCGTTGCCGTACGGCATGCCCTACTACGACCCGACCGCCCGGCAGCTGGTTGTCGCAGGTGAGCCGGCCGAGTTCTGGCACAGCTTTGTCCCGCTCCTCGAGTCGGGACCGCCGTCGGTGTACTCCACGGTGACGCAGGTCTACGGCGACAATCCTGATCTCGGCCCGTTCTTCAACCTTCTGGCCGTCCACGAGCTGGGTCATGCCTTCCACCAACCTGGTACGGCCGCCCACTGGCTGGAGGAGACACTCGCCAACGTCTGCCTGCATACCTACGTCGCTGCCCGCGAGCCGGCTGTGCTGCCGGTGCTGGTGACCTTCCCGATCGCGCTGACCAGCCTCGACCCCGCCGGCTTCGCGCACCGGAGTCTCGCCGAGTTCGAGCAGTTGTACTCGACGCTGAAGCCGCTCAACTACGGCTGGTTCCAGTGCCACTTCCACGTCATTGCCAGGCTTGTTCACGATGAGGCGGGAACCGATGGCCTCCTGCGAGTGTGGCGACGACTTGGACCGCCGGACGAGCTGGTGTTGTCGCATGACCACCTCGCCCGTCCGCTCAGCTCCGCCGTCGATGCCGAGCTCACTCGAGCTCTCCTGGCCGAGGTCCGGTGATTGCAGACCATGGCCGCTGAACGCCTCCCCGGCGGGGCGACCGATCAGCACTCCGCGAGCGAGACGCTCACCTTCCTCTTCACTGACATCGAGGGGTCGACGAAGCTCATTCAACGCCTCGGCGACGACTACGCCGGCGTACTCGAGCGCCACCGGGCGATCATCCGCCAGGCGGTTATCCCCGCCGGCGGTACGGAGGTGGACACCCAGGGCGACTCCTTCTTCTTCGTCTTCCGTGCCCCGTCTCAGGCGTTGCTCGGGGCCAGCACCGCCCAACAGGCCCTCGCCCGCCACCCGTGGCCCGAGGGCAACGAGGTACGGGTGCGCATGGGTTTGCATACAGGCGAGGCGATCGTGATGGGAACAACGTTCGTCGGCCTCGACGTGCACCGAGCTGCTCGGGTGGCTGCCGCCGCTCACGGTGGCCAGATCCTCCTCACTGATGCCACTCGCGCCATCCTCCAGGACAGGTTGCCAGAGGGCATGACGTTCAAGGATCTGGGCCTGCACGGCCTGAAGGACCTGCCGTCTCCCGAGAACCTGTTTCAGCTTGTCGTCCCCGGCCTGCCCTCAGCGTTCCCGCCGGCCCGGGCCCTCCATGAGCGCAAGCACAACCTCCCCGTCGACGTCACCAGCTTCGTCGGCAGGCAACGCGAGATTGCCGGGGTCCGCCGGCTCCTGGGGGAGTGTCGTCTGCTGACGCTGTCCGGTCCCGGAGGAACGGGCAAGACACGACTGGCTATCCAGGCGGCGCGCGGCGTCCTGGGTGATTTCACCGACGGCGTGTTCGTCGTGAGGCTCGCACCCGTTCGCGACCCGGCGCTCATCCCGATGACCATTTCTGATGCCATCGGTCTGGCCTCGACGAGCGACCGTCCCGTTGCCGACGCCCTCAAGGAGCACCTCGAGCGTCGCACCATGCTGATCATCCTCGACAACTTCGAGCATCTCCTTGCGGGTTCCTCCTTTGTCGGCGAACTGCTGCACGCGTCGGTTGGCTTGAAGATCCTGGTCACCAGCCGCGCCCGCCTGCACCTCTCGGGTGAACAGGAGCTCCACGTTCCGCCGATGGGGCTCCCCGAACCGGGAGTGTTCCTCGGCCACGAGGACTTCTCCCGCTATGACGCCCTGGCGCTGTTCATGCAGAGAGCGCTGGCCACCGATCCCGCCTTCACGGTCGACGGTGACTTTTCTGTGGTTACCGACATCTGCACCATGCTCGACGGCCTCCCGCTCGCCATCGAGCTGGCGGCCGCCCGGCTCAACCTGTTCACTCCCCACCTCCTTCGAGATCGGCTCAAGCATCGCCTACCCCTCCTGACCGCCGGGCCCTGCGACGCAATCGATCATCAGCGCACCCTCCGCACCACGATCGGGTGGAGCTACGACCTGCTCGACCCCACGCATCAGGCCCTCTTCAGACGTCTCGCCGTGTTCTCGGGGGGCTGCACCCTGTCGGCCATCGAAACGGTGATAGGCGGCGACGGCATCGACGTCGTCGACGGGCTCTCGGCGCTGATCGAGAACAGTCTGGTGCGCCGGGTGGTGGAGTTCACCCACGAGCCCCGCTTTCGGATGCTCGTGACCATCCGGGAGTTCGCTCACGAGAGCCTGGCCGAAAGCGGCGAGGTCGACGAGTTGGAGTGCTGTCACGCTCGGTACTACATGGAGTTGGCGGAGCGGGCCGAGTCCTTCCTCACCGGCAAGGACCCCTCGAGCGTGGCCCTCGGTCTCCGTGCCGAGCAGGACAACCTCAGAGCGGCCCTGGGCCGCTGCCTCAGGAAGGGGGATGCCGAAACCGGGCTGCGCATCGGCTCCGCCATGTGGCGCTTCTGGCAGCAGCAGGGTGAGCTGGTGGAGGGTCGTCGATGGATGGCCCAACTCCTGGACCTGCCGGAAGCGGCCGAGCGCTGCCCCTGGAGGGCCAAGGCCATGTGCGCCATCGCCGGGATGGCCTACTGGCAGGGCGACTACGACGAGGCCTCGCTCGACTACGCCGAGAGTCTCGACGTCTGGCGCGAGCTGGGAGACCGGAGAGGTACCGCTGAGGTGCTCATGAGCCTGGGTTACCTGGCCGGCATCAGAGGTGACTATTACGATGCTCACGCCCTGCACGAGCAGAGCCGTGCCATTTCTATCGAGCTGGGCGACCTGTGTTCAGTCGCTCAGGACCTGGTCGGCGACGGCATGATCTACCACGTCGAGGGCGACCGCACCACCGCCAAGGCGCGCTTCGAGGAGGCGTGTGAGCTGTTCGAGCAACTCGGCGAGAGGTACGGGCTGGCCAGCGCCCTTTGCCTGCTCAGCCGCATCCTGGTGGAGCGAGGAGACCGGGACGCTGCCCACGAGCACTGGTGCCGCGCCTTCCAGCTCCTTCGTGAGCTCCGGGACGGCTCCGGCATGATCATCGCCCTGTCGGATCTCTCCGCCATCGTCCTGGCGCGCGGGCGAGCCGAGCATGCCGTCCGGCTCGCAGGCGCTGCCGACGGGCTCAGCCAAACCCTCAAGATCCGGCCCCCGACAGCGCTGACCAAGCCTCCAGACCCGCGCCCGGCGGCGTCTCGCGACATCGGGAAGGAAGCCGCCGATTCGGCGTGGGAGTCGGGGCGGACGATGACCCTCGCCCAAGCCATCGCCTACGCATCGGAGATCACCGGCCTCAACGAGAATGCGACTGCGACACCGCCGGCGTAACCTACCGCCCTGCGGATAACGTCCACTCGAAACTCGGGGGCGGAAGGGAGCGACGAGCGTGTTACGACTGCGGGTGCGCCAGGAACGGACCCTCACGGCTGATGGCGAGCCTGGCGTGCAGGAAATCGTCCCCGCCTTCGCCGACCCCTACCTCGAGCTCGTGCGGTTGGTGCGGGAGGCCGCCGAGATCGAGCTTGGCCTCCTGGTCCAATATCTCTACAGCGCCTTTTCCGTGAAGGTGGACAAGTACCCCCTCGTGCGGGGCACGGCGTTCGACAGCTCCTCCGACCTGCTCGGGGTGGCAGTGCAGGAGATGAAGCACCTCCAGACCGTCAGCCAGCTGCTGGTAGCCCTCGGTGCCGCCCCCCACCTGGCCCCCCAGGACTTCCCCTACGACCCTGGCATCTACCCGTTCCCGCTCCACCTCGAGCCGATGAGCCGGGCCAGCCTAGCCAAGTACGTCTACGCCGAGGCCCCGGCCGGCGTCATGACGCCCGGTCACCCCGACCACGACGCCGAGCTGTTTGCCCTCTTGGTAGCGGCCTTGGGGGATCTGCGGCCCAACCACCTCGGCAGCCTGTACGGAGCCATCATCGCGGTGGCGTCGGAACCGGGCGCGGGGGTGGCCGACCTGGCACGGTGGGTGAACAAGCTCGAGCTCATTCGCGGTCAGGGCGAAGCCGACCACTTCGAGCTGTTCAAGGACCTGTTCCTGGGGGTGCACGAGGGCTTCGAAGGTCATGACGTGTGGAGTCTGTCGCCCGACCACCCCGACTACCCCTCCCTCGCTGTCCCCGTCGATCCGGTCGCCTACGAAGGCGACCCGCGGCAGATCGGCGACCCCGCCGTCCGGCGGGTCGCCTGGCTGGCGGACCTCCAGTACTGGGCCGTGCTCTTGCTTCTCGACCTCGGCTATCGCAGGCCGCAGGGGGGCCGCTACCTGCAGCTGGCCATCAGGCACATGACGGGGCCTCTCGCGGTCCTGGGCGACCACTTGCCCACCGTCGGGGCAGGACTCCCGTTCGACCCGCCTGGCACGGGGACCTCACCGGGGATCGACGCCGCCGCCACCGAGGCTGTTCTGCAGCGCCTGTTGCGCGAGTCCCAGAGTCACACCTCGGCGGTGCACGACCTCCTCCCCGCCGGGTACCCCGTCAACACCGATGCCGCCACCCTGGCGGCGCTCGACACACTCGGAGGGCCGTGACAGTGAACGTCACCGATGGACCGGGAACCGGCGACGCCACCGCGCGCGCCAACGAGTTCTGGTTCCAGTTCGACAACTTCTTCAACCCCCGCCTGGGCCAGTCTCCGGCCGCGGTGCGCCGGGCCTACGCCCAGATGCATGGTCCGGACTTCGTACTCACTAGCTGGCGCGAGCATCGGGCGGCCAACAACTATCCCGAAAAGTTCCGTCAGGACGTGGAAGCTGTTCGCCAGCCGGTCCTGTTCCTGGCCGAGAATCAGCTGAGGATCCTCGACCAGTTCTTCGGTGGCGATGCCGAAGCCGAGCGCCGGGCGTTCGTGGACTTCGGCCAGGGTATCCTCTTCGACGACCGACGCCCGCCCACCGAGAAGCTCCACAAGATGGACATCGGAGACGGAGACAGTCCGCCGGTGGGTTACCACCGCTGGCACGCCTTCATCCAGGCCGTGACCGCTTTGGGCGGCGACGCCGCGCGCTGGCTGCAAGTCGACCGGGAGGTGGCCCTGGCCTGGGCCGTGCAGTCAGAGGCGAGGCCGAAGGAGGACGCCCCTGACAACCCCGGCCTGCCGTCCGAGCGCCTGGGCGAACTGACCACCTACTGGATGGGTCTTAGCATCGCCGAGCTCGACACCGCCTTCGACCACGACCCGTTCCCGGCGGGAATCGGCACGGCTGGTCTGGGCCCACGCGCCCGGAGCGGTTTTGACATGACCTGAGCCACGGCCCCCACCGATCAGTCCGACGTTCGCCTTTCTGGCCGGTTGTCAGCCATCTCCCCGGGGAACCACCCCGCGACGGCACGGTGCTACTCCTCTTGAGGTTTGGCTCGGCCGCTTGAACGGTCGTCGACCGAGGTCGGCAGAGTCCAAAGTCGCTTCCTGGCGAAGTCGTTCCGATCGCGGCGAGGAGAAGGCTGCACGACCGGGTATTGCGCAGGTCCCGCGCCGTCCCCCGCCCCCGTAGCTCAGAGGATAGAGCGTCGGTTTCCTAAGCCCCTTCCGTTCGTCCGCTGACGTCCGTAGAAGGCCGCTGACCAGGGATTTTGTATATCGACATTCCGCTGATGACCGCTGACGGTCGCAGTACTCCGTCGGCGTAGCTGTCTCGGTAGCTGTTCTCGGCGATGACTCCCGGGCTCCGACAGGGGCTCGTCGGCTCGGCGGTGGCGGTGAGCCCCTTCGACGATCGAACGTTCCTACGAGTCGAGCCGCCGTACCAACTTCCCTGGGGGCTAGTGCCGCGTCAGGCAACGTTTGCCCTGTCCACGAACGGCACCAGAGGGACACACCGGCTGCTCAGCGGAGTGCGCGTTATGGCGCGGGCGGTCTAGTGGTCCGGCGGCGCCATAGCCGGCAATACCGAATCGCGCACCGCCAACCGGTTCTCGACCGAGAGGCGCGCGTTACCGGGCCCGACGTACGTGCCGTTACCGGGTGCCCTCGACCGGCACCACTGGGCACGGGCCCCGGCCGGCTTGGCGACCGTTACGGATCGGTCCGCTCCGCCTTCGCGGGCTCCCGGGCGGCTGCACCGTGCACAGCCTCCCAGCAGCTGGCGCCGGCGACGTCCGTCATCCGGCCGCTCCGTCGCTCGACGAGGGGCGCCGCGCACAGCTTGTCAGGTAAAGCGGTTCGCTACCCGCCCAGATCTGTATAACAATCAGGAGGTGACCTCGGATAACACCGACCGTCGTGCGGAGCTAGCACGAGCCGAGCGGCGGCTCGCGGCTCATCCCGGCTTCGAGCAGCACATAGCCTGTGAGGCTCTAGCTCGCAGCCTCATGGAGGTATTTCAGCCTAACCTGAATGAACTCATGCGGCTCCTCGATTCTGCAGCCGGAGACTTCTTCCTCGCAACCGAACTCGTGCAGAACGTGCACAACGATGCGGTCCGTCGAAGGTTTGTTGCAGAAACCACGCAACGGTTACACAACTATCTCGCGAGTACGATGAGCCTGGTCGAGCACGCGAGACGCCTCATGCGGGGTCGAACTGGAGCGGTAGCTACCGAGTTCCGTCGACGCAAGAGCGAGCTCTTGGATCACGCAGAGGTCCCGTTCATGATGAATCTCCGCGTCTACACCCAGCACCGTGCCCTACCCCTGCTCGCGCATTCACTGTCTATGTTTAACGTAAATAGTCCGGATAGTAAGTTTGAGAGTGAGGTCGAGCTCAGTGTGGCAGAGCTGTCCGAGTGGGACGGGTGGTCCTCAGCATCTCGCGGCTTTCTGCGGGCGCAGGGCGAGGTCGTTGTCCTCAGGCCAATCATTCGCGAGCATGGTGAGCTTGTCTTTGCGCTCAATTTGTGGCTACACGGGGCACTCTCAGAAGAGAACGCTCAAGCCCTCGAGGAAGCAAACAGCCTAGTCGTGGAGCGAAACGCCATTCTTGTCGGCAGTTCGTTCGATGAGGCCAAGGCGTTGACCGAACACAGAATGACGGAACGGCAGCAACCCGGACCGCCTCGCCCTGATTGGGGAGCCGGCAGCTCGTAGTGCTACTGCGCCTGCCCGCCGACAATCGGGCGTCTTGTTGCGATTGGAAGCTGACGTCCAAAAGCTATCCCATGACTGCGGTCCCTGAGATCCGGGGGTGTCCCCGAACGCCGGGTCGATGACGCCTGCTGGCAGCGCCGGTGGATGGGCGGCGCCTGTGCGTGCAAGCTGGTCCTCGATGGACTCGGGGTTCGGCTCAGCGAATATGGCGATCCCCGCGCAGGTCCTTGTGTTAGGGCGTGGCTGCCCGGTCCGGGTGGTGTGGACGAACGGCGTCGACGGCGTGACCTGCGAGTACGGCCACGGCGACGCACCGGCGGTTCGTGAAATGGGGCACTTCGGGCGTTGTCAGCCGCGTCGGGTGATCCTGAACACCGGCTGAACAGCCCCGAGATCTCTCGGGCCGCGACCGTTCTCGCGAACATCTACGCATCCGTTGCTTGGGGTCGTCGCGATCGACTGAGTCCATCGCCGCTCACGAGCACGCTGTCATCGTCCTGGGCCCCGTCAGACGGCGTCGGCGTCACCAGGGACCCCAGGGGGCTGAGATAGCTCGGACTCATCGACGAAAGCCACGCCGGACGAGAATCGAACGCGAATCATCCTGTCTGGGATTCCCGCTGGGTCATAGCCGACCACTTGGCCCAGACCGAGCAGGGCGTGGACGACGAGGACGCCGCGCTCGACTCTGCCGAGGGCTGGAAGCCTCTGGTGGCGAGCAGCTGCCACAAGTTCGGACGCGAGAAGCTCCGAAGCAGATGCCTGCGCGCCGGAAACGGCTTCCGATGCCCCCGCGACCATTGGGGCGGCTTCGGCTGCTTGAGCGTGGGCGATCGCCCTCCGAATCTTGCGCGCTGCGGGGCGTAATGCGGACTCCCAGCGAGAATCATCGCGGGTGGCATCGGGAGCGCGGTATGCCGCGAATGTGATCCCCGCCAGGTCGCTCGGGACCTTGACTGATTCGTCTTCCGGCTTGATCACGAACGTTCGGCGAGGCCCAAGGCGGGAACTGAAGAGCCCCAACTCGAACAAGACGTTGTCCCTTGGGGCATGCGTCGTGCTTCCTCGCGAGGAGACTTCGTCGTCGGGCGTGAAGACGAAAACCGCAAAGTCATGGAGCGCGGCCGCCTCGCGCAAGTCCTCGATCGAGTACTCGCCGAGATTGAACGCATCGGGCCAGAGTGTGATCTCGGCGACGTCCTCGAGCACGGCCTGTAAGGCCTCGGCAACATGGACTGACTCCGTCGCAGAGCCGATGAAGAGGCGAGGCCGAGTGTCTGCTGTCGCCGCGCTACCAGTCACATTAGCCACTCTAGCCACTCCAGGAACGAGCGCCTAGGGAGAGGGAGAGCCTCAGTAGGGCGAGCGTGCAAGCCACGACCCGGTCGCGCCGGTCGGTGCGGGTCAGCTTCCTTCCGAAGCGACCCGAGCGGCTTGGCGTTCGGGCCCACTTGGGCGTCGGTTCACTCGCCCGCGGCAGCCATCCCCCAACGACGGGTCCTTTGCCGACGAGACCCTGCACCTACCACAAGCATGGGTAATGCCGGATGGTTCGGTGCACCTCGGGAGAGCGCTTCATCCATCATTTCCGGATGGGCCCCGCCGCCCCTCGGCTCCCGCCCTGCTGGTCGTTTAGGGTGGCGCGTGACGACGTATAGACAGTGCTCGACCGACGCAAACGCGGTCGGCGCCTTTGGTCTTCGAAAGAGCATGACCGGAGAGCCCGCGCCGCTGGCGCCCGCCGGAGCCCTATCGTTGCCTGAGCATGGGCAAGAAGAATCGTGCGCGCGACCGGCAGGCAAAGCACGTGCGCCAGAGCATGACGGGCCAGTCGGCGCACGGCATCTGCGGGGTCTGCGGTGTCGACGGTGTTCGGACCAAGACTCACATCCCCCCACGAGCCGCAGGAAATCGATCTGACCTCGCCATGCGCCGTGGTTGGCTCACAAGCGACAACCATCTCAGCTTCGGTCGACCGCTCAGCGGCGGGATTTGGCTGTTCGGCTTATGCGCCTCGTGCAATCACATAGCTGGCCGGTTCGACGCCGCATACAGGGACCTCGCCGAGTTGGTGAGACCAGGGGTGCCCGCCAAGGTCTTGACGACCGCCGACTACCGGTGGCGCGCAACGAGCGGAAACATCCAGCCCGGCGCAATCGCCCGATCTGTCTTGGCCGGCATGTTCGCGCTGAACCCGTCCCTACGGGAACGGTTCGTGAACATCGCGACAATGCTCGCGGATCAAGACAGTGAACCGGCGCCACTTCCCGACGACGTCCGCCTGCGGCTCGCCGCCTTCGGCGGCTTCAGGGCACGGGTGACTGGCTCCTTCGATGGTTGGTATCTTCGGGTCGGTGGAAATCAGCGCTCCGACGGCGTGAATACGGCAGCCAGTGTCTCGTTTCGTCCGCTGGCATGGTATCTAGCGTATCCGGACGTGCCAGACGAACCACCGAACGTCTTTGCTCCATTGATCGACATCGAGAGATGGGCCGACGTGTCACATTGGGTCGCCGCAGATCCTGAAGGGGTCGTACCCCTTGGGGCGGAGCTTGAGTCGGGGCTTCCAGTTGTGGATCTTCCGGATCGTCACCCACATGATGGCTGGCGCTGGACCTGGCTCCTGAACGACACCATCTGTCCAATCATTGACGCGGATCTAGCTGACTAATATTCTCCGCTGCACGCCCGCACAAACGCCCGGTAACCGGCGAAGCCGTACGGCGAAGGCGCCCGATGACACTCCTTCGGCGCGGCCCGGTAGAGCGTCTTCGGGGTAGGTCAAGGGTGCCGATGCCCGGATGGTTCGTGCGGGGCGACCGTCGTGCCAAGGTGTCCCATGACCCTCGAGCGGGAGAGAGCGGCCTGCGCCCCCTACCGCCGGTGAGGCGAGAAATCGCTGACGGCGGTTCCGCCTCTCGTGCGCAGCGGGCACGTCCCGACGGGCGACCGCGCGACCTCGGCACGGTTGCGGTGCCAATTTGCGCTCGACGCCGCCCGCAACCCAGTTGAGCGACTACGACAACCCGCCGGCGGACGACACGGTGATGGCGCTGACCTCGCAGAAACCGATGACTCTGCCGGGATAGTCGCGGCGACCGCACCAGAGTCGGGCAGGATGGACCAATGCGGCGAGAGATGGTCTTCACGGCTCACCCGGGCCGGGCCGATCTCGCTCGTCCCATCACCCTCGCCGAGGCTGGACTCAAAGAGCGGAGCGATCTGCAAGAGTGGATCCGTGCGAACCCCGAGATTCTCGGGCCAGGGGTGCGGATCGTCACCTACGAGTTCGACCGCTGGGTATCCGGAGCGGGACTTCACGGCGATCGGCTCGACCTTCTCGGCCTTGGGGAGGACGGTCGACTTGTACTCGCCGAGCTGAAGCGGGACGCGGCACCCGAGACCGTGGAGATGCAAGCCATCAAGTACGCGGCGTATGCATCCCGGTTCAGCCCCGAGACGCTGGCTGCCTGCCACTCCGACTATCTGCGCAAGACGGTCGATCTGGCTGTCACCGAAGAGGAAGCGTTGGCCCAGCTCGACGAGCACTGTGGCGGTCTCGACGCCGATGTTCTCTCGCGGCCGCGCGTCATCCTCGTCGCCGGCTCATTCCCGGCCTCGGTGACTGCCTCCGTCGTTTGGCTCTGCGCCCAGGGTCTCGACATGACGCTCGTGCAGATCGGCGCGTACCAGTGTGAGACTGACCTGGTCATCACCGTGTCCCAGCTTTGGCCGCTTCCCGAGGTGGATGAGTTCACGGTCTCTCCGATCTCTGCAGCGATGAAGCCCTCTGCGGTTCGAGCCCGGACTCGGTCGACGCTCAACGCCGTGGCCATCCTCGTCGACAGCGGCGCAATCGCCGACGGTACGGAACTCCATCTAGCTCCTGGGGGGCCACAAGCGGGCGAGGTCGAGGCCTGGATCGCGGCACAGCCGGATCAGGGAAAAGCGATTTGGCGCACCGGGGAGAAGGTCTCGGCCCTGGAGTGGCTGATCGACGGCGAGAGGTACTCCGCATCGGGTCTGGCGGAACACATTGTCCAGCAAGCCACTGGAGCACGGTTGTCGCTGACTGGACCGCAGTGGTGGGCACTCGACGACGGAACAACCCTGTCTGAGTTGGCCGGGTTTCCCTCCCGGCGCGACTGGACCCCGCTACACGAGCTGCTCAGCAAAGTCCAGGAGGGCGAGTGGACCACGTACGGTGACCTGGCTAGCGCCATCGGCTCACACCCAATCGCCGTCGGCCAGCACATTTCCCGGTGTGAGGTGTGCTCGAACGCATGGCGGGTGCTCGGTGCCGACGGACGGCCACGGCCGAACTTCGCTTGGACCGACCCGACCGAGACCAGAAGTTGTCGACAAGTGCTGGAGGATGAGCGGATCGGCTTCGGCACGTCCGGCGCAGCCGACCCGGCCCAGCGAATCAGCGGCGACCAGTTGCGCGCCCGCATGGCGTAGCGGTGGCCAGGAACCCGCTGTTCTCGACGTACCGACAGGGTGAGAATCGGGTCACGTCGTCCATGGTCGCAGTCTTCGAACGGATTGATCTCTCCCTCCTGGAGACGGTTCTCGCTGCAGCGGCGGGGGAGGCCTCCCTCCGGATGGTCTCGTTCAGCAACCAGCCGCCGGGCAAGGGGCGCTCGGTACCCGACGCCCGCATCTCCGCTCGGTTCGGGTACTGGTTCGAGGTCAAGACCACCCGTATGGCGCTCGGAGTACCGCAGCTGCAGGAACACCTTGCCAACCTCGACGACGAGGGCGGTGACGAGCGGTTGTTCGTTGTGACACCGGACGCCGAGGAACCGAGTGCGATAGGGAAGCTTGGTGACAACCGGGTCGTCTGGTTCAACTTCCGGGAGCTCTACGACGCCATCGAGGGGGCCATCGCCGACCCAGCGGGCGCCGTGGCCGAGCAGAGTCGGTTCCTGCTCCGAGAGCTTCAGGCGCTCCTCATCGAGGATGGGCTGGTCGACAACGACGACGTCGTCGTGGTGGCCGCTCGCTTCGCCTACCCCGAGTACCTGGCCCACAGCGTGTACGTGTGCCAGCCGGAGCGGGCGTTCCGGGGTGGCCTGACCCATATGGGCTTCTATGCCGATGGAGCGATACAGAGACACGTCCCACGCATCCTGTTCAACGAGGACCTCGTCCTGTTCACCACCGAGGAGGTAGACCGCCGGCGGCGCGGGGACGAGAGAGATCAGCACATCGCTGACGCAATCGAACTCCTTCTTGCCGATGGCCGGCGGGAGGAAGGCAAACAGAGTCAGATATTCAGCCTCTCCGGACCGGACGACTCCAGAACCGTCAGCTTGGAACAGCCGATCGTGAACGACACTGTCGCAGCGTCCGGACGACCATGGGCGTGGACCATGGGTCAGCGGTATGCGAGCCTGGCCGCGCTCACTCGGCCAGATGTGGAGGTCACCAGCGACCTGACCACCCGATAGCGCTGACGATCGGGATCGGACGAGCGACGGCTTTGATGGGGCCGTCGAACCGCGGGGTCTCCGGACATTCCATCGATGAATGGATGAATCCTGATCGGCGATTGACGACCGCTGCTATATGGATGCGCCACGCTATGGGACCTAACGCTGGCTTTCCGAGGACCCGAAGACGCCTGGAGCGCCGATGTCGAGGTGTGGCCCGAGCGAGAAGTACGGCAAAGTACGACTCCAACCGGGGTTGCGGCGTTCTCTCGGAGCCTTTCCCTGATATACGAGAGGGTCTAGGAGACTGCTGAGCAATCAGGGGTAGACGCTCGATTCGCGATCTGGGCGTGGGCGCGATCCAATGGGCGGATGCAAGGTTCCTCCCGGCTGGACCGGACGTTGTTGGACGCCACGGCGCTGTGCCACCACCTGCTG
>JBBSHU010000031.1:0-28723 GCA_038232455.1 Acidimicrobiales bacterium
CCGGGCCATCCTCATGGTGAAGCTGCAGCGCAAGTACGCTCACGGTCGGTGGTCGCCTCCCGAGGCCACTGAACAACAACCAAAAGTTCGGTTCAGTCTCGTGGCTTGAGGCCAGTGTCAACACTTTGCCTCGCTACCGAATGTTCATGGTGTTCCTTTCACTCTCGGGAGGGCCATCTGCCTTCCCCCACCCCGGTCAAGCCCTCGACCACGAGGGCCGAGGGCTTGGGAGTGCTGAAGGTTGAGGGTGGGGCTAAGCCGGCCTCCGCTTGAGCTCGACGAAGTCGAGTTGTCGGTGGGCGTCGATGTGAGCGAGTGCGTCTCGGAGGTCAGAGGTGCCGAAGCCGCAGCGGGCGCAGGTCCAAGCTTCGGCGCTCACTTGGTGAAGAGGACGGCGGTGTCGTCCACGACGAAGGTGGCGTCCGAGAAGATCTTGCGGAGCCGAGAGGCCGACGATGCGGCCGAGGCCTTGGTCGAGTGGCTCGACACGACGGCGCCCTTGCCCGCAGGCACCTTGCCCTCGTCGAGCAGCGCCCGGATGGTGGACTGGACCGTGGAGATGCCGTGGCCGCCGTTGGGGAGCGGTCGGAGCTCGATCGTGATGGTGTCGCTCGGCTTCGGCGTGGGGGCCTTGGCCTTCGGGGGGGGCCTTGGCGGCCTTGGTGGTCGGGGTCGTGGTCTCGCTCATGTCATTTCCTTTCGGGGTTGGTTGGGTTAGGAGAGGGCGTCGGCCAGGATGGCTGTGGGAATGTGGTCCAGGCAGTCGAGGCGGACGGTCCAGGTGCTCGGACCGGTGCGGCGCTGGGTCTCGAAGTCGGCAACGTTGGAGCAGCCGACGACGCCGCAGATTCCCGAGCTCGCCGGCTTGGTGGTCGTTTCGCTCACCGCCCGTCCGCCCACGTCTCGCCCTCGTTGATGTACCAGAGGCCTTCCCGGCGGGCGGTGCAGATGCCGGGGTAATGGGTGCCGATAACGGCGCCGTCGACCGACACGCCAAATCGGCCGTTCGTCTTGGTTATCTCGATGTCTCGGCCGTCGTAGGTGATCGTCTGAACGGTCTCGCTCATGTCGTTTCCTTCGCTCTAGGGCGTGTTCGTTTCTTCTTCTTCTTCATTATGGCGTGTTCCCACACCGCCGGGAGCCCCCTAAATGAAGATTTCCTCAGCCCCTTTGGGTGCCTCGGAGAGCGCTTGGCGCCGTCTGGCCCTCATACGTGACAAATAGAGCACCCTGGTACGCCGGGGGAACCATCGTCGAGAACCCCTACGGTGCCCGGGTCACCGGCCAGGACATCCGCCTCTCGGCCCGGCGGCTGCGCCAGTTGCTGGAACGGCTCGGCCGGGAGCATCCCGGTGTCCCGATCGACCTCCTGACCCACTCCCAGGGCGGCATCGTGGCCCGCCAGGCGCTGGCCATGGAAGCCGATCCTGGTGACAGTGGCGTCCCCCCGATCAACTCGTTGGTCCTCATCGGCGTACCGAACACGGGAACCGACCTGGCGACGGCCGCCGTCATGCTCGGGCACAGCCAGTCGGGTTCCGTCGTCGAAGACCTGGTCGGAAAGGCCATGCCCGACAAGGCCGCCATCGACGGCGCCTCGATCCACCAGCTGGCCGAGACGTCCACCCTCCTGGCCCGCCTGAACGAGACGCCTCCCCCGGCAGGCGTCCACGTCACGTCCATCGGTGCCCGCACCGATCCGGTCGTCCCCGCCCTCCATACGCGTCTCCAGGGCGCCGACAACGTGATCGTCGACAGCGGCGGGGGGCTTTTCACCCACGACCAGCTACCTGGCTCGGCTGCGGCCCGTCGTGAGGTCGGCCTGGCCATTCACCACCTTCCGCCGACGTGTCAGACCCTGGTCGACATGGTGGCCGACGCGGCGGTGACCCAGGGGATCAGTTGGATCGACGACGCTGTCGGAGCCGGTGCGTGGGCCAGTGGCATCTGGGTCGACTCCAAATCGCCCTCGTTCCCGCACATACCCGTCTTCTACGGTCGGAGGTAGCACGGTGAGAAAGATCCCTGTTCGTGTCGCCATCGTCGCCGGCCTGATCTTGGCCGGCTGCGGCCGGGGGACCGAGCACCACACCTCAGAGCCATCAGCCGGTTCGTTGGCCACCCAGTTGGCGATGGACGGCACCCCGCCCGTCGTACGTGGGTATGCCGGGAGCCGACGACGCAGGCGTGGCGGTCACGTTCGGCCACTCCCACGTTGTGCTCCTCGACCCGACCGGCCAGGTCCGTTGGACAGTGAACCGGGCGAGCTTGCGCGACGTCGCTCCGAGGCTCACCGACGACGCCGTCCTCGTGGCCACCGAGGACGGCCTGGTGGCGTTCGACCGGGCCAGCGGCGCCGTGCGGTGGGCGGCCGACGTCGGGGAACGGGCCAACTCGCCCGTGGTGCTGTCCACCGTTGCGGTGGTCAGCACCTGGGAGGGTTCGCTTATCGGCGTCGACCTGGGCACGGGCGCCGTCGTGTGGCGCTCCGCCCTGCCGGGTCCGGCCCTCGGACCGGCCGCCGTCTCGGATGGTGCCGTTGTGGTGTCCTGGGAAGCCGAACAGGGGCCGGCGTCGTCGCCGTCGACGCCTCGACGGGCCGCCAGCGCTGGTCGACTGCGGTGCCGGCGGACGGCGTCAGCGCCCCGGGAGTAGTGGCCGGGCCCGAGCGGCCCCCCGAGCGGGGTGCCGGGCCCGACGCCCTGGTGGTGGTCGTGGCCGGCGACAGTGCGGCCCACGCCCTCGCCGCCGACTCGGGAACGGAGCGCTGGCGGGTCGACGTCGGCGGATCGGGGTCGCCTGAGGACGCTCCTCTCGATGCCGGAGGTGGCGCGACCCTGGTCGCCGACCGCCTGGGAGGCATGGCCCTGCTCGATGCGGCCGATGGACGGTCCCGATGGCACACCAACAGCGACGGCGCCGCTGTCCGAGGCGGGCCCGCCGGGCCGGGGCCGGGCGGAACGTTCGCCCTTCCCCTCGAAGACGGCCGGCTCATGCTGGCCGGGCCGGGCCGGCCGGCGGTGCTGGTCGATCCGCCCGGCCGGGTCAGTGGGGTGGCCACCGGCCCCGGCGGGACTCTGCTGGTCGCGGTGAGGGAGGCGGCCGACAACGACCTCACGGCTTCCACCGGGTGGTGAGGGGCTCAAAGGGCCGCTCAGGCCCGGCACCCCGCTCAAAGGGCCGCTCAGGCCCTCGCGCTACACTCCGATAGCTCCGGGCACGAGGCACGGAGCCACCCTCGCCTGTACGCATCCCACGGTCGCTCGCAGTGTGAGCGCAGCGCCCAGGCGAAACCAACCGAGGGGGAGGAGAGCCATGGCCGTTGTGACCATGAAGCAGCTACTGGAGGCCGGGATGCACTTCGGTCATCAGACCCGGCGCTGGAACCCGAAGATGAAACGCTTCATCTTCGGCGAGCGCAACGGCATCTACATCATCGACCTCAACCAGACGTTGGGGCGCATCGACACGGCCTACAGCTTCGTGCGCGACCTGGTGGCCAATGGTGGGTCGATCCTGTTCGTCGGCACCAAGAAGCAGACCCAGGACGCCATCGCCTCGGCGGCTCAGCGCGTGGGCATGCCCTACGTGAACGAGCGGTGGCTGGGCGGCATGCTCACCAACTTCCAGACCATCAGCGGCCGGGTCAAGAAGATGGCGGAGTACGAGCGCATGAAGGAGAGCGGCGACTTCGAGGCCATGCCCAAGAAGGAAGCCCTCATTCTCGGCCGGGAGTTGGAGAAGCTGCAGCGCAACCTCGGGGGCATCCGCAATCTGGCCCGCCTTCCCGAGGCCATCTTCGTGATCGACACCAAGAAGGAGCACATCGCCGTCACCGAGGCCAACAAGCTGGGCATGCCCATCGTGGCCGTCGTCGACACCAACTGTGATCCCGACCTCATCCAGTACATCATTCCCGGGAACGACGACGCCATCCGGGCGGGCACGTTGACGTGTCGCATCATCGCCGACGCCGTAGAGGAGGGGCGGGCGATCGCGTCCCGCCGCAACGCCAAGGTGGCGGCCGCCGCCCCACCCCCCCCCGTCGACCCCGAGGCCGAGGCTCGCAGGCTCCAGCAGCAGGCCGAGGCCCGGCGCCAGGCGGCACTCCAGGCGCAGGAGCGCGAGGCCAGGATGGCCACGTCCCGCCGCCCCCAGTCGGTCGACGCCAACAGCGACGCTCGGCCCGCAACGGCCGATGCCCCCGACGCGCCTTCCGCCGAGACAGCCGCACCCGCAGCAGAAGCACCGGCACCCGAAGCACCCGCACCGGCACCCGAAGCACCGGCACCCGAAGCACCCGCACCGGCACCCGAAGCACCCGCACCGGCACCCGAAGCACCCGCACCGGCACCCGAAGCACCCGCACCGGCCTCCGCAGCACCGGAAGCCGAAGCACCCGCAGCCGATCAGGGCCAGGCCGGCCCTGGCGAGGGCTGAGCCGTGGCCGACTTCGGTGCCAGGGACGTCCAGGCCCTCCGCCAGGCCATGGGCGTTGGGATGATGGACGCCAAACGGGCGCTCACCGAGAACGAGGGTGACCTGGAGGCGTCGAAGCGCTGGCTGCTCGAGCACGGCCTGGCCAAGATGGGTGAGCGATCCGACCGGGCCAGCACCCAGGGCGCGGTCACCGTGGTTCGCGACGGCCAGACCACCGCCGTGGTGGCCCTGCGCTGTGAGACCGACTTCGTGGCCAAGTCCCCCGACTTCACCGCCCTGCTCGACGAGCTGGCCGAGCTCGTCGTCGCCAAGGGCGAGGCCGCGGTCGCCGAGCGCCACGATGCGATCGACGCCCAGCGCATCTCCTTGAAGGAGAACATCCAGCTCGGTGAGGTGCACCGTTTCGAAGCGCCGCCCGATGCCGTGCTCGACGCCTACGTGCATCTCCAGAACGGGCGAGGTGTCAACGGCATCCTCGTCGAGCTGGCAGGAGGCGACGAGGCCAAGGCCCACGAGGTTGCCCTCCACATCGCCTTTGCCAAGCCGGGATGGCTCAGCCGCGACGACGTGCCCGCCGAGCGGGTGTCCGACGAGCGGGAGCTGCTGGCAAACCTCACCCGCAACGAGGGCAAGCCCGAGGCGGCCATTCCCAAGATCGTCGAGGGCCGTCTGGGCAAGTTCTTCAAGGAGAACTGCCTGCTCGAGCAGGCCTACGTGCGCGACACCAAGCTCTCGATCTCCCAGTACCTGGGCGACGCCACCGTCACCAGGTTCGTCCAGGTCGTCGTGGGCTGATGGGGACCCTGACCCGACGTCGTGGCTGACCCGCCGCGCTGGTCGCGGGTGGTGCTCAAGCTCTCGGGCGAGGCGTTCGCCGATCCCGAGACCGGCTTCGGCATCGACGGACAGGTGGTGGCCCGTATCGCCCGTGAGGTGGCGGAGGTGCGCCGGGACCTCGGCATCGAGATGGCCATCGTCGTCGGGGGAGGCAACATCTGGCGGGGCATGGCGGGCGCCGGGGCCGGTATGGACCGGGCTCAGGCCGACACCATGGGCATGCTGGCCACCATCATCAACGCCCTGGCCCTCCAGGACGCCTTGGAGAAGCTGGGGGAGCCCACCCGGGTGATGACCGCGGTGCAGATGGCCCAGGTGGCCGAGCCCTACATCCGGCGCCGAGCCCAGCGGCACCTGGAGGCCGGCCGGATCGTCATCATGGCCGGCGGCACGGGAAATCCCTTCTTCACCACCGACACCACCGCGGCCCTGCGGGCGGCGGAGATCGGCGCCACCGCCGTGTTCAAGGGCACGCATTCGGGCGTGGACGGGGTCTACACCGACGACCCCCTCACGAATCCCGAGGCCACCAAGTTCACCGAGGTCCACTACATCGAGGTCCTCAACCTTGGCCTCAAGGTGATGGACGCCACCGCCATCACCTTCTGTATGGACAACAAGCTCCCCATCGTGGTGTTCGACCTGATGGCGCCCGGCAACATCCGGCGCGCCATTCAGGGGGAGGCTATCGGCACGCTCGTCACCTGAGCCCCTTCCCTTGGGAGCGCGCCCCGGGCGACACAATCTCCGGTGGCCCCGGCAACGACCTCCTCGACGGCAACGTCGACACGCCGGTAGACCGGCGACCGCCCGGAGCCCCCCACGAGATTCCGGGCAAGGTAGACTCTTGCTTTGGTGGCGGCGGACACGATCAGATCTTCAATTGCGAGCTTCCGAGCCCCTCGCCCACGCGCAAGCCACCCGGCTGAGAACGGCGTGGCCTCCCCCGGGGGGGGGGCGGGATCGGGAAGGACAGGGTCGGAGTGCCTGCGACGTTTGGGCACAGATGATGAAGGTGCGGCGAGCGGTTCGAGCGGACAGACAGGTGACCCGCTCGGACCACGGCGGCGGGTACGCTGGTCACATGACGTCGCGTGGGCCCGAGTGGCCCCCTGAGCGGGACCGCGGCGCCGACCGATGATCGACGACATCCTCGCCGACACGGCCGACAAGATGACCAAAGCGGCGGCCCACACCCGCGTCGACTTCGCGTCCCTCCGCACCGGTCGGGCGACTCCCGCACTCGTGGAGAAGATCAAGGTCGACTACTACGGCAGCGACGTGCAGCTCCAGCAACTGGCCGGTTTCAGCGTGCCTGAGGCCCGCGTGCTGGTGATCGCCCCGTACGACAAAGGGGCGATCAAGGAAATCGAGAGGTCTTTGCAGAACTCGGATCTGGGCATCACCCCCTCCAACGACGGCCAGGTGATCCGCCTGACCTTTCCCCAGCTCACCTCCGACCGGCGGAAGGAACTGGTGAAGGTCGCCCGCCACAAGGCCGAGGACGGCCGGGTCGCCATCCGCAATCTGAGAAGGACGGCTCGCCACGAGCTGGAGGCCTTGGAGAAGAATGGCGAAATCTCCTCCGACGAGCTCGACCGGGCCGAGAAGGAGCTCGAAAAGATGACCCACGAACACGTGGCCGACGTCGACCACGCCTTGGCCCGCAAAGAGCAGGAGCTTCTCGAGGTCTGAGCAACCGTGTCCCGGGATTCGCCTCCTGCGACACTCCACGCACAACCGACGCAGAGAGGAGGCCCACCGTGGACGACGGCCACACCGACGACCAGACAGAGGCGCTCGACCTGTCGGGGCCGGATGGGCTGGAAGACGAGGTTCCCGGGGGCGCCGGTGCCCGCCGTGGCCCCCGTCAGGCGGCCGAGGGCGTTCGCATCATCGGTGCCGAGGAGGCTGCCGCGGCCATTGAGGCCGGCCAAGTGGCCGGCCGGCGTCCTGGCGACGGCCCTCGTTTCGGCGACGTTCCCGAACCGCCCAGTGGCCCCCGGCCCTCCTTGCGCTTTCCCGGCGCCGATCCCGCAGCCGTGGCCAAGCCGGCCGTGTCCGAGCCTCCGGCGCGGCCTGTCGTCTCGCGCGACCCCATCCCCGAGCGCAAGTTCTGGGAGGGGGAGTCCGAGGCGGCACGGGCCGACGCATCACCGGTCCCGGCGGAGCCGGCCCGCTACGCTGACCCCACCACGGGCACGGGTGGCGACGACCGTGGCCGGTCCGGCCCCCAGGAACATGGCCGTTCCAGCCCGGGGGAATATGGCCCTTCCGGCCCGGGGGAATACGGCCCTTCCGGCCCGGGGGAATACGGCCGTTCCGGCCCCGAGGACCAAGGCTTTCCCGGGCCCGAAGAGCGTCAGTTCTGGGACGCGCCTGCGCAGGCGGTCGCTCCTGACGCGGGCGGCCCGTCCGCCGCCTATCACGACGATGAGGGGACCGGTTCGACGCCGCTCCCGCACTGGACCGAGCCGCCGAGCGGGGAGGTGGCGCGCATCCTGCCCGACGCCGAGCCCCCGGTTGACGACGATCTGAGGGCCTGGTCGTCGTTGTCCACCGGCCCGCGTTGGCGCGACCAGCGCACCGACTGGGACGAAGCCGACTTCGGCGATGAGATGCTCGGCGACCCCGAGCTCGGGGGGTTGCGGTCGGGGCGGACTCCCGAGGCCGACGCCGACGAGTACGGGTACCCCGAAGAGGAGATCCCCGCCGATCCCCGAAGCGCCGAACGCCCGGTGCCAACCCGACGCGTCTCCTCCGGTGCCGGGCGTCTCGCCGCCACCATCTCCTCCCAACCCCGGGATGTCACCACTTCGGTGATCACCGGGCTCGTCGCCCTGGTCGTGGTGCTGCTCGCCTCCGCCATCGGCCCCAAGGCCTTGCTGATCCTCGTCGTTGCCGCCCTGGTGATGGCGGCCGCCGAGCTCTTCGGGGCCATGCGCGTCGCCGGCCATCATCCGGCCACGCTCCTCGGGGTCACCAGCACGGCGGCCCTGTCGGGTGCCGTCTACTGGCGGGGTGTCGACGGCTTCAACCTGGTGATGCCCCTGTTCATCGTGTTCGCCATGCTCTGGTACCTCACCGGCGTGGTGAAGGGCCGGCCGTTGATGAACGTCGCCGTCACCACCTTCGGCTTCTTCTACGTGGGCATCCTCGGTTCCTTTGCCGCCCTCCTCCTTACTTCGCCCCACAACGACGGCATCGGCCTTCTCCTCGGCGCCGTGCTCACCACGTCGGCCTACGATGCCGGCGCCTTCTTCGCCGGGCGCGCCTTCGGCCGTACGCCGCTGGCTCCCGACATCAGCCCGGGCAAGACCGTCGAGGGCATGATCGGTGCCTGTGCGGCCACGTTGGTGGCCGGGATCATCGTCGGCCAGATCGCCCCGTGGGATCTGAAGCGCGGCGTCCTTCTGGCCCTGGTGGTGATGGTCGTAGCCCCCCTTGGCGACCTCTGCGAGTCCATGCTCAAGCGCGACCTCGGCGTCAAGGACATGGGAGCGATCCTTCCCGGGCATGGCGGCGTCCTCGACCGCATCGACGCACTGTTGTTTGTGGTGCCGGCCACCTGGTACCTCATGCGGATCCTGAAGTTCGCCTGAGAGTCTCCCGCTCGTGAGGACCGTCAGCCTGGTGGGCTCCACCGGGTCCATCGGCACCCAGGCTGTCGAGGTGATCGAGGCTGAGCCTGACCGGTATCGGGTAGTCGCCCTGGGGGCGGCCAGGTCGGTGGAGCTCCTGGCCGACCAGGCCCGGCGACTGCGGCCCCTTCGGGTGGCTGTGGCCGACGCCTCCCGGGTTCGGGAGCTGGCCGACCTGGTGCCGGCGGGCACCGAGGTCCTGTCCGGGCCGGAGGCTCTGGCTGCCATCGCCGTCGGTGCCGACGTGGTGGTCAACGGTGTCGTCGGCTTCGCCGGTCTCCCCGTGACCCTTGCCGCGTTGGAGGCAGGCGCCCGACTGGCCCTGGCCAACAAGGAATCACTGATCGCCGGAGGCCCGGTGGTGCAGCGGGCCCGAGCCACGGCCGGAGCCGAGATCGTGCCGGTCGATTCCGAGCACTGCGCCGTCCACCAGTGCCTGCAGTCCGCCGGTGCCGGAGGTGCCCGCCGGGTGACCCGGATCGTCCTGACCGCCAGCGGCGGGCCGTTCCGGGGCCGTTCGGCCGCCGAGTTGCGTACTGCCACCCTGGACGACGCCCTGGCCCATCCGACCTGGACCATGGGTCCCAAGGTCACCATCGACTCGTCGACGCTCATGAACAAGGGTCTCGAGGTGATCGAGGCCCACGAGCTGTTCGCCATCGACTACGACCGTATCGACGTGGTCGTCCACCCTCAGTCGATCGTGCACTCCATGGTGGAGTTCTCCGACGGGGCCACCCTGGCCCAGCTCTCCCAGCCCGACATGCGCCTGCCGATCAGCTACGCCCTGGCCTGGCCCGACCGCGGTGCGGTCGCGTTCGGCGCTCTCGACTGGTCGACGGTGACGAGCCTCGACTTCGAGCCCCCCGACCGCCAGGCCTTCCCCTGTCTCGACCTGGCCTACCAGGCGGGCCGCACCGGGGGAACTGCACCGGCCTGGCTCAACGCCGCCAACGAGGTAGCGGTGGATGCTTTTCGGGAAGGGCTCATGCCGTGGTCCTGGATAGCCGACGTAATCAAGGACACTCTGGAGAGCCATGATGGTGCTTCGGCCGACAACGTCGAAGCCATCATCGAAGCCGACCGCCGCGCTCGCCAGCGGGCCAAGGAGACGGTACAACGCAGGATGACCACCGTCGGGTGAAGGTCGAAAGGACCTTCGAGCCGATCAGTCCGGGGGGACCGACACCGAACGAGACGGGAAGGAATACCCACCCATGACCCAGACCCACGACAGCCCGCCGCCGGCATCGCCGGACATCCCGGCTGCCGACGAGGCCTTCCCCGGCTCCGTGCCCGAGCGGAGTACCGGCTCCGTGCCCGGACAGGACGTCGCAGCGCCGTCGGGGGCCTGGCGCCAGCTGGCGCCCCTCGTCGGGGTCCTCGTGGTGGTCGTGGTCGGCGCCATCGTGACGCAGACGTTCGGGGTGGTCGGGTTCGTGCTCGCCATTCTGGGCGTCGTCATGGTCCACGAGGGCGGGCACTTCGTCGCCGCCAAGCTCTCGGGCATGAAGGTCACCGAGTTCTTCGTGGGGTTCGGACCCCGTCTGTGGTCGATACGCCGGGGCGAGACCGAGTACGGCGTGAAGGCGATACCGCTCGGTGGCTACGTGAAGATCATCGGGATGAGCAACCTCGAGCGCGACATCGACCCGGTCGACGAGCCACGCACCTACCGCCAGCAGTCCTACCCGAAGCGCATGATCGTGGCCGCGGCCGGGATCTTCACGCACTTTCTGATCGCCGTTATCGTGCTCACGTTCGCCTGGACGGTCGTGGGAATTCCCAACTTCGACGGCTCCGACACCACCGTGGGAGAGATCAGCGGGTTGAGCACCGGCCCCAGCCCTGCCCAGAAGGCCGGCTTCCAGGTCAACGACAAGATCGTCTCCTACGACGGCATTTCCCTCACCAACTGGCTCGACCTTCCCCCCTACATCCAGGCACGTGTGGACAAGCCCATCACCTTCGTGGTCCAACGGGCCGGCAAGCCGGTGACGTTGACCGTCACGCCGGCGGCGATCCCCGAGGACGGCCCCACCGTTGGCCACATCGGGATCGGCGCCAAGACCCCGGTCGAGAAGGTCAACCCGGCGGTGGGCGTGGTCAACGCCGTGAAGGACACCGGCGACCTGGCGTGGCGATCGATCGGCGCCCTGGGCACGTTCTTCTCGCCCCACTCGCTCGGCAACTACGCCAAGCTGGCCACCGGCCAGAGCACCCACCAGTCGAAGGCGGCGGCCGACGCCAGCCGGCCCGTCTCCATCGTCGGGGTGGCCCGCATCGCCGGGCAGGCCGCCGACACCGGCATCCTCAACGTTTTGCAACTGTTCGTGATCTTCAACATCTTCCTGGGTGTGTTCAACCTGGTCCCGCTCCTGCCCCTCGACGGTGGTCACCTGGCCATCGCCACCTACGAGCGCATCCGGTCCCGAAAGCGGCGCTACCAGGCCGATGTGGCCAAGATGATGCCGTTCACCGCGGCCGTCGTCGTGGTGATGATCATGCTCGGTGGCGTGTCGATCTGGCTCGACATCTTCCGGCCTCTGGCCAACCCCTTCCAGTGAGCGCTATGGCGTTCTGGCGTGCGGATCGCGGGGGTTTGGTTGGCGTTTCGCACGCCAGAACGGAGATGTGGTCGTGAGCACCTCATTCGAACGGCGGCCGACACGGCAGATCAAGATCGGCGAGGTCGCCGTCGGCGGGGGCGCGCCCGTGAGCGTGCAGTCGATGACCATCACCAAGACGGCCGACGTGGAGGGCACCCTCGCCCAGATCTACGCCCTGGCCGGCGCCGGTGCCGACATCGTGCGCTGCACGTGCAACGACGCCGACGCCGCCGAGGCCCTGGCCCGCATCGTCCCCCGGTCGCCCGTGCCGATCGTCGCCGATATCCACTTCCAGTACCGCCTGGCCCTCGCCGCCCTGGACGCCGGCGTGCAGTGCCTGCGCCTGAACCCCGGCAACATCCGCAAGCCCGACCAGATCAAGACGGTGGCCAGCGAGGCAAAGGACCGCGGCGTGCCCATCCGCATCGGGGTCAACGCCGGCTCCCTCGACCCCGACATCTCCGAACGCCACGGCGGGGCCACTCCCGAGGCCCTGGTGGAGTCGGCTCAGCGCGAGCTCGCCTATCTGGCCGAGGTCGATTTCACCGACGTGAAGATCTCGGTGAAGGCATCTAACCCGGCCCTCATGATCGAGGCCTACCGCCTGCTCTCCGAGGTCACCGACCACCCCCTCCACCTCGGCGTCACCGAGGCGGGGCCACCGCCCCAGGGCCTGATCAAGGCCACGGCAGGCATCGCCACGCTACTGGCCGAGGGCATCGGCGACACCATCCGCTACTCGCTCACCGCCGATCCGGTGGAGGAGGCCAGGGCCGGTCGCCAATTGCTCGAGGCCCTGGGCCTGCGCGAGCGCAAGGGCCTCGACCTCATCGCCTGCCCGTCGTGCGGCCGGGCCGAGGTCGACGTGATCGCCGTGGCCAAAGAGGCCCAAGAGGCCCTGGAGGAGCGCAATCTGCCCATCCAGGTGGCCGTCATGGGCTGCGTGGTCAACGGACCGGGCGAGGCCCGTAGCGCCGATCTCGGCATCGCCGCCGGCCGGGGCAAGGGCCATCTGTTCGTGCGGGGCCAGGTGGTACGGGTCGTGCCCGAGTCCGAGATGGTGGCTGCCCTGGTCGAAGAGGCCGAGCGCCTGGTGGCCGAGGGTTTCGAGGCCCGCCTGGCCGCCGCCGACGCCGGCGCCGCCGAAGAGGCCGAGCGCACCCGGCGCGAGCTCATCGATATCCAGGGCGACGACCCCAATGCCGTCGAACAACGGGTGGAGCTGATCCACAAGGAGCTCGGCGGGGGCTGAGATCACCTCACCAGATCACCTTCACGTCGCGGTGGTGGCGGGCGTGGTCGCGAATGCGGCGGTCCTTGCTGGCCAGCGAGACGCCGAGCTCCCGAGCGGTGGCGTAGATGAAGCGGTCGGCGGGGTCGCCGGGGAAGGATGTGAGCTGGGCGGCCGCGACGGCCGCCGAGACAGTCAGGTCGGCCACCTGCACCGAGCCACTCGAGACCAGGTCCCGAGCCCAGCGGGTCAGCTCCCGGTCGACTGTCACCCGTCGCCGCTCGACGAGCATCGCCACCTCCCAGAAGGAGATGGGACTGACCAGGGCGGGCGCCTCCTCGTCCAGGGCTGCCATCACCGGGGTGGACAGGTTGCCGCCGCCCTCCACCCACCAGACCAGGACGTGGGTGTCGAGGAGGATCACCGGTGGCCTTCGGCTTCCCATCCTTCGCCCGTGGAGAACAGCTCTTCGTCGTCCGCGGTCAGGACGCGGATGCTCCCCTTCACGGGTGCGACTGGGCGCTCGATGGGGACGATCCGTGCGACCGGCCTTCCCCGCTTGGTGACGACCAGAGGGACGCCGGACTCAGCGACCCGATCGAGCAGCGCGAGGCACCGTTGCTTGAACTCCCCGGCGCCGATCACCGGCTCGTCCTGTCCATGAACAACGTCCATGGACAGATGGTACCGCCAGCGGCGATGAGCGTCGGGCCAGCGTCGGCGCGGTGGCGTTCCGGGGCCGCTGAGGCGATCGATTTCTACGAGGGGAAAAGAGTGGCCGGTCGGCGCCTGGCTGGGAAAGCCCTCGGCCAAGCAGCGGGTGGTGGACCTGTTCCGCGCCACCCGCCCCCTCAACGAGTGGCTGGCGGCCAACGTCGGCGCGTCGGAGGCTCCCGGGCGGGCGTAAGCGACTCAGCGGCCCGAGCGCGGCCCGCGTTCCAGTGGTCGCCGTCGGAACAGCACCTGTGGCCGGTGCGGCAGCGTGTCGGGTGGACGCCGACTTGGGGCACGGCGGCAGCGCATGGCGGATAGGCCGAGCGGTATCGGCGTCGGGCAGTTCGTCCGGCGGTTGCGGCAGCGCGTCGACTCGGAGCGCGACTTCCGGATTGTCTGGTTGCTCGGGGCGGGATGCTCGGTGACGTCCAAGATCCCGACCGCGGCGGGGCCTGGTGCGGCTGTGGCGCGGGGGTCGTGCCTGGTCTTCTGCGGCTACGGCGGCAACGATCACAGTGTCGCTGAGCTCGTGCGAACGCTGCCGCGCGACACCCTCGACTGGGGCATCTACTGGGTGGGGGAGGAGTTCCCCGACTGCGCGGTGACGTCGTCGCTGATGGCGCGCCACGAAAAGGTGACCTGGGTGGGCCACCACGGCTTCGACTACCTCATGCTGGAGGTGGCCCAGGAGTTCAAGTTGGACCTGCCAGCATTGGACCGTTTCAAGACGCTAAAGGGGACCTACCGCGCCAGCCTCAATCCGAGGAGTACTACCGCCTCCCTCGACGCCCACCCCTCCGACCCCGACAACCTGGGCAACTACGCCCAGCTCCTGTTCGTCCAGGGCCGCGACGACGAGGTGCAAGCGCTCGTCGAGCGGGGCCTCGCCGCCGGGCTATCGCCCGACGGGGAGCTCGAGTTGGCGTTCTGCCGCTATGCCCACATTCCCGAGCAGCGTGACACGGCGTTGGCCGAGCTGCACCGCCTCCTCGGCCTGGGTGTGCGGTCGCCGGCTTGGAACCTGTCGGCGAACGTCGATCGTGGCAGCGAGGATGGTCATCCTGAGCCGGGCCTGCTCGAGGACCTCGCTCGGGTGATCGCCGAGGAAGTCCCGGCGGACGTGCTCGACGCCCATCCCGCCTGGAGGTCGCCGGCAGGCGCCGAGGCGCCATCCACCGACGACCAGTCAGCCACCTAACCTCGGCGACCATGACAGACGACGACGAACCCCGGCGGGCGCTGGTCGTCGGCGCCCATCCCGACGACATCGAGTTCGGGTGCGCCGGCACCGTGGCCGCCTGGGTCGACGAGGGGTGGGACGTGCGTTACCTCATCGTTACGTCCGGCCAGAAGGGCGTGCAGGACGCCGCCTCCGATCCCGAGGCCTTCGGCCGGGTGCGTGAGGCCGAGTCCCGGGAGGCGGCGGAGGCCGTCGGCGTCACCGGCGTCACCTTCCTCGGCTACATGGACAGCGAGGTGGCCGCCGCCGACTGGCTCCAACTGCGACGAGACCTGTCACGCCAGTTCCGCCGCCACCGTCCCCACCGCATGATCGTCGGCAACCCCGAGATCCTGCCCACCGATCGGTTCGTGAACCACCCCGACCATCGGGCCGTGTCGGCTGCCATGCTCGACATCACCATGACGGGCGGGACGACGGCGGCGATCTTTCCCGAGCTGGAGACCGACGAGGGCCTGCCGCCGTGGCGCGAGCTGGAGGAGACGTGGCTCACCGGCCCAGCCGGAGGGTCGCAGGTCGTGGATGTGTCGGCCACCTTCGACCGCAAGATCACCGCCCTGAAGGCCCATGGGAGCCAGGTCGGCGAATGGGATGTGGCCGCCTTCATGGGCCCCCGCCTGGCCGAGCTGGGCAAGCCCCACGGCTACGCCTACGCCGAGTCCTTTCGGGTCATCTCGTACCGTCGATGACCTCGCCGGGCACGCATGAAGGAGCACCCCCATGGCGTGCCGGTATACTGCCCCCGATCTAGGAGTTCGAACAGGTTGGTGACCACGCGTGGGCGGTAGGCCCACGCTTTTGTATGCCGGACGCGAGGAACCCAGGAAGGAGGTGCCAGAGGTGAGTGTGAGCGATCGCGTGCGCGATCTGATCGAGCCCACCCTGGCCACCCAGGGCCTCGAAGTGGTCGACGTGGAGCAGCGGGCCAACATCCTGCGGGTGAGCATCGACCGTCCCGACGGGGTCGACCTCGACGCCATCAGCACGGCCACGCGACTGGTGTCGGCCGACCTTGACCGCCACGACGACCTCGTGCCCGGCCGTTACGTCCTCGAAGTCTCCAGCCCGGGCATCGAGCGGACCCTCCGCACGCCGGACCATTTCCGGCGCTTCGTGGGCACCACCGTGGCGGTCCGCACCGTCGCCGGCACCGAGGGCGACCGCCGCATCGAAGGCACCCTCACCGACGCCGACGACGACGGCGTCGTGGTAGCCGGCCGCCGCCTGTCCTATTCGGAGATCGACCGGGCCCGCACCGTGTTCGTGTGGGGCCCGACCCCTCGTCCCGGCAAGTCGAAGGCCAACACGCGCACGAAAGCCAAGACCAAAGCCAAAGCCAAGCCCGGGGCCCACCACAAAGCGGAGGCGTCATCATCATGAGCGCAAATTTCGAGCTCATGGAGGCTCTCCAGGTCATCGAGCGTGAGAAGGGTGTCTCCATCGACACCCTTCTCGATGCCCTGGCCAACGCCCTCGTCTCGGCCTACAAGCGCATGCCCAACGCCGCCGAAGAGGCGTTCGTCACCATCGATCCCGACAGCGGGGAGATGCACGTCTACGCCCAGGATCTCGACGAGGACGGTAACGTCACCCGCGAGTGGGAGGACACCCCCGACGACTTCGGTCGGATCGCCGCCCAGACGGCCAAGCAGGTGATCCTGCAGCGCATCCGCGAAGCCGAGCGGGAGATGAAGTACGAGGACTACGCCGGGCGGGAAGGCGAGATCGTCACCGGCATCATCCAGCAGAACGACCAGCGCTACACCCTTCTCGACCTGGGCCGGGTGGAAGCACTGCTGCCCCAGGCGGAGCAGGTGCCCTACGAGCGTTACGAGCACGGCGCGAGGCTCAAGGCCTACATCGTCGAGGTGCGCAAGACCACCAAGGGCCCCCAGATCGTCGTCAGCCGCACCCATCCGGGCCTCATCAAGCGGCTCTTCGAGCTCGAGGTGCCCGAGATCAGCGACGGGGTCGTCGAGCTCAAGGCCGTGGCCCGCGAGCCCGGCCACCGCACGAAGATCGCCGTCTGGTCCAACGACTCCAACGTCGACCCCGTCGGAGCCTGCGTGGGCGCCCGTGGAGCACGGGTGCGGATGGTCGTCAACGAGTTGCGGGGCGAGAAGGTCGACATCGTCCCCTTCTCCGAGGATTCGCAGGACTTCGTCATGAAGGCCCTCTCTCCGGCCCGGGTCAGCCAGGTGCGTATCGACGAGGAAACCGGCACCGCCGAGGTCATCGTGCCCGACTACCAGTTGTCGCTGGCCATCGGCAAGGAGGGCCAGAACGCCCGCCTGGCGGCCCGCCTCACCGGGTGGCGGGTCGACATCAAGAGCGAGACCCAACACGCCGAGGAAGAGGCCGGCTATGCCGGTGAGGAGTGGGCCCAGGGGGAGTGGATCACCGACGACTCCGGGGAGATGATCTGGCAACCGGCCGAGGGCGGCCAGGCCGTGTCCGCCGTCCAGTGGTCGGCGGGCGACGGCGACGATGCCGACGGTTCCCCGCCCATCCCGGCCCCGGCCGGCGGAGTCGTGGCCACGCCACCGGTGGATCCGCCTTCCGACTCGGTTGACGAGCCGGAAGCCCCCGTCGCCGCCGACGTACCGGTGGCCGACGAACCCCCGGTCCCCACCGGAGGGGACAGCGTCGCATAGCTCGGGTCCGCGACGCACGTGCATCGGCTGCCGGAGGGTGGCATCCGCGGACGACCTGGTCCGCGTGGTGGCCCGTCCGGGCGGTAGCCTGGTCCCTGGCCGTGAGTTGGCCGGTCGGGGGGCGTGGTTGTGCGCCGGATCACCCGACTGTGTGGACGCTGCAGAACGCCGCCGAGCCTTCTCCCGGGCCCTGCGGACCGAGATCGCCCACGAGTCGACGGTCGCGCTTCGAGAGTTGCTGGCCGGGCGTGGGAGGATAGGGAAGGAACCGGCCGGGTTCTGACTCCCGGCACGACACGAACGAAACCCCGGCACGACAGCAGCACTGGACCCCCAGGCAGGTTCTGCATGGAGGGTGGGCATGGGGCCCCGCCCGGAGAAAGGACGCAAGAGGACATTGGCAGCGAGGATCCGGGTCTACGAGCTGGCACGAGAGCTCGGGCTCACCAACAAAGAAACGCTTGATCTCTGCATCGCCCTGGGGATCGGCGTGAAGAGCCACTCGTCGAGTATCGAGGATGCCCAGGCTGACCGCGTCCGGCGCAAGGCCGAGCGGGAGGGCCTCAAGCGCGACGTCCAGCCCGAGGAGCCACCGGCCAAGCCGGCGCCCGGGCGAGCGAGTGCCGGCGGCGCGGGAGACGTTGCGCCGGCGGGGGTCGGTTCCGACCCGTCTCCCGGCCCGGGATCGTCGGCTCCCGGCTCGGCCGTGCGGTCCGACCCCACCCACCGGCTGGTCACCAGCCGACCGGCCAGCGAGCAGCCCGACTTCGTCGGCAACCGCCCTGCCGCCTCGACCCCTCCGACGTCGCCCCGTCCGACCACGCCGCCCGGCGGCGACCGGCCCATGGAGCCAGCTGCTGCAGCCGGCGCGCCCGAGGTTTCCGACCCGCCCCGGCCGCCCATGCCCACCCGGCCGCCCATGCCGACCCGCGCCCCGACCCCCCCTCCGGCGCGCCCGGCGGCGGCACCGGCGAGTTCGCAAGGCATTTCCCAACCAGGGGCGCCGCCCGCAGCCGGCGCACCCCCGGCTGGTGGGGTGGCGAGCGCAGGCGCGCCCGTCACCGGCTCGACCGCCGCCACTGCCCGCGCCCCCGGAGCCGGCTCCGCGCCCGAAGGCAATGCCGGTCCCGCCCCCGGCCCGACGGCGGGCGAAGCGCCGGCCCAGCCCCGTTCGTCCAGCGGTCAGCCTGTCCCGCCGCCCCCTGCGGGACCACGGTCGGTCAGCGGCAAGCCCATCCCTCCGCCTCCCGGATTTCCCCGTTCCGCCGGTAGGCCCGGTTCGGGCCCAGGCGGCGCAGGCCGTCCCGGTGGCGGTCCCGGTTCCCGGCCTGGCGGCGCTCCGAGGCCCAGCGGTGCTCCCGGCGCCCGCCCTGGCGGCCCCCCGAGGCCCGGCGGCGCTCCCGGCCGCCCTCTCGGCGCCGGCCGTCCCGGTGGCGCTCCCGGCCGTCCCGGTGGCGCTCCCGGCGGACGTCCCGGCGGAGGACCCGGTGGCGGTCCCGGCGGTGGTTTCGGCCGCCCCGGTGGCGGTCCTCCCGGTCGCGGTGGACCCGGCGGCGGCTTCGCCGGTCGCGGCGGGCCTGGCCAGAGGCCTCGGCCGCAGCGTCGTCGTCGTCGTCGTCGCAGCTTCGAGGAGCTCACGCCCACCGAGGCCACCACCTACAGCCGCTCCGACGCGCCGGTCCCCGAGGGCGAGGTCGTCATCGAGCGGGGCGCCAGCGCCCAAGATCTCGGTCCCAAGCTCAACCGCACCGCCGCCGACGTCGTGCGCTACCTGCTCCAAGCGGGCGAGATGGTCACCGCCACCCAGTCGCTCACCGACGACCACATCGAGCTGTTCGCGGCCGAGGTGGGTGCCGAGGTCCTGCTGGTCGAGCCCGGCCAGGAGCAGGAGGTCGAGCTCCAGGCCATGCTCGGCGAGGCCATCGACGACGACGACGACCTGCGTCCGCGGCCGCCCGTCATCACCGTCATGGGCCACGTCGACCACGGCAAGACGCTGCTTCTCGACCGCATCCGCGAGGCCAACGTCGTGTCCGGCGAGGCCGGCGGCATCACCCAGCACATCGGCGCCTATCAGACCGAGAAGGACGAGCGCCTCATCACCTTCCTCGACACCCCCGGCCACGAGGCCTTCACGGCCATGCGGGCCCGGGGGGCCGACGCCACCGACATCGTGGTGCTCCTGGTGGCGGCCGACGATGGCGTGATGCCCCAGACGGTCGAAGCCATCAACCACGCCAAGGCGGCCGACGTGCCCATCGTCGTGGCCATCAACAAGATCGACCGCGACAACGCCGATCCCACCCGGGTGCGCCAGCAGCTCTCCGACCAGGGTCTGGTGCCCGAGGAGTGGGGTGGCGACACGATCATGGTCGAGGTGTCCGCCCTCCAGAACCTGGGCGTCGACGACCTTCTGGCCCAGCTGCTCGTCGTCACCGACGTCGAGGAGTTGGTGGCCAATCCCGAGGCCCGGGCCCAAGGCGTGGTCCTCGAGGCCAATCTCGACACAGGCCGGGGCCCGGTGGCCACCGTGCTCGTCCAGCGGGGCACCCTCCGGGTGGGCGACCCCATCGTCGCCGGCGCCGCCTGGGGCCGCGTCCGGGCGCTCATCGACGACAAGGGCGACCCCATCAAAGAGGCCCTGCCCTCCACGCCCGTCCAGGTGCTCGGCCTCGACATCGTGCCCAGCGCCGGTGACGACTTCCGGGTGGCACCCGACGACAGGACGGCCCGTATCGTGGCCGAGTTGCGGGCCCAGCGGTTCCGGTCGCGCGACCTGCGGCCGCTGGCCGCAACCGGCATCGGCGTCACCGGCGTGCGCCTCGAGGACATCTTCGAGCAGATCCAGCGGGGCGAGACGGCCACCTTGAACCTCATCGTCAAGGCCGACGTCCACGGGTCGCTCGAGGCCCTCACCGAGAGCTTGCGCAAGCTCGAGCGCGACGAGGTCCGACTGTCGTTCGTCCACCGGGCCGTGGGCGGGATCACCGAGAACGACGTTCAGCTGGCTTCGGCCTCCAACGCCACCATCTTCGGCTTCAACGTCCGCCCCGACCGCAAGGCGCGGGAACTGGCCGAGACCGCGGATGTCGACATCCGCACCTACCAGATCATCTACCAGGTGCTCGAGGACGTGGAGAAGGCCATGGTCGGCCTCCTCGCTCCCGAGTTCGAAGAGGTGGTCACCGGCGAGGCCGAGGTCCGGGAGGTGTTCCGTGTTCCCAGGATCGGGGCGGTGGCCGGATGCCAGGTTCGTCACGGGGTCATCACCCGTGGCTCCAAGGTGCGGTTCCTGCGCGAGGGCGTCGTCATCTGGACGGGCACGGTCACGTCACTGAAGCGCTTCAAAGACGACGTGCGCGAGGTGGCCACCGGCTTCGAGTGCGGCATCGGCCTGTCCGACTTCCAGGATCTGAAGCCGGGCGACGTCATCGAGACCTACGACGAGCGGGAGATCCCCCGCAGTTAGGGAGGGGACAGGGGGCCGCCTCCGGCGGCGGGGGCGGCCGGCGGGTGAGACTACCCACCACGCTCGACGACTCGGCCACGAGAAGAGCCAGATGGCGTCACCCCTTTGCAGGTAGCGATCACCCCGTGCACGTAGCTATCGTCCGCATCGAGTTGCACATTCCCCAGAGCCGTTCCCTGAAGGAGCGCCGCGCCGCGGTGAAGCCGGTGGTCGAGGGCCTGCGCCAGCGGTTCTCGCTGTCGGTCGCCGAGGTGGGCTACCAGGAGAAGTGGCAGCGGGCATTGATCGGCCTGGCCGTCGTGTCCGATTCGCCCGCTCACGCCGCCCAGATCGTGGCGACCGTGGAACGCTGGATCTGGAGCCGTCCCGACGTCGAGGTGTGCGCTTTCGTCACGCAATGGTCCGAGTGGGACCAGGGGGACTAGACACGCGGTGATGCCCACCAGGGGATGGTCCCGGCGCGACCGGGTCAACGAGGCTCTGCGAGAGGTCATCGCCGACGAGCTGGCGATCATCGACGACGACCGCCTGCAGCTCGTCACCGTCACCGGCATCCGGGTCGACCCCGATTTCCGCCGTGCCCTGGTGTGGTTCTCGGCCCTGTCGACGCTGTCGGCGGCCGACCCCACCGAGGTGGTCGAGGTCCTGGCCGAGTACCGTGTCCGCCTGCAGCGCGCCGTCGGCCGCCAGCTTCGGTTGAAACGCACTCCGGAACTAACGTTCCAGCCTGACCCTGCTATAGCCGTAGGTACTAGAGTGGAAGAAGTCATCCGAAGCCTGCAAGGGCCGGATTCCGCCGCCGCCCGGACAGAAAGCCCCGGGCCGGAAGGGGACCAAGCATGACCAAGCTGACCGAGTTGGGGCGGGCGGCTGCACCGGACCTCACAGGTCCGGCCGCGACTAACCCGGGCCCCCTAGGCGGGCGGACTCCGATGGATCGTGCCGTCGACGCCATCCGTTCGGCGGGCTCGTTGGCACTGGCCTGCCACATCACCCCCGACGGCGACGCCCTTGGCTCGATGCTGGCCCTCCACCGGCTCGCCCTGGCTGCCGGAGTGGCGTCGATTGCCTCTTGGCCCGAGCCCTTCGTGGCCGGCGACCATTACTCGTTCATTCCCGGACTGGAGTTGGCCACCGAGCCGGCTCTCTTCCCCACCGCCCCCGACGTCATGATCACCTTCGACTGCGGCTCGATCGGACGGCTGGGCGAGCTGGGCGCGGCAGCCCGTGCCGCCAAGACTCTCATCGTCGTCGACCACCACGTCACCAACGACGGCTACGGCACCATCGACCTCATCGACCCCGAGGCGGCGGCCTCGGTGGTGATCGTGCGCCGCCTCCTCGAACGTCTGGGCTGGGCCCTCGACCGCGACTCCGCCATTTGCCTCTACACCGGCCTGGTGTGCGACACCGGGCGGTTCCAGTACGACAACACCACCTCCGAGGTGTTCGAGCTGGCCGCCGAACTGGCCCGGTTCGGACTGCCCATCGCGTCCATCAGCCGCCAGCTGTTCGAGCTGCACCGCCTGGCCTACCTGCGTCTGGTGGCCTCGGCGCTCGGACGGGCCGAGCTCGATACCGGCCGGCGCTTCGTGGCCACCTGGGTCACGGCCGACGACCTGGCCACCAACGGCGTCGAGCTGGAGGAGACCGAGGGCCTTATCGACCTGGTCCGGCGCACCTCCGAGGCCGACGTCTCCTGCGTGCTCAAGGAGGCTCCCGACGGCACCCGGGTCTCGTTGCGAGCCGTCTCCGACGTCGACGTGGGCGCCATCGCCACCACCTTCGGCGGCGGCGGCCACAAGGCCTCGGCCGGGTTCAACTCCGACCGGTCCGTGCCCGAGGTACTCGACGCCATCCGGGCCGCCATCCCCCCGAAACCCTGAATAGAACGGGAGAACGCGTGCGCCGGGGGAAGCCGGCGGCTCATCACGGGGTCGTAGTTGTCGACAAGCCGGCGGGGATGACGTCCCACGACGTCGTCGGACGGTGCCGGCGGGTGTTCGGACAGCGCCAGGTGGGACACGGGGGGACGCTCGACCCGTCGGCCACGGGCGTGCTCATCGTCGGGCTGGGCGCCGCCACCCGGTTGTTGCGCTTCGTCACCGCCCTCCCCAAGTCCTACGAGGGTGAGGTCGTGCTGGGCATCGAGACCAATTCCCTCGATGCCGACGGGGAGATCGTGGCCACCCACGACATGTCCGGCGTCACCGTCGAGAAGGTCCGGGACGCGGCCCGCAGCTTGGTCGGCGAGATCGACCAGGTACCCCCGATGGTGTCGGCGATCAAGGTCGGTGGCCGCCGCCTCTACGAGCTGGCCCGGGAGGGCGCGGAGGTGGAGCGGGTCGCCCGGCGCGTGGTGGTGCACCGCTTCGACATCGAAGAGGAAGCCGAGCCAAGGGTGTTCAAGGTGGCCGTCGACTGCTCGTCGGGCACCTACGTCCGGTCCCTTGCGGCCGACCTCGGATCGGCCCTGGGCGGCGGGGCCCACCTGCGGGCGTTGCGACGAACGGCAATCGGGCCGTTCACCGTCGACGGGGCCACACCGCTCCGGTCGGTGGGGCCCGACAACGTGCTGGCTCCGGTGCAGGCCGTGGCTCACCTGGGCCGGGTCGTCGTCGACGCGCCCACGGCCGAGGCGGTGGGCCATGGAGCTGTGCTGAGCCGTTCCGCCCTCGGGCTGGCGGAAGCGAGGGGGCCGGACGAGGGCCCGTGGGCCATGGTCGACGGTGACGGCACCCTTCTCGCGGTCTACGAAGGTCGTCCCGACGGGACGACCAAGCCGCTGCTGGTACTCGGGGCCCGGTAGCTTCGCTCCGGATGGAGATCGTCACTGACCCGGCCGACGTGCCCGAGCTGGCCACCGGGTCGGCGCTCACCATCGGTGCATTCGACGGCGTACACAGGGGCCACCAGGCCGTGTTGGCCGAGACCCGCCGGCTGGCCGACCACGAAGGGCTGCCCACCGTGGTCGTCACCTTCGACCGCCACCCGGCCAGCGTCGTGCGTCCGGAGTCGGCTCCTCTCCTGCTTACCGACGTCGCCCAGAAGCTCGAGATCCTCGATGCCACCGGTCTGGTCGACTGGGCCGTCCTGGTCACCTTCGACGCCGCCCGGGCGGCCGAGGAGGCGGGCGACTTCGTGGGCCGCCTCCTGGTGGGGACGCTCGGGGCCCGTCTCGTGGTGGTGGGGGAGGACTTTCACTTCGGTCGGGGCCGGAAGGGCAATGTCACCCTCCTGCGCACCCTCGGGGCCGACCTGGGATTCGACGTCGTGGGGCTGGGCCTCGTGCCTGCCCAGGGGCTCACCGGTTCGGTGTCGTCGACGGTGGTGCGACGGCTCGTCGGGGCCGGCGACGTGGAAGGTGCCCAGGCCCTTCTCGGTCGGCCCTACGAGGTGCGGGGCACCGTCGTCGACGGTGACCATCGTGGACGCCAGCTCGGGTACCCGACCGCCAACGTCGCCGTGCCGCCGGAGATCCTGCTTCCCGGCGAGGGCATTTATGCCGGCTGGTACGTCGACGGCGACGGCTGCGAGCGGGCCACGGCCATGTCCGTGGGCCGACGGCTTACGTTCCACGACGCCGGCGAGTCTCCGGTCCTCGAGGCCCACCTGTTGGATTTCGACGGCGACCTCTACGGCCGGGCGGCTCGGGTTCGTTTCGTCCGACGACTGCGGGGCGAGGAGCGGTTCGCCTCGGCCGACGCCCTCGTGTCCCAGATGGCCCTCGACGTGGAGGCCACCCGCCGCTGCCTGGCCTGAGGGTCCAGAAGACAGCTACCTATCGGCCTGGCCGGCATGGCATCCCGGGGTGTCCCTTCCCTGAGGATCATGGCGGGCGATACTGGCTCTCGCATGGGGCTCTACCGCGACGAGGGAGTGGTACTGCGAACCATGCGCCTGGGCGAGGCCGATCGCATCGTCACCCTCCTCACCCGGGGCCGGGGCAAGGTCCGGGCGGTGGCCAAGGGCGTGCGAAAGACCAAGAGCCGCTTCGGTGGGCGTCTGGAGCCATTGGGCCATGTGGCCCTGCTGATGTACGAGGGTCGCGAGCTCGACATCGTGACTCAGGTCGAGTCGCTGGAGAGCTTCAGGGTGGTCCGAGAAGACCTCGACCGCCTGGCCAAGGCCAATGCCCTGCTCGAGGTGGCCGACCAGGTGGCCCAGGAACGCCACGCCAATGTCGGCCTGTACCGAATGCTGCTGGGGGCCCTCCGGGCCCTGGCCGTGCACAACTCGCCCCTGCTGGTGCCCGCGTTCTTCCTAAAGGTCCTCGCCGGCGAGGGCGCCCAGCCCGTGCTCGACGGATGCGCCGGCTGCGGCCAGCCCCCGACCCAGGCCCCGGCGGGCGAACGGGTCGCTTTCGACCTGGGCGTGGGCGGGGTGCTCTGCGGTGCGTGCGCCCAGCGCACCTCGGCTCCATCGGTCTCGCCCGAGGCGATCGACCTGATCCGCCGGGTGCTCACGGGCGACCTGGCCCGGGTCCTCAACCACGGTGACGGACCGGCCACCGTCGAGGTCGACCGTCTGATCACCCGGTCGATCGAAACCCATCTGGAGCGCCGTCTCCGGTCGGTGACGGTGCTGAACCGTTGGTGAGAGCCAACCGCTGGTGACTGACGCCACGTCTACGGATACAGCCAGGTCGGGATGGCGGCGGTTCGTCTTGGGCCCCCGGCTCTGGTGGCAGGAGTTCATCGCTCTGTTCATCTGCTACCAGACCTTCGAGCGCTTGCGGGGCATCATCCCCGAGCCCCCGGTTTCGCCGTTCCACCATGCCCTGCAGGTCGTGCGCCTGGAGCGAGCCGTCGGCCTCTTTCGTGAGGCGGCGATGCAGCAGTGGTTCCTCTTCTCGCACCTCGTTATCCAGTTCTTCGACCTCTACTACGGCACCGTGCACTTCGTCGTCCCGCCCGTGGCCCTGATCATCCTCTGGAAGCGAAACCGCAGCCGCTACACCTTCATGCGCAACAGTGCCGGGTTCATGCTGGTCCTGGCCTTCGCCGGCTTTGCCCTGTGGCCTCTCGCCCCGCCCCGGTTGCTGCCCGAGTCGTACCATTTCGTCGACACCGCGGCGACCATCGGCGGGATGGGCCCCCTCGACCGGGGGAACCTCAAGGACGACAACCAGGTGGCGGCGATGCCCAGCCTGCACATCGGGTGGTCGACGTGGTGCGCAGTGGCCCTGTTGCCAGTGCTGCGCCGCCGGTGGACCAAGGCCCTGATCGTCGCCTACCCCTTCCTCACCCTGTTGACCGTCATGGTCACGGCGAACCACTACTGGCTCGACGGGGTGGGCGGACTGGCCGTGCTGGCTGCGGGCATGGGCCTGGAGGCGCTGCGGTCGCGGGCCGTCGCCAGTCACGCCCCTCGGTCATCCGACGCGGCGGATGTCGAATCGGAACACCTGGGGGTCGTGGGCATCGACGGTCGCCAGGACCCATGACAGCTCAGGGGTGCCGAACGTCTCCAGCCTGACCAGGTTGGGCACGGGGGTGCCGCCCCGGTCCAGCAGCGGATGGTCGAGCCGGTAGCGGTGCCCGTCGCCGTGGACGAGAGCCACCGGGCGGGCGAAGCGAGTGGTCTCGCCGCGCAGGGCGTCCACGAACGGGTCGAGGCCGTCGACTCCCCGGCTCATCCGGTCGGCGGGGTTCACCACCTCGAACGCCGGATCGGCCTGGGCGACGACCATCACCCCGGCGGCTCCCGTGCGCCCGGCCAGGTCGAACGAATCGTGCAGCCAGGCCCGGTCGGCGGCATCGCGAGCGGCGGACTCGGTGCTGTCGGCTCGGTTGTTGTTGCTCCCGACCACGTGCACGCCCACGAACACCACCCCGCCCATCTGCCACCGGGTGTTCTCCGGGTAGTCGGGGCTCTGGTGCTCGAGAGCCATGGTGCGCTTCCCGAAGCTGTCCGGGCGGGCGAACATGACCTGGCGGAGGTGGTCGAGGCGTTCTGCGCCGACATCGCGGCCCCCTTCACGGCAGTCGGTCCATTCGTTGTCGCCGACGACGTACACGGCGGGAGCGTCGAGCTGGTCGAAGCGGTCGATGGCCTGGGTGTACACGCGGTCGTCGCAGGGCCCACCCCCTTTGAAGTCGCCGTCGAACACGGAGAAGTCGAGGTTGGCGGCGTTCATGGACTCGATGGTCCTCGGCACCCCGGCGACGTCGGCGGCCGTGTACGGGATGTCACCCCAGAGGCCGATGGTCAAGGGCCGCTCCCGGGCGGGTGCGGGGGCGGAGGCGGGCGGGGGCGCATCGCCATGCTGTCGTCGGGCGACCACCAGCCCGAGGGCGACCGCCACCAGGACGACGACGCCGGTGCCGATCAGCAGGCGGGTCCGCATGGCCGCAGCCTCGCACCGCCACGACAGGTAGGGGTAGCAGGGAGGTCCCGCTACGCTCGCAAACATGGCCGACCGAACCGAGCAGGTGGTGAACCTGTGCAAGCGCCGCGGGTTCGTCTTTCCCTCCAGCGAGATCTACGGCGGCTTCCGCTCCACCTGGGACTACGGGCCCCTGGGGGTGCTGCTCAAGCGCAACGTGATGGAGGCGTGGTGGCGGGCCATGGTGCAAGAGCGCGACGACATCGTGGGTCTCGACGCCGCCGTCCTCATGGCCCCGAAGGTGTGGGAGGCCTCGGGCCACCTGGCCACCTTCTCGGACCCGTTGGTCGACTGCCGCAACTGCAAGGAGCGCTGGCGCGCCGACCAGCTTCCCGAACCCGACGGCGACGCCGTCACTGCCTCAGGCCGGCAGGCCGGCCCGGCCTGCCCCAACTGCGGATCCCACGACCTCACCGAGGCCCGCCCGTTCCACCTCATGTTCAAGACCCATGTCGGCCCTGTCGAGGACGACGGTGCCGTCGCCTACCTGCGCCCGGAGACGGCCCAGGGCATCTTCGTGAACTTCGCCAACGTGCTCCAGACGAGTCGCAAGAAGCCGCCCTTCGGGATCGCCCAGCAGGGCAAGTCGTTTCGCAACGAGATCACGCCGGGCAACTTCATCTTCCGCACCCGCGAATTCGAGCAGATGGAGATGGAGTTCTTCGTGCCGCCCGACCAGGGCACGAAGTGGTTCGAGTACTGGTGCGCCGAGCGGCTGCGCTGGTACACCGATCTCGGGATCCCCGCCGACCAGCTGAGGCTCCGCCCCCACGAGGCCGAAGAGTTGTCCCACTACTCGACGGGCACGGCCGACGTGGAGTTCGCCTATCCCTGGGGGTGGGGCGAGCTGGAGGGCATCGCCAACCGCGCCGATTACGACCTCACCCAGCACGCCAAGTTCTCCGGCGAGCGCCTGGAGTACTTCGACCAGGCGTCCGGCGAGCGTTACGTTCCCCACGTGATCGAGCCTGCCGCAGGAGTGGGCCGCTCGATGATGGCGTTCCTCCTGGCCGCCTACGACGAGGACGACGCCGGTGGCGAGGTCCGCACCGTCCTGCGCCTCCACCGCCGGTTGGCCCCCATCAAGGTGGCCGTGCTCCCGCTGTCGAAGAAGGACACGCTCGTCCCCACCGCCCGCGAGGTCCTGAAGCTCCTGCAACCTCGGTTCATGACCGACTACGACGAGACCCAGTCGATCGGCAAGCGTTACCGCCGCCAGGACGAGGCGGGCACGCCCTTCTGCGTCACCGTCGACTTCGACACCCTCGACGACAAGGCCGTCACCGTGCGCGACCGCGACACCCTGGAACAGGAGCGGGTACCCATCGCCGAGCTCGTCTCCCACCTTCGAGGTCGCCTCGAGGACTGATGTGGAACGGCTTGTCAAGTAGGGCAGCGCGAAGCTCCCTCACTGGCTTTGGGACGCGCCGAACCAGAGGGTTCGGGGCCTGCATGACATCTGAGCAGGCGACGGGGCCCTGGGGTCAAGGTGGAGCGCCC
>JBBSHU010000032.1:0-28265 GCA_038232455.1 Acidimicrobiales bacterium
CGTCGACGTCTGGGTCCCGTTCGCCCGCGTCGACGAGGCCGCCGGGCTGACCTGGGTGGTTGCGGTCACCGTTCCCAGCCCCACCCGCGCACCCTGAACAGGAGCGCCGATCGCGATTTCGCGCGCTACCCAGGACTGCGTGGACACGATCCCACATCATCGTGGTGATCCCGCTTCTCCCCACGCCCACGGACAACCCCCGATGCGATGCGGTCGGCGTACTTGGCGGCGAGCGGTCCGACGATCGCAGTGATCAAGACAAAGGCGGCGGCGAGCGCGCCCAGTTCGGCGCCGTCGACCGTTGCCGCCGCCAGAGCGGCGATGACGATGGAGAACTCGCCGCGAGCGATCAGGACGGTGCCGGCACGCAGGCGACCGGGTACGTCCACGGCGAGGTTTCGCGACCCCACCCACCCCGAGACGACCTTGCCGACGATGCCCAGAAGGGCCAGGACGGCTGCCGGCACCAGGACCCCCGGGAGATCGCCGGGGTCGATCGAGAACGAAAACGAGAGGAAGAAGGTGGCGGCGAACAGGTCGCGCAAGGGGCTTATGATCGCCGATGCACGTGCCTGGACCGCGCCGGACAGGGCCAGGCCCACGAGGAAGGCACCGATGGCCGCAGATACCTCGACCTCCTCCGCCAACCCACCGACCAAAAGGGTGAGGCCAAAAACGGCCAGGAGCAGGGTCTCGTCCGACGCCGGTGAGAGGAGCCGACTGAGATGCTCGCCCCACCGCATGGCCACGGCCAGGATCACCCCCACCGCCGCCAGGGCGATCGCCACCGTCGTGGCCGTTTCCCCGGCCCCGCTATCGATGACCAGGGCCCCGGCGATCGGAAGAAAGACGGCCATGGCCAGGTCCTCGATCACCAGCAGGTTGAGCACCGCCGCCGTCTCCCGGTTGCCGAGACGGTCGAGATCGCCCAGCACCTTGGACGCCACGCCCGAGGAACTGACCCAACAGACGCCGCCGAGGAGCACGGCCTCGGCCGGCCGCCAACCTAGGGCGAGGCCGACCAGCAAGCCGGGCGTGAAGTTGACCACCGCATCCACGGCGCCCGGCACCGCACCTGTGCGTAGGCCTTGGCGCAACTCGTCGGGCCCGTACTCGAGACCGAGGGTGAGAAGGAGGAGCAGTACCCCGATCTCGCCGGCCAGGTGGATGAAGGTGGCGCTCACGTCGAGGGGTGCGACACCTCCCTCGCCGACTGCCAGCCCGGCCAGCAGGTAGAGCGGAATGGCCGTGATGCCGAGTCGACCGGCCACCCGGGCGAGCACGGCCAGGACGAGGCCGACGGCGCCGAGCTCGATGAACACCCTTGCGGAATCGCCGCTCGCCGCAGCAATGACCGCCATCACGCTTCGCCCATCGTCTGGACCCTAACGACAACGGGACGGGCGTTAAGACCGAGCTATCATGTCGGCTCGCAGTCCTGGGGTCGTGGCAACGCCGCCCACTTCGACGATGAAGCCCCTGGTTCGCTTTTTCGACCTGACTCTTCGTCGCGAGGACACCCAGCCATGGCTTCCCGACCCGAGCTCGACTCCTGCGGTATCGGCTTCGTCGCCGATTCGGCGGGGCGGGCCTCCCGCCACATCGTCACTGCCGCCCTGGGTGGCCTGGCCTGTGTCAAGCACCGGGGGGCGCTCGCGGCCGATGCTCGCTCCTCCGACGGGTCGGGCCTGCTCGTGCCCATTCCCCCGGCCATCTTCGGTACCAGCGACGACGGTTCGGCTCACGGGCTGGCCATGCTCTTCGTGCGCGGGCCCGATCCCCGTCAGGTTCTCGAGGAGGCGGCGGGCATCGAGGGAATCACCGTGGTCGACTGGCGCACGCCACCCACCGACGACGACCGCCTCGGCGACCTGGCCCGCGCCACCCGCCCCCGCACCGTCCAAGCGGTCCTCGCTCCCCCGCCGGGTGTCGACGGGGCCGAGGCCGAGCGAGCCGCGTTCCGGCTTCGGCGCCGGGTGTCGGCCAACGCCGCCGGCACCTATGTGGCGTCGTGTTCGTTCCGCACCGTCGTCTACAAGGGCCTGGTCGTGGCCGACGCCCTGGCCGGGTACTGGCTCGACCTGGCCGACGAGCGCTTCGAGGCGCCGTTCGCCATGTTCCACCAGCGCTTCTCCACCAACACCCTTCCCACCTGGGAACGAGCCCAGCCCTTCCGCATGCTGTGCCACAACGGCGAGATCAATGCCCTGGCCGGCAACGTCAACCGCATGCGGGCCCGGACCATCCTGGGGACCGAGGCCGCCGGCCTGGGCCCCGAAGGTCTCTTCCGGCCCGTGCTCGACCCCGAGGACTCCGACTCCGGTCAGCTCGACTCGGTCGTCGAACTGCTCACCTGGGGAGGGCGCGAGGTGCGTCACTCGGTGGCCATGGCCATCCCCGAGGCATGGGAGGGCGAGCGCGACCTCGATCCCGCGGTTCGAGGCTTCTACCGTTACCACGCCTCCCTCATGGAGCCCTGGGACGGGCCCGCCGGCGTCATCTTCACCGACGGGCTCACCGTGGGCGCGTCGCTCGACCGCAACGGTCTTCGTCCCCTCCGCTACGCCATCACCGACGACGGCATGGTGTCGTGTTGCTCGGAGGCCGGCGCCATCGACCTCGGTGAGCAGGAGCCGGGTACCGTCACGAGAGGTCGGCTCGGCCCCGGCCAGATGTTGTTCGTCGACCCGGACCAGGGCGTCATCGACGACGCCGGGTGCAAACAGCACCTGGCTGCGGTCAGGCCCTACGCCCGCTGGGCCGCCGACGGCCTGCGCGACGTGAGCCGGGGCCGTCCCATCGAACAGACGCCCGATCCTGACCTCCTCGAACGGCGCCAGGCCATGTTCGGCTACAGCCGTGAGGAGCTGGCCATGGTGTTGCGCTACATGGCTACCGAAGCCAAGGAACCCACGTACTCGATGGGTGACGACTCCCCGCTCCCCCACCTCGCCGGTCGTCCCCGGCCCGTGCACCACTACCTCAAGCAACGGTTCGCCCAGGTCACCAACCCGCCCATTGACCACCTGCGTGAGCGCCTGGTGATGAGCCTGCGCACCCTCGTCGGGCCCCGCCATCCCATTCTGGGAGAAGACGCCCGCGCCACTGAGTTGCTCGTGCTGAAGTCGTTCTTCGTGTACCCCTCGCTTCTCGTCGACCTGTTGAGCGGAGTCACCTGCGACTTCGGTTGCGCCCACATCGACGCCACCTTTCCCGTGGCCGAGGGCCCCGGCGGCCTACGGGCAGCCGTCGAGCGCATCTGCGACCAGGCCGAGGCTCTCGCCCGCGAAGGCACGTGCATCCTCGTGGTCGACGATGGCAACGTGTCCGAGGAGCGAGCGCCCGTGCCCGCCCTTCTCGCCACCGGCGCCGTCCATCACCGTCTCGTGGCCCGGGGCCTGCGCTCGAACACCAGCCTGGTCGCCAGCGCCGACGACGCTCGCGACGTCCATTACATCGCCTGCCTCCTGGGCTACGGCGCCGATGCCATCTGCCCGGGGCTGGCCCTGGAGACGGTGGCCCACGAGGCCGACCGCAACGACGACTCCGAGCTGTCGGGCCCCGAGGCCCAGAACCGTCTCCAAGCGGCCATGGAAGATGGCGTGTTGAAGGTCATGTCCAAGATGGGCATTTGCACCGTCGACTCCTACCGTGGCGCCCAGATCTTCGAGGTGCTGGGCCTGGGCCCCGAGGTCGTCGACGTGTGCTTCGCCGGGACACCGTCGGTTGTCGGCGGAATCGGCTGGGACGAGCTCGGTAGTGACGTGCTCGTTCGCCACGGCACCGGACGCCTGGGCGACGGAGGCTTCTACCGGGCGCTGAAGAAGGCGGGCGCCGAGTACCACACCCACAACGACGACGTCACCAAGGCCCTCAACGAGATGAAGGCGGCCCACCTCCTCCAGGCCGCGGTCAAGACCGGCAGCGACGAGACCTACGGACGGTTCGCCGCCCTGGTCAACGCCCGTCCGGCCACCGAGCTGCACGACCTCCTCGACCTGGTCCCCGCCGGTCCCGCAATCCCCCTCGACGAGGTCGAGTCGGCCCGCCAGATCACCCGACGCTTCTCCACCGGCGCCATGTCCCACGGCTCCCTGTCTCGCGAGGCCCACGAGACCCTGGCCGAAGCCATGAACCTCATCGGCGGCAAGTCCAACTGTGGCGAAGGCGGTGAGGGCCGGGCCCGCTTCATCACCCGGGGCCAGGCGACGGGCGACAAGAACAGCCGCATCAAGCAGATCGCCTCGGGACGCTTCGGGGTCACTCCCGAGTACTGCGCCTTCGCCGACGAGCTGAACATCAAGATCGCCCAGGGATCCAAGCCGGGCGAGGGAGGACAGATCCCCGGGGCCAAGGTGTCCGAGGAGATCGCCGCCCTCCGCCACACCCAGGCCGGCATCGGTCTCATCTCGCCGCCGCCCCACCACGACATCTACTCCATCGAAGACCTGGCCCAGCTCATCTTCGACCTCAAGCAGGTCAACCGCCTGGCTGCGGTCTCGGTGAAGCTGGTGGCCGAGGACGGCGTGGGCACCATCGCCGCCGGCGTGGCCAAGGCCATGGCCGAGGTCGTCCACATCAGTGGGTGCAACGGCGGCACCGGCGCCTCGCCGCTCATGTCGATCAAACACGCCGGACTGCCCTGGGAACTGGGCCTGGCCGACACGCAGGCTGCGCTCATCGACAACGGCCTGCGGGATCGAATCCGGGTGCGCATCGACGGCGGCCTGCTCACCGGCCACGACGTGCTCCTGGGCGCCCTCCTCGGCGCCGACGAGTTCTCCTTCGGCACCGCGGCCATGATCGCCGAGGGCTGCATCATGGCCCGGGCCTGCCACAAGGACACCTGCCCCACCGGCATCGCCACCCAGCGTCCCCACCTGCGGGCCAAGTTCGCCGGCACCCCCGAGGGGGTCGCCGCCTATCTGCTGTTCGTGGCCGAGGAGGTCCGCCACGGCCTGGCCGGCCTCGGCCTCCGCACCCTCGACGAGGCCATCGGGCGGGTCGAGTGCCTCCGCCAGAGCACCTCCGCCGAGGGGCGCGCCGCGTCGATGGACCTGGCCCCCCTCATCACCCCGCCCGCCGATCCCGGTGCGCCGCGCCGGTTCGTGCGGACAGTCGAGATCCAGCGACCGCGCTCCACGCTGGGCGACCGCCTGGTCGACGACGCTCTGCTGGGCGTGTGGGAAGGCGACGACGTGGAGCTGCACTATCCCATCACCAACGCCGATCGCACCGTCGGGGCGGCGCTGGGCGGAGCCATCGCCCTCGAGTACGGCACGGCGCCGCCCATGGGAACGGCCATGATCCGCTTCGACGGCTCCGCCGGCCAGAGCTTCGGGGCGTTTCTCACCCACGGCATCGAGTTCGAGCTTGTAGGTGAGGCCAACGACTACGTGGGCAAGGCCATGGGTGGCGGCCGCATCGTCATGCGGCCACCCGCCGACACGGTGCTGGTGTCCGGACGCGCAGGCGGCGACGGACCCGTCCTCGCCGGCAACACATGCCTGTACGGGGCAACGGCCGGCGAGCTCTACTGCGCCGGTTCGGCCGGTGAGCGCTTCGCCGTTCGCAACTCCGGAGCCACGGCCATCGTGGAAGGAGTCGGCGACCACGCATGTGAGTACATGACCGGGGGGACCGTTGTCGTCCTCGGTCCTGTCGGCTACAACCTGGGTGCGGGCATGACCGGCGGCCAGGTGTTCGTGTGGGATCCCGACGCGCTGCTCGCCACGCGCCTCAACCCGGCCCTGGTCGAGTCGGCCCGCCCCGACGCCGAGCTGCTCGAAGAGCTGCGCTGGTCGATCGAGCGACACCACGAGCTCACCGAATCGCCTCGGGCCGCCGCCCTGCTGGCCTCCTGGGCCGACACCGAGGCCCATGTCTGGCTCGTCGCCCCCGTCGACCGGGTGCGACGCATGGAGGCCCAGCGCGCCGGCCAGGTCGAGGCCAGCGCGTAGGCCTGACCCTCTCGGCGGGGGCGGCGCCAAACTGTTGAGCTACTTTGCCGCGGCCGGACGCTCTGGAAGACTGCCCCACGATCAGGAGGTTCACCGGTGCGTGCCGTAGGTGTTCTGGCCAAGCTCCTGCTCCAGGTGCCGGTCGCCATCGTGACCACGTTGGTCGCTGCACGCCTGCTCGGGATGCGGCGCTCCTGGGTGGGCAAGGCCCTGGCTGGCGTCATCGGCTGGACAGCGGCCAACCTGCTCGTCGTCGGTTTGGCCCACTGGGACTGGGACGCTGCCGAGTTGTCGACGGCCACGATCTGCTTCTCGATAGTCCTGACGATGATCACCGCCCTGGCTCTCGACTTCGCCGCCCGTCCCGGCACCCTGGCCCGGGGGGAGTGGGCCGGGCTGTTCACGGTCCCGCGTCCCGTCCGGGACCTCCGGCGACGACTCGAACCCTATGCCCGCTACCGGGAGCTGATCGACATCGCCCACCGGAACGGCCTGGCGACGGCCGCCGGTTTCACGGCTCGCCGACGGCCCTCCCAGGAACGAGTCCCCGTCGGGTTGGCCCTGCGCCGGACGCTCGAACAATGCGGCACCATGTTCGTCAAGCTGGGCCAGATGGCCTCGACCCGGGCCGATCTCGTGCCCGCGGAGGTGCGGGCCGAGCTCAGCCTCCTCCAGAGCCACGTCGACCCCGCCCCCCGGGATGCCATGCAGGCCGAGCTCGAGACCGAATTGAGCGGCGGCGTCGATGAGTTCTTCTCGGAGTTCGACTGGGAGCCGATCGGCACCGCATCGATCGCCCAGGCATACCGGGCCCGGCTCAAGACCGGCGAGGCCGTCGTCGTGAAGATACAGCGCCCGGGCATGGAGGAGCTGGTGGCCCGCGACACGGCCGCACTGCTCCATCTGGCCCGAGCCATCGAACTGCGGACGCCTCAGGGCCGCGAGATGCAGGTCACCGAGGTGGCGCTCGAGTTCGTCCGGACACTCGAGCGCGAGCTCGACTTCCTGGTGGAGGCGGCCAAGATGACCGAGCTGGCCCAGGCCACGGATGCGGAATCGGGTGTACGAGTTCCCGCCGTGCACCGTGGTCTGGTGACCAGACGGCTCCTCGTGCAGGAGTACTTCGACGGGGTGGCGATCACTCGCGAGCGGATCAGCGCCCTCGGGCTCGACGGCCGAGAGCTCGCCGACCGGCTGGTCAGGGTCATGATCGCCCATATCCTGCAGGGCGAGTTCCACGCCGACCTGCATCCCGGCAACGTCCTGCTGGGCGACGACGGCACGATCTGCGTCATCGACTTCGGTTCCACCGGCCATCTCGACCCGGTGCAACGCATGGCCATCTTCCAGATGATGGCGGCGGCCACGGCGGGCGATGCGGCCGGCCTGCGCGATGCCCTCGAGCGCGTCGCCACCATGGGGGACGACATCGTCGACGCGGTCCTGGAGCAGGCGCTGGCGCGGTTCCTCGCCAAGCACGTCGTGTCCGGAAAGGACCTCGATGCCTCTGCCCTCAACGACCTCATTCCTCTGTTGGCCACGTTCGACATCCGCATGCCGAGCGAGCTGACGACGTTCTTCCGGGCCATCGTCCAGCTCGATGGGACCGTGCGCAGCATCGAGCCGGGTTACTCACTCATCGACGCCATGAGTCGGGTCATGGACAGGGAACTGCCGGGGATGGCACTTTTGGGTGGCTCCGTCCGGGACCAGCTGACCAAGGGGTTGTTGACCGAGCTCCCCCGTCTGCGGCGACTGCCGGCCCAGGTCGAGCGCATCGTCTCCCTCGCCGCTCGTGGCGAGCTCCGGGGGCGGATCGCTCTCTTCTCGAACGAACGCGACGCCCGGGTAGTCACGACCCTGGTCAACCGGCTGGTCCTGGGCATGGTGGGCGGGCTGGTAATGGTGGGATCCACGGTGCTGCTCGACACCAGTGGAGGAGCGGTCGCGGCCGGCAACACGTCGTACGTTCACGTGTTCGGCTTCGTCGGGTTGGGGGTCGCGACCATCCTCCTGCTACGGGTCGTGGCCGGCATCGTGCGCGATGGCTACAACTGAGCAACCGGCTCTCAGTGAGACACGAGTGACCGTTGGAGACGTTCCAGCGAGACGTCGAGGTGGCAGACCGACACGGTCCGGTCCACTTCTTCGTTGCGCACCCCGTCCCGATTCGACAGCCGCCCGACCTCGTGGACGGCGCCGCACCAGCGGCCCAAGACCTCAGCGGGGACGCCGCCACCACGGCGATCGTCGCGCCCGGGCGCCCCGGACGGGACTGACCGTCGAACGGACCTCAGCGCTTGGTGCCCTTCACCGATCCGGTGAGCTGACCCGCCTTGGCCGAGACCGTGCAGAGGAGCCGACGGCTGTTGGCGTCCCAGGTGGCCTTGGTGGGCACGAAGTAGGTGCCGCCGAGCTGCGACAGATCGAGCGGAACACCGACGTAGGACTCGAACTGAGGCGAGCAGGCCACGTTCGCCTCGCGGTCCATGAGGTCCCGCCCGGGGTACTTCGCCCCTCTCGGAGCGGGGTCGTCGACCAGGGCGAAGACCTCGAGGTCGTGGGGTTTGGCGCAGTCGACCCGTTCGGTCGTCTCGAACGCAACCCCCGGCTTCTTCAGGCAGTCACCGGGCACCAGCGAGCTGTACTTCACACCGCTCGAATCGCCGTTCATGGTGACAGCGGCCGCGGTACCGATCCCCGCGACCAGAGCGACCGCAGCGATGACGAGCGCAACGGTCGCGAGCCGGAGGCCCGCCCGCTGGGCCCGGATGGCGACGATGACGGCGATGACGCCCAACAGGATGATCGGAGCCAGAACCAGGGAGAACACCGAGATCCAGCAGAGGGCGAGGGCAACGAAAGAAAGGGCGAGCGCCCCCTTGGCGACCGCGCCGGTGGACCCCTCGTCGGGAGGGGACGGTGGAGCGGGGGAGGTGGTGGCGTCGGCGGGGGAGGTGGTGGCGTTGTCGGGGGAGGGCGGCGGAGCTTCCGGCGTCGGCGGTGCGTCGGGCGCGGCGACGACCTCGGTCACGTCCATCGACACCCCCGCCACCAGATCGGCCGACCTGCCGCCGGTCGAAGCCCGCGGGGCCCGGGACTTCGGCGATCCGGCAGCCGTCCCGGTGCCGGCCGATCTCGCCTTGACCGCCTTCTTCACCCCCCCGACCGCCGTGGCCTTCTTGGTCGGCACAGCCTTCTTGGTCGGCACAGCCTTCTTGGTCGGCACAGCCTTCTTGGTCGGCACAGCCTTCTTGGTCGGCACAGCCTTCTTGGTCGGCACAGCCTTCTTGGTCGGCACAGCCTTCTTGGCGGTAACGACCTTCCTCGCTGGCACGGCCTTCTTGGCGAGCACGATCTTTTGCGCCGGCACGGCCTTGTTGGTCGCCGTGACCTTCTCGGCCGCCGTGACCTTCTTGAGCGATGCCGCCTTCTTGGTCACCGCTGCCTTCTTGGTCGGGACGACCTTGTTGGTCGCCGCGGCCTTCTTGGCCGACGACGACTTGCGGGTGCGGGCGGGTGACGCCGGGGGCGTCAGCGACTTCCTGGGCCTGCGCGGCGAACCCGCGCCCTGTTGGTCCGCCACGTCCCCATCATGGTGCAGGAACGGGGGGGGGGTGGCCAACCGGCATGGTCACGCGGTTTGGTGCCCGGGAGGTGGACCCCGTCGGCGTAGGCTGAGCCCCTCGTCGACCCCTCAGGAGCCTGCGATCTCCGCCTCCGCTGATCCCGACGCCACCCTCCCCGTGGGCCTGTACGGCCAACTGGCCGGCCGGGTCACCATCGGGCGCCAGCGTCTCGGTCGGCCCCTTACCCTGGCCGAGAAGGTCCTGTTCAATCACCTACGAGATCCGGAGGCCCAGGAGCTCGATCGGGGCCACTCCTACGCCGAGTTCGTCCCCGACCGGGTCGCCATGCAGGACGCCACCGCCCAGATGGCCCTGCTCCAGTTCATGACCGCCGACCTCCCGCGCGTCCAGGTGCCCACCACCATCCACTGCGACCACCTCATCCTGGCCAAGGCGGGCGCAACCGCCGACCTGACCGCGGCCAACGACGTCAACGCAGAGGTCTACGACTTCCTCCGGACCGCCTCGGCCCGTTACGGCATCGGCTTCTGGGAACCGGGCTCGGGCATCATCCACCAGGTCGTCCTCGAGCACTACGCCTTCCCCGGGGGAATGCTCATCGGCACCGACAGCCACACGCCCAACGCCGGCGGGCTGGGGATGGTGGCCGTCGGTGTCGGCGGCGCCGAGGCTGTCGACGTCATGACCGGGGGACCTTTCGGGCTTCGTTGGCCCCGCTTGATCGGTATCCGCCTCGAGGGATCGTTGTCGGGCTGGGCATCCCCCAAGGACGTCATCCTCAAAGTGGCCCAGCTGCTCACCGTGAAGGGGGGCACCGGAGCGATCGTCGAGTACTTCGGACCAGGTACGGCCATGATCAGCGCCACCGGCAAGGCCACCATCTGCAACATGGGCGCGGAGCTGGGAGCGACCACCTCGGTGTTCCCCTTCGACGACAAAGTGGCTGCCTACCTGAAGGCCACGGGCCGCGAGGCCCTCGCCGACGTCGCGGGGTCCGTGGCTGCCGACCTTCGGGCCGACGACGAGGTCGATGCCGATCCGGCCCGCTACTTCGACCAGATCGTCCACGTCGACCTGAGCTCGCTCGAGCCCTACGTCGTCGGGCCCCACACACCCGACCTGGCCCGGCCGGTCTCCGAGCTCGGCTCCGAGGCAACGGCCAAGGGCTGGCCCCTCCGCCTGGCCCAGGCGTGCGTGGGTTCGTGCACCAACTCCTCCTACGAGGACATCGGCCGGGCGGCCAGCGTGGCCCGCCAGGCGACGGCCCGGGGCCTTCGCATCCGGACCCCGCTCCTCGTGACCCCTGGCTCGGAGCAGGTTCGAGCCACCATCGAACGGGACGGCCTGCTGGCCGACCTCGAGGCGGTGGGCGCCACCGTGCTGGCCAATGCCTGTGGGCCCTGCATCGGCCAATGGTCGCGCTCCGACGTCGCCGACGGCGAGGCCAACTCGATCATCACGTCGTTCAACCGCAACTTCCCCAAGCGCAACGACGGCAACGCCCAGACCCTCGCCTTCATCGCCTCACCGGAGACCACAGTGGCGTACGCGCTGGCCGGAACCCTCGATTTCAACCCGGTGACCGATGCCATCGACGGCGTCCATCTCGGTGAGCCCGTCGGCGACGAGCTCCCGGCGATGGGCTTCGCCGACTCGGTGAGCGGCTACCTGGCCCCCGGGAATGCCGGCACCGAAGGACAGGGCGATGTTGTCATCCGGCCCGGCAGCGCCCGCCTTCAGCGTCTCGAACCCTTTGCCGCATGGGACGGCAACGACTTCACCCGACTTCCGGTCCTGCTCAAGGCCCGGGGCAAGTGCACCACCGACCACATCTCCGCCGCCGGTTCCTGGCTGCGCTTCAGAGGCCATCTCGCCAACATCACCCGCAACCTGTGGCTCGGGGCCATGAACGACTTCACGGGCGAGACCGGAACCACCTGCTGCCCCGTCCACGGCGTCGTGGAGCCCATCCCCGACGCCGCCTTCCACTGCAAGGAAGCGAACATCGACTGGGTAGCCATCGGCGACGAGAACTACGGCGAGGGATCGTCGCGCGAGCACGCGGCGATGGAACCGCGCTTCGTCGGCGCCCGAGCGGTGATCGTGCGCTCGTTCGCCCGCATTCACGAGACGAACCTCAAGAAGCAGGGCGTTCTCCCCCTGGTCTTCGCCCACCCTGCCTCCTACGACGAGGTCATCGAGGGTGATCTCGTGTCCGTGCTCGGCCTCGCCGATCTGGCGCCCGACACGCCGGTGCCGTGCCTCCTCCACCACGCCGACGGCACCACGGTGGAGTTCGCCTGCACCCACAGCCTGTCTCCCGAGCACATCGAGTGGTTCAAGGCGGGTAGCGCCCTGAACCTCATTCGACAGCGGTTCTACGGGTCGACCTGACCCGCGCCGACTGTCGAACCGTCCCCGCGTGGCCCAAGATGGTGGCATGTCCCTGACTCGACGCGGCCTCCTGCTCGGGGCGGGATCGGCAGCCCTCCTGGCCGCCTGTGCCAAGGCCTCCCAGAAGACGGGGGCGCCCGCATCCCCGTCGACGTCTCCGGCGACCACCCAGCCGCCGCCGGCCCCGACCGTCGCCACCACTGCTGCGCCCCGGGGCCCGGCCCGGTTCGTGCGCAGTGGTCCTCCCGGAGCCCGCCAGGTGGCCCTCACCTTTCACGGCGCCGGCGACGTCGCCGTGGTCGACAACCTGCTCGCCTCCGCCCGGCAGGCCCGGGTGCCGATCACCGTGTTCGCCGTCGGCCAGTGGCTCGACGCCAACCCGACCATGGCCGGGCGCCTGCGCGCCGACGGCCACGAGTTGGCCAACCACACGTACACCCACCCGAGCCTGGGCCAGCTCGGGCGTACAGGGGTGGCCACCGAGATCACCAAGTGCCGCGACGTCCTGTCCCAGCAGTCGGGTTCGGCGGGCCGCTGGTTCCGGCCGTCGGGCATCGAGACGCCCACCCAAGTCATGCTCGACGAAGCGGGCGCGGCCGGTTACCCGACCGTGGTCGGCTACGACGTCGACCCCCTCGACTACACCGACCCCGGGGCCGCCGCAGTGGTGCGGGCCACCACGGCCGGCCTCCACCCCGGGGGCATCGTCAGCCTCCACACCGGCCACCCAGGCACCGTCGACGCCTTCGCCCCCATCGTCGCCGCCATCGCCGCCGCCAACCTCAAGCCCGTCGTGGTCTCCGACCTCTTGAGATGAGCGCCGCAGGCGTTACGTACGTGGCCGCCTTCGCCGGCGGGCTCGTGTCCTTCCTGTCGCCCTGCGTCCTGCCGATCGTCCCCGGCTACCTGGCCCTGGTCACGGGTCTCGACGTGGCCGAGTTGCGCGACGAGCCCGAGCGCCACGTGGTGCGCATCGTCCGGGACACCTGCCTGTTCATCGCCGGGTTCTCGACCGTGTTCATCCTGCTCGGCCTGTCAGCCACAGCCCTGGGCCAGGCGGTGTTCCGCAACCATGTGCTGCTGACCCGGGTCTCGGGCCTGATGGTGCTGGCCATGGCCCTGTTCCTCGCCGGGTCGCTCGTCCTCCAGGCTCCCTGGCTCTACCAGGAGAAGCGCTTCCAACCGAACCCGTCGCGCTTCGGCCCGTTCGCCGCACCGGTGGCGGGGGTGGCGTTCGGGTTCGGGTGGACGCCGTGCATCGGACCGGTGCTCGGATCGGTCCTGGCGGTGGCCGGCTCGCAGGGCCGGGCATGGGAAGGCGCCAGCCTCCTGGCCGTCTATTCGCTCGGCCTGGGCGTGCCCTTCCTGGTGGCCGGGCTGGCCCTCGGTCGCCTGGCGGGGACCTTCGACTGGGTCAAAGACCATTTCACCGCGCTCATCCTGGCGTCGTCGGTGTCGCTGGCGTTCTTCGGGGTCCTGCTCACCCTCAACCGCCTCACCTGGGTGACCTCGCGGCTCCAGGAGACACTGCGCTCGGTGGGCCTCGGCCGCCTCGTCAACCTCGGTTGAGGAGGCGGCCGACCCCCACCTGCACGACCAGTAGCTCAGTGGGGGCCGAAGGCGTCTCCCAGACGCTCCTTCAGCTTGTTGATCCCCTTGGTCGCCTCCTCCGAGGAGGCACCGGTCGACTGCACGAGCTTGCCCTCCTCGTTGGTGTCAACCACGACGACGGACTCGTTGCCCGCACCGTCGAACACCGAGAACTCGGAGTGATCGGCGCCGTCGGATGCAAGCGGGGCGCGAACGCCTTCGCCCTCGGCCGCCCGGTTGGAGTCCGGCGTGCTGACCCCGGTCACCCGGCTGCGGTCACTGAACTTCGGGTCGGTCCCGTCGTTCATCGGATCGGGTCCTTCGTTCGTAGTGGTCTCGTCGCTCATCGTTCCTCCTCGGGTATCGGACGTCTCGTACTTACCCGACACCTCCGGCCGACAATCGCAACGGTAGGGTCGGACATCGCCGCTATCCGTACAAGGAGCCATCGCCGCCTCCGGGTCGGCGCCGTCGTCGCCGTGGGGCTCGCCCTCCTGGTGAGCGTCGCCGTGGTGGCCGTCACCAGCGGGGGTGGCGGCGGGCCGGGGGTCACCAAGCCGGCGTCGTTCGACCTGCCGTCGCTCACGAAGTCGGGCCGGGTACGCCTGGCCGACTTCCGCGGCCGGCCCGTCGTGGTCAACTTCTTCGCGTCCTGGTGCTCGTCGTGTGAGTTCGAGCTGCCCGGGTTCGCCAAGGTCTCGGACGAGCTCAAGGACAAGGTCACCTTTGTGGGCGTCAACGCCCTGGAAACCGGCGACCCCCTCTACCTGCCCAAGCGTCACCACATCGAGTGGTGGCCGTTGGCGAGCGACATCGGGGGGGCGAACCACAGCGGCCTCCACGATGCTCTGGGCGGCGGGACCGGCATGCCTGTCACCGCGTTCTACGACGCCGGCGGCAAGCTCCTCGCCGTGGACAAGGCCGCCCTTCCCGAGAGTTCCCTCCGAGACGAGTTGAAGCGGCTGTACGGCCTGTAGTCCCACCGCCGGGCACCGCGCCGACTGAGAGTAGTTCTGGCGTCGATACAATGTCCCGAGTGCCCTGGTCGAGTCCGGTATTGAGGCAGTGGCGCTGACCACGCGGAGCACCCAGGTCCCCCCGTCGCAACGCCCGCCCGGTGGATGGCCGGTTTCGGACAGTGGTGCTTCGAACACCCTGTGGCGGCTCACGGTCGGCGCGCTGGTGGTCGGCCTTCTCACCCCGGTCCTCGTTTCCGTCTTTCTCTTCGCCATGCTGTACGACCCGCCCGGCGGCGACCTACCGACGCCCCAGCAGGGTATCGACAGCCGCATCACGCGTATCTACGACGCCGCCGGCAACCAGCTCGGCAACCTGCACCGCTTCGACACGCACATCCAGGTCAACCGCACCGATATTCCCCAGAACCTCAAGGATGCCGTCGTGGCGATCGAGGACAAGCGCTTCTACTCCCACTCCGGGCTCGATTTCCAGGCGCTCCTCCGGGCCCTCTGGGCCGACCTGCAGGGAGGCAGCTACGAACAGGGCGGATCGACGATCACCCAGCAGTACGTCAAGCGCAACTACACCGGGCCCAAGCGGACGCTGTCCCGCAAGATCCGGGAGGCGGCCCTTGCCGGAAGGGTCGAGAACAAGCTCTCCAAGGACGAAATCCTCTATCGCTACGTGTCCGACGTCTACCTGGGCGGCGGTGCCTACGGCGTGGGTGCGGCAGCCGAGAACTATTTCCGCAAGCCCGTCAACGAGCTCACCCTGTCCGAGGCCGCCACTCTGGCCGGGCTCATCCGCAAGCCCTCCTCCGAGGAGCCACGGAGCAACACCGGGGGAGCGGAGATCCGTCGGGAGACGGTGCTGAAGGCCATGCTCGACCAAGGGCGCATCAACGATGCCGAGTACAGCGACGCCATGTCCAAGCGCCTGAGGGTGGCCTCCGCCACCACTAGCCCCTCCGCCGCGGCGACCGCGACCCTCGTCTACCCCCCCGAGGAAGTCCAGTCCCAGTACCCCTATTTCGTCGACTATGTCCGCCGCTACCTCATCGCCAAGTACGGAGAGGACGAGGTGTACGAGGGGGGCCTGAAGGTGGAGACCACGATCGACGAGCGCCTCCAGGGGTTGGCCGAGTCGGCGGTGTCCAACACCCTTCAGGGCACCTCGGCACCGCTCGACATGGCGCTGGTGTCGGTGGAACCCAGCACCGGCTTCGTCAAGGCCCTGGTGGGTGGGCGTGACTTCACCCAGTCGCAGGTGAACCTGGCGCTCGGCAACTGCTCGGCCGCTCCCAAGTTCGTCGAGGGGGGGCCCGTGTGCATCGACGGGGGTGGCAGTGGGCGCCAGCCCGGTTCGTCGTTCAAGCCTTTCACCCTGGCCAAGGCCTTCGAGGAGGGCATCACGCCTGACAAGGTGTACAGCGCCCCCGCCTACTTCACCCAGCCCAACTGTCGGGGGAACAGCGCAGCGGCCGGCTGCACGATCGGCAACGCCGAACCGTCGGGCTTCGGGGCCCTTCCCATCCGTGAGGCCACGGCCTACTCGGTCAACACCGTGTTCGCCCAGCTCGTCCTCGACGTCGGGATCCCCGAGACGGCCGAGATGGCCCACCGCCTGGGCATCACCATGCTGCGGCCCGACGGCAAGAAGGCCGACGGCAAGACCCCGTTCCAGGCCCAGCTGACGCTCGGGGAGCCCGAGGTGTCGCCACTCGACATGGCGGCGGCCTACAGCGTGTTCGCCAACCGGGGCCTGCAGTTCCCCGCCACACCGGTGCTCAAGGTCACAGACGCCCACGGCAAGGTGCTCGAGGACGACACCTCCCGTAGCGGCCACCGGGCGATCCAGGAGGTCATCGCCGACAACGTCAACGACGTGCTCAAGGGCGTCATCTCCCACGGCACCGGCGTGGCCGCCGACATCGGGCGCCCCGAGGGCAGCGCCGGCAAGACGGGCACCGCCGAGACCTTCAGCGACGCCTGGTTCGTGGGCTACACCCAGAAGCTGGCCACGTCGGTGTGGATGGGTCATTCCGACTCTCAGGAGCCCCTGAGGGACATCAAAGGCGTAGGCGAGGTCTTCGGCGGGACGTTCCCGGCCATGACCTGGAAGGACTACATGGGCCGGGCCCTGGAAGGCCAACCCGACACCCCCTTCCCGCCCCCCGGGGAGCTGCCCCGGGCGTCGACCACCACCACTCCGGGATCGGGGACGGGTTCCGGGGCGCCCGAAACCGTGCCCTACAACCCGGGGCCCTACGATCCCACGGCCACGACCCCCCCCGACGTCCCGGTGGTCACCCGTCCACCCCGACCGGCGTTCAGCGTCCCACCCTACAAGCCGCCGGTCCCGACCACGGCGCCGCCCAGCGGGCCGGTCCCCACCACCTTGAAGCCGTGATCGTCCTCCTCATCATCCTGATCGTTGCCGGCGTCGGTGGGATGGCCGCCTACGTGATCATGCAGTTCACCGGGTTGGGCTCGACGGCGCCGTCGCCCGGCAGCACGCCGTACCTGTCAGGCCGTGACAGCCGCCGGTCGAGCGAGCTTTCCGAGCGCATCGCCGACGCGTCACCGGGCTGCCTGATCGCCGCGCTGGTCACGATTGGCGTGTGGGTGACCCTCTGGCTCGTCGTCCTCGTGCTCGGCCTCCGAGTGCTCACGGCCTGAGGACGCCTGGGGTCAGGCGGCGCGGCGGACGTGTCGGGCCAGCTCCGACAACACCGCGGCGATGCCCTCGACGATCGCCGGATCGACAACCAGACCGTCGGGGCCCACCGCGGCCCGGGGAACCGGAAGATGGACACAGGCGGCCTCGACGATGTCGGCCCCGGTGCGGGACATCACGATGCGGAGGGACTCGTAGGCGTCGGTGGCGTCGGTAGGCGATGCCGAGGCGTTGACCCACGCCAGTGGCTTCCCGTAGGTCTCGCCACCTCCGACGGTCCAGTCGAGGAGGTTCTTGAACGACCCCGGAAGCCCGCCGGCGTACTCCGGCATCGACAGGAGCAGGGCGTCGGCGGCGCCGATGCGCGTCCGCAGGTCGACGACGCTGGGATGAAGGGGCGGGCGATCGTCGTCGGGGTTGAAGTGCGGTAGGGCCGCCAGGCCGTCGTACAGCACGGCGGAGGTCCCCGCCGGGGCCACGGCCCGCGCCGTGCGCAGCAGGGCGGTGTTGGTCGACGCGGGACGGAGGCTTCCCGAGATGAGCAGGATCTCCATCAGGTCCGGTCTCTCGGCTCCTTGGCGTCGACGGGGCGGATGATGAGGTCGATGGCCGCCCACAACGTTCGGGAGAAGGGGTAGAAGGCGATGGGGGCGACGACGGCCACCGCCAGTCCGACCACGATGAACGGGATCACGCTGGCCTCGGGATTGCCCGACAGGAAGATGATCAGGGGGATGATCCCACCCACGATCAGCAGGCCCTCGGTGACACCCAGGTTGATCACGTAGGCGCCGAGGAAGAACCCCTCCTCCCGCTCGAACAGGTACCCGCAGCCGGGGCAGCGCTCCCGCATCCGGAACCACCCGGTGTAAAGCCCACCGCCCCCGCACAGCGGACACCGTTTGACCAGGCCCCGCCCGATCATGCGAGCGGGCGATGGCCGAGCGGCCCTCTGAGCGGAATGACGGGCTGCGATGGCCTCACGATAGGGCCACCGGTGCGCCTACGCAGCGGTTTAGCTCAGCAGCAGCTGGCGCGGCCGGACCGGTGCTGCAAACAGCAGGTCGTCGAGGGGAAGCGGCAACGCTGCCGCGCCGGCGCCCGCCCAGGGTCGGGGGCGTCGGGGCTCCCGCGGTGACGACGAGCCACCCCAGCCCCGGTAGACCAGCAGGCCGTAGAGGGCACTGGTCTCGACATCGAGGGTGGCCACCACCGCCGGGTGGGCCCGGAATCGTTCCCACGACGCTTCGTCAGGGAAGGCCAACTCGAGGACGACCCCCCAGCGGAGATGGTGGAACCGCCAGTCGGTGGCGCCGTGCAGCAGGGCCGATTCGATCAGGCCGTCGGCGTGAGCCTCGGCCCAGAGGCTGGCGGGGAACTCGCCGTCCACCACCTCAATCGACATTTCATGGCTCACGGGGGCCAAGAGTACGCCTTCGGCAACGGGCGGCGCGCCAACCTTGGCCCATCGCCCCGGAGTGCATCCGTCAGGGTGCTTGGATCGGAGGCAGAAGGGTAAGAATGCCGTACAACCCTCGGCCCCCGCCGTTCGGGCTGTTCGATGAAAGGGACATGTGATGGGCTTTCTGATCTGGTTGCTGATTCTGTTCGTGATCGCAGTGGTGATCGGTTTCGGCTGGAGGATCGGGACGCGCGGCCGCCGGTACTAGAGGCCCCCCGGCGGGGTACCGAGGTCGCGCCGACGCACCCCGGCCACTATTTGAGGACATTGCCGATGAGGCGGTAGATCGCCTTGGTGCTGATGGTCGGTCGATGGCCCACCGACAAGACAACACCGACAAGACACCATCTGGCGCCAATCGGCGGGCCAAAGGGCCCGCCGATTGTCATTTGGTTCCGCTACCTCCGGTGGGCCGTACTGGACTTGAACCAGTGACCTCCTGCGTGTCGAGCAGGCGCGCTACCAGACTGCGCCAACGGCCCGGGATGCTGAGCGTAGCCCTCTCAGCGGCCACCCTCGGCCTCGTCGGGCGCGAAGCCCTGGCGCAGCATGTTCTCGCTGACCGACCGGGGATCCACGAACTGGAGCAGGTAGTCGGGGCCGCCGGCCTTGGAACCGACCCCGGAAAGTCCGTAGCCCCCGAATGGCTGGTGGCCGACGACCGCCCCGGTGATGGCCCGGTTGACGTAGATGTTGCCGGCCCGGAGCTCCTCGACTGCGGCGCGGATGTGCGACGGCGACCGCGACACGATCCCGGCCGTCAGCGCGTAATCGGTGTCGTTAGCCAGGGCCAGGGCTTTCTCGAACGACTCGGCCCGCTGGATCGCCAGCACCGGGCCGAAGATCTCCTCGGTGGCCAGGCGAGCGTGGCCAGACACGTCGCCGACGATGGTGGGGCCGACGAAGAACCCTTCGCCGTCCATGTCGTCCGACGCCAGCAGCACCCGTCCTTCCGACGGCGCCAGCCCCACGTAGGAGCGCACCCGCGCCACCGCTTCGGCGTCGATGAGCGGCCCCATGTCGGTGTCTATATGGCGAGGGTGGCCGACGCGCAGGTCCCGCGACGCACCCACCAGGCGCTCGACGACCTCGTCGTACACGGCGTCGACCACCACCAGGCGGGAGGCGGCCGAACACTTCTGGCCGGCGTAGCCGAACGCCGACGCCACGGCGAGGGGCACGGCCTGGTCGAGGTCGGCGTCGGCATCGACGATGAGGGCGTTCTTGCCCCCCATCTCGGCGATGACCCGCTTGACCTGGCGCTGGCCCCGGCGGTGGACCGCCGCGGCTTCCACGATGCCCAGACCCACCTCACGCGATCCGGTGAAGACCACGAAGGCGACGTCAGGGTGCTCGACCAGATGGGCGCCGACCACCTCGCCCGGTCCCGGTAGGAAGTTGAGCACCCCCTCGGGCAGGCCCGCCGCAGCCAGGGCTTCCACCAGGCGGAAGGCGACCGCTGGAGTCTGCTCGGCCGGCTTGAACACAACGGCGTTGCCGGTGACGAGGGCGGCCACGACCATGCCGGTCGGAATGGCCAACGGGAAGTTCCACGGGGCGATCACGACACCAACGCCCCGTCCGGAGTACCGGAGCAAGTTTCGCTCACCGGGAGCGGAAACCACCTCACCGCCGGCGTCCAGCGCCATGGCCCGGCGGCCGTAGTACTCGCAGAAGTCGATGGCCTCACACACGTCGGCGTCGGCGTCGGCCCAGGGTTTTCCCGCCTCGAATACCTCCAACGCGCCAATCTCGGCCCGTCGGGCCCGGAACCACTCGGCGGCCCGGAACACCACCGCCGCCCGCTCCCGAACGGGAGTCCGTCGCCACGCAGGCCACGAACGATGAGCGGCCTCGAGGGCGGCGTCCGCCTCGCGCCGGCCGCACGCCGCAGAGACGGCAACCGTTGTCGTGGGATCGGCCGGATCGACCGACGCGATGGTGGCCGCCGTCATCGCCTGCCGTCCGCCGATCACCGCCGGCACCTGCAACTCGTGGGCCGTTTCGCCCACCCGGTCCACGGCCGACGAGAACGCGGACCGGGCCATCGTCCGGCGCCACTCGGCGAGGGGCTCGTGACGGTACGGGCCGGGATCGGCGGGGTCGGTGGCCAGGCGGGGCCCAGTCACCATGATGGGAAGCGCGTCGACGACGGGGGGTTGCAGCATCTCGTCGAGTTCGCGTCCTTCGACGAAGCGCTGGCGCACGAAGCTCTCGTTGGCCGTGTTCTCCAACAACCGGCGGACCAGATAGGCCATGCCCGGCACGAGCTCTCCCACGGGTGCGTAGACCCGCAGGCGCAGGCCCAGGCCCCTCACGGCGGCATGAACCGGTTCGGCCATGCCGTGGAGCATCTGGATCTCGAACCCGCGGTCGTCGATGGCAACGGAGCGGGCGTACTCCACCGCATAGGCCAGCGACCGCAGATTGTGGCTTGCGAACGCCGCTCGCACCTGGCCGTGGTGGTCATGGAGGAGGCGGACGCAGCGCTCGTAGTTCGCGTCGGTCTCGGCCTTGTCCTGATAGACGGGGACGGGCCATCCCTGGGCGCGGGCGATTACCGTCTCGGTGTCCCAGTAGGCGCCTTTCACCAGGCGAACCGTGATGGGCCGGGCCCTCGCTCCCGAGAAGGCGACGAGGTCGGCCAGGTCGTCGTGGGAATCGACGAGATAGGCCTGCAGCACCACTCCCGCCTCCACCTCGGCGAACTCCGGCTCGCTCAACAGCTCCTGGAACAGTTGCAGCGTGAGGTCCTTGACCTCGTAGTGCTCGGCGTCGAAGTGGACGAAGGCCCCGAGGTCGTTCGCCTGGCGCAGGATCGGCCGCAGACGGCTTTTGGCCCGGGCCAACCCGTCGGCGCGGGTGAGGGGAGCGTGGCGGGAGGCCAACGCGGTCGGCTTGACACTCACGTTCACCCGGGCGAGGGGACCGAGGTCGTCGGCTTCGAGATGGTCGTCGGCCGGCCAACTCCGGGTGGCCCGGACCAGCGTGGACAACAACTCGCCCACCCGGGCGGCATAGCGATCGGCCTCGGCCTCGGTGATCGTCTTCTCTCCGAGGAGGTCGACGGTAAAGGCGCTCCCCTGCCGCCACAGTCGCTCCAATCCGACGACGGCGTCGGCCGGGTCCTTGCCGATGATGAACTGCTCGGCCACCCGCGAGATGTTCCGGCGGGCCAAGCCGGCGGCGGCTGCCGATCCGAAGGGCACATGGTCGGCGATCCCGAGTCCGAGGTCGAGCACCTTCGGGATGTCGGCCCCCTCGAAGTAGTCGTCGAGATGGGCGAGTACGTCGGCGTCGCCGGTCGTGGCCGGAAAGACGTCGACGAAACGGAACAACTCGGTGCGGAACGACGGATGCGACATCGCCCACTCGAGCATGCGTTCGCTCCACCAGGACGACTGCACGACCTTGGACCGCTCCCCGGCCAGGCCGGCAAGCCGGCGAGCCAGGGCGGTAACGCTCGCCTCGAGAGTGTTTGTTCCGCCTGCGGAGGCCCGAGCCCTGGCTGGCACCATGCCCGTACCGTAGGACGACCCGGGGGGCTATCGGTTCAAGCGAACGAACCCCACAGGCCGGCCGACCACGCTTCGGGGCCGGCCGGGGGCCGGATGGGCCTCACCACCGTGAGGTGGCGCTGGTCAGGTTGCGAGCCGGCGTCCGAGCCCGCCGGGTGGGCGGCCCGGGCCTCCGCCACTCGCTCCCGAGACGGGTGGCCCGTGGGGAGGGGCCCGCCGCCCGTGTTCTCAGGGCGGTGTGAGGGGCCGGCCACGGGACAGGACCCGGCGAGGCTTCGGGGCGAAGCCGCCGCCCGCAGGGCGTCGACTCCCCGCTCCCGAGACGGGTGGCCCGTGGGGAGGGGCCCGCCGCCCGTGTTCTCAGGGCGGTGGGAGGGGCCGGCCACGGGACAGGACCCGGCGAGGCTCACAGCGAGATTCCCGCGCTGACGCACTTGGCTCGCAGCACCTTGAAGCGGCGCTGCCGCGTCGGGCCGATGGACCCGATGGGAATGCCCAGCCCGGCGGCCACCTCGCCATAGGACACGAGAGGATCGGCCATGAGCATGCGGAGCAGGGCCTGGGAGCGCTCGGGCAGGGTCGCCACGACCGCACGCAGGGCACCGTCTCGATCCTGCCGGGCGAAGGCGAATTCCGGGTCGTCGTCGACCGGCGACCCGAGGGCCTCAACGGCCTCGGGCTCGGCCGTCAACACGCTGCGTTGGCGAAGTTGCGACACCCGGATGCACTCGTGCCGGGTGGTCACGGCCAGCCAGGTGCCAACCCGCTCGGGCTCACGCAACCGCTCCAGGTTGTCGACGAGGCGCAACCAGACGGTCTGCGACACATCGGCGGCATCGGAGCCGGAGAGGCCGTGGGCCCTCGTGATCGACCACACCATGGCCTTGAACCGATCGACCAGAGCCCGCCATGCCGTCTCGTCCGAGCGGGCGGCTCGCTCGACCAGTTCACCGGGGCTGGCGGTGCCGGGCGACACGTCGGTTGCCAGCAGTCCTGCCGACGGGCTCACAGGTGCACCAACAGGCCGCGACCGGCCAGACCGGCCAGGTGGTCGAGCGAGCTGACGAACCCGTCCTCGGCCTCGTGGTGACGGCGAAGGGCGAAGAGCACCTCGGCCTGCGCCCATGCCGTGTCGCGCGCCGCCTCGACGCTGAAGTTGCCGAGGACGTTCTCGACGTGACCCAGGAGCCACTCGTCGAGCCAGCGTTCGAAGCGATCTTCGAAATGCCGGCGGAGGCTCTGCATCTCCTCAGCGAAGATCTCGTTCACCTTGTCGTAGTCGGCCCGCTGGGTGCCCGAATTGGGCTCGGTCCCCAGCTGCTCACACGTGGCGACGACGGCGCAGGGCAGGTCGAAGTTCACGTGAGCGTTGACGCCGGCGACGGCGAACTGCAGGGGCGAGATCCGTCGCTCGCTGCGGATCCCCAGCAGGGCCTCCCAGGAGCTCGGTGCCGTCTTGGGGTCGACCTCGTCGGCCCGTAGAGCGGCCAGGTAGCGGCCGGCGAAGACCAGGTCGAGCGTGGTGAGGAAGTTGGCATCGGCGAACCTGCCGCCGTCGATCCATTCGAGCACCCGGCAGGTGACCTGGTGGTAGAGGAAGTTGAAGCAGGCCACCCCGTCGTGCTTGCCCCCCTCGGAGTTCTCCTCGACCCACGACTGAATTGCCGTCAGGTGATCGATGACATCAGGCACGGTGGCCGGTGCCGGTGCCGCCAGAGGCGACGGGCCTGTGGTCGTTCGGTCGTCAATCATGAGCCCCCCCGGGTCAACTGCTGCGATGAGGCCAGCGTCGCAGCAACGGGGTTACCTGCCATCGGGCAGGTGCCTTATTCCCGGGGCACCCCTGCCTTATTTCCGGGGCGTGCCTACCTGGCGGCGTCGAGGCGGTGAACCACTGCGCTGGCTTGGACCCGGCTCCTGACGCCGAGCTTGGCCAGGATGTGGGACACGTGGACGCTGGCCGTCTTCTCGCTGATGAACAGGGCTTCGGCCACTTCCCGGTTGCTCCGCCCCTCAGCCACGAGCCCCAACACCTCGCGCTCGCGGCGGGTGAGGTCGCCGAGGGCGTCCGGGGTCGACGGGGGCACCACCACCTCCTCGTCGGGTTCGAGCGAGATCCGGGCCCGGGCCGCCAACGCCTCGATCTGGCGCTGGAAAGGCAGTGCCCCCAGGCCCGAGGCCATCCGATGGGCCGCCCGCAGGACGTCGGCGGCGCGCGGCGACCGAGCCCGGCGTGAGAGCAGGGCCTCGGCTTCGCGCATGCGGGCATACGCGACCGGATAGGGCTGGCCGAGAGCATCGAGGCGATCACCCGCTGCCGTCCACGCTGCGGGGGCACTGACCCCCTCCACCCGTGACCACTCGGCTACGCACAGGGCCACGTAGGCCGCCACCGCCTGCCGCACCGGGGGGGCGGCATCCTTGGACTGATCGGCCAGGGCCTCGATGCGCGCTCGAAGCTCGGCCCCGGTGGCTCGGGCCGCCTCGACGTCGGCGATGGACCTGCGGGCCCGGGCCACCTCGGCGCCGTCGGCCTCGGCCCGGAGGCCATGCCACACGAGGGGGGCCACGAACCAGGTGTCGTCGGTGCGGTCGGCGACGGCCAAACCGACGGCGACAGCCCGGCGAGCCTCGTCCACATCGCCCTCCCAGAGGGCCAGGCCGGCCCTGAGCGTGAGAAGGGGAGCCTGGCAGCGGGCGTCGACGGTGTGGGCACTCAGCTCCTCGACCACGGCCAGGTCGGCCTTGGCCGCCTCCACCTGGCCCCGGCCCACGGCCAGCTTGGCCCTGGCCAGGTGCAGGTCGATGGCGGCCGCCCCGCCCGGTCGGCACGTCATGGCATCGGCGAGGAATCGGTCGGCGTCGTCCCAGCGGCCCAGGCGGAACAGAGTGTTGACGGCAATGGCCTGGAGGGACACGCCGTAGGAGCGCTCCAGGCCCAGGCGCCGCACCCGCGACACGCCCTGCTCAGCTACCGTCGCCGCGGTCTGGAGCCGGTTGAGGGGGCCGGAGAGGAGCTCGGCCAGGTTGAGCCAGGCCCGGGCCACGTCCTCGGGCGTGCCCGCCTCCTCGGCGATGGCCCGGGCGTCCTCGAGCAGGCTGACACCCGCGGCGGCATGGCCGAGGAACGCCAGGTCGACGCCGAGGGTGGACAGCACGTGAGCCTCCTCGGCCCGGGCCCCCACCCGGCGCGCCACCTCGAGCGCTTCCTCGGCCCGCGATCGGGATTCCCGGTATCGCCCGGCCAACATGAGAGCCTGGGCCTGGGCGGCCACCACCCGGGCGCGCTCGGCAGTGGCCTGCCGGTGCGGCACCAGACGGGCCGCCTCGTCGTAGGCGGCCAGGGCGGCCTCGCTCTCCCCCGCCGCCCAGAGGTAGCAGCCCAGTCGCTCGCGAAGCAGGGCGTGGCGAAGCCCCCGGAGGTCCGCATTCTCCTCCGATGGGCGCCCGACATCCTGGCCGGCGTCGTCGGCGTCGTCGATGGCCGCCCGGGCCAGGGCGATGGCCCGGGCGTGGTCACCGGCCAGATTGGCGGCCTCGGCGGCCCGCTCGTACAGGCCCAGGCGGTCGACGTCGGTCGTGGCAGCGGCGTCGGGGGCCCGGTCCCAGAGCTCGAGGGCCCGTTCGTAGTGCCGCTGGGCCTCGGCAAATCCGTAGACCCGCTCAGCCGCCACCGCCGCGGCCACGGCGGCCGGGAGGGCCCGTTCCGGCTGGCCTGCCTCGTACCAGTGATAGGCGAGCTCACCCTCGACCGAGCCCGCCGAGAGGCACCCGTCGGCGGCGATGGCTTTGCCGTAGGCGGCGTGAAACCGCGTCCGCTCGCCGGGGAGAAGCTCGCCGTAGACGACTTCGCGCAACAGGGCGTGACGGAACACGTAGGCATCGCATTCGGCGACCAGTGCCTGGTGGTCGACGCATTCACGCAAGGCATCGCACAGCACGTCCTCGTCCAGGCTAGAGGAGGCGGCGACGGTGGCGGCCAGCAGCGCGTAGGGCATGCGAGGCCCACCGGCCGCCACCCGCCGCAGTACGGCCTGGGCCGTCGAGGACAGCCCGTCGACGCGCGCCAACAGGATCTGGCGGAGGCTGGGCGGCAGCTCCGGGGTGCCGGCGGCGTAGCTGAGCGGGATACCTGCGTCGACCCTCGAGCCCCGCTCGCCGGCGGCCGCCAGCAATTCCTCGGCGAAGAAGGCATTCCCCTCGGAGCGGGCCCAGATGGCATCGACCAGCTCGGGGGTCGGGACCGTGCCCTGGATAGCGGTCAGCTGGGCCAACAGCTCGTCGCGGGTGAAGCGGAGGAGGTCGATCGTGTCGGCCCGTCGGTTTCGCCGCAGCTCTGCCAGCAGAGGCTGAAGATGGTGGCCGCTGACGAGCGCGTCGCTGCGGTACGTGGCAATGATCACCACCGGCGCCTTGTGGAGGTTGACGATCACGAACGACAGGAGGTCGCGCGTCGACTGATCGGCCCAGTGCAGGTCCTCGATGACCAGCACCACCGGGCCCTGCCGGGCCAGACGCTCGAGGATACCGAGGACGAGCTCGAACAGTCGGCCCTGGGCCGCCGGCCCGGTGAGCCCCGGCTGTTCACCGGCTCCGTGCCCGAAGGGAGCCCCGGCTCCGTGCCCGAAGGGAGCCCCGGCTCCGTGCCCGAAGGGAGCCCCGGCTCCGTGCCCGAAGGGAGCCCCGGCTCCGTGCCCGACCGGCGTGCCGGCGTCGCCGGAGCCAAGCTCGGGGAGCAGGAGGCTCAGCTCGGACCGCAGCGACCCCACCGCCTCGTCCACCCACGGCCGCCCCAGCCTCCGCACGAGACCTCGAAGGGCGTCGACGACCGGCCAGTAAGGGAGGCCGCCATTGCCGAGGTCGATGCACCCCCCGATCAGCACCGTGGCCCCGACGCCCCGGGTCGCCCGGTCCCCGAACTCCGCGACCAGCCTGGTCTTTCCCACGCCGCTCTCACCACCAACGACCAGTGCCGTCGGCTCGCCGTCCACCGCCCGCTCCAGGGCGTGCTCCAACCGGGCCAGTTCCTCGGTCCGGCCCACGAATTCCACGCTCGGCCCCAGCATCGCCACGCCACGAGTATCCATCGGTACGGCCCGGGCGTGCGTCAACGCCCCTTGACGTCCACCCTCCCGGGGAGGATGATGGCCTAAATGAAATCGATTCTCATTCTTGTCGGCGTCCTGGCTGCGACCGGCTGTTCGTCGGGAGCAGTGGGGTCGACAGGCTTCCCGTCGGGCGGCAAGGCCAGGATCACCGCCGTCGCCGCCGAGGACATGTGGGGCAACCTCCTCGGCCAGCTCGGCGGCGACCGGGTCGCCGTCTCCAGCATCATCAGGGACCCGGGCGTCGATCCCCACGATTACGACGCCAAGCCATCCGACAGCGTTGCCGTCGCTGACGCTCGCCTGATGGTCGTCAACGGTGTCGGCTACGACGAATGGGCATCAAAGCTGGTCGGCGCCAACCCCTCGTCGGGCCGGGTCGTGGTCGACGTCGGCGAGGTCGTCGGTGCCAAGCATGGCGACAACCCCCACCGGTGGTACGTGCCGGCCGACGTGCACCGGGTCATCCACGGGATGGCCACCGCCCTCGAGCGGGTCGACCCCGGCGACATTGCCTGGTTCGACGCCCAAGCCGCTCGACTCGAATCTGAGGGCCTCAAGGCCTACGACGACCAGATCGCCCGTATCCGGGCCGCCTATGCCGGCACTCCGATCGCCATCTCCGAGAGCATCTTCGCGGGCATGGCCGATGCGCTCGGCCTTCAAGTGCGGACTCCTCCGTCGTTCTCGGACGCCATCGCCGAGGGCAACGAACCCACGGCTCAGGACAAAGAAGCGCTCGATCGCCAGATCGCCGACCGCCAGGTCAAGGTGTTCGTGTACAACTCGCAGAACGCCACGCCCGATGTCCGGGCTCTGGCGGCGGCCGCCACCAAGGCGGCCATACCGGTCGTCGCCATCACCGAGACACTCTCCCCCCGCGGCGCCACCTTCCAGGACTGGCAGCAACGCCAGCTCTCCGAGCTGGAGAGCGCCCTGGCCATGGCGACCCAGCCGGCCCCAGGGCCCGAGCGGCCCCCTCAGCGGGGAGCAGGGCCCGAGCGGCCCCC
>JBBSHU010000033.1:0-27760 GCA_038232455.1 Acidimicrobiales bacterium
CGTCGAAGATGATCTCGGCCCGGCGGGGTGCGGCGAACTTGGTGCGGACCTCGCCCAGCTCGGTCTTGATGACCTGGCGCAGGCGGACGGGGTCGCCCAGGATGGCTTCCAGCTCGGCCATGGTCTCCCGCAGTTGGGCCAGCTCCTCTTCGAGTTGTGTGCGAGCCAGGCGGGTGAGGCGGGACAGGGTCATGTCGAGGATGTACTCGGCCTGCACCTCGCTGAACTCGAAGGGTGCAGCCATGAGGCCGGCTCGGGCGGCGGCCTTGTCTGCCGACGCCTTGATGAGGGCGATGATCTCGTCGATGATGTCGAGGGCCCGGATGAGGCCCTCCACCTGATGGGCCCGTTCCTGGGCCTTGCGCAACCGGCGCTGCGAACGGCGGGTGATGACGTCGACCTGGTGGGCCACGTAGGCCGACAGCAGCTGCACCAGGTTCAGGGTGCGGGGGATGCCGTCGACCAAGGCCACGGCGTTGACCGAGAAGTTGGTCTGCAGCGGCGTGTGCTTGTAGAGGTTCTTGAGCACGACCTGCGCCGTGGCATCGCGCTTGAGGTAGACGACCAGGCGGGTCTCGCCTTCCGCCGACAGGTTCTCCAGGCTGCGGATGCCTTCGAGTTGCCGGGAATCGACAAGCTCGGCGATCTTGGAGGCCACCGACGACACGCTCGTCTGGTAGGGCAGCTCGGTGATCACGATCTCGTCGGCGTTCTTGCCCTCGACGATCTCGGCCTTGGCCCGCATCTTGATGGAGCCCCGGCCGGTGCGGTAGGCGTCCATGATCCCGGCCCGGCCCAGGATGTAGGCACCGGTGGGGAAATCGGGACCCTTCACGAACGCCATGAGGTCGTCGGGCGTGGCGTCGGGGTTGTCGATGAGATGGAGAGTGGCGTCGGCCACCTCGGCCAGGTTGTGGGGCGGGATGTTGGTGGCCATGCCCACGGCGATGCCCTGGCTGCCGTTGACCAGCAGGTTGGGGAACCGGGCGGGCAGCACCGCCGGCTCCTCGAACTCGCCCGAGTAGTTGTCGACCATGTCGACGGTGTCCTCGTCGATGGCCGCCAGCAGCTGCATGGCCAGCGGTGACAACCGGCACTCGGTGTAGCGGGCCGCCGCGGCGTCGTAGTCGGGCGAGCCGTAGTTGCCGTGGAAGTCGACGAGGGGGTGGCGCAGGCTGAAGGGCTGGGCCATGCGGACGAGAGCGTCGTAGATGGCCGAGTCGCCGTGGGGGTGGTACTTGGCCATGACGTCGCCGGTGACCCGGGCGCACTTCACGTGGGGGCGGTCGGGGCGGAAGTTGAGGGTGGACATGGTCCACAGGATGCGGCGGTGCACGGGCTTGAGGCCGTCGCGCACGTCGGGCAGGGCCCGGGAGGTGATGACGGAAAGTGCGTAGACCAGGAAGGACTGCTCCATCTCCTCCTGGAGCTCGATGGGCTCGATGCCGTCGCGCGGTGAGAGGTCGGTCATATGTCGAGGAACCTGACGTCTTTGGCGTTGTTCTGGATGAAGCCCTTGCGGGACTCGACGTCGTCGCCCATGAGCACCGACAGAATCTCGTCTGCTTGGGCGGTCTGCTCCACCGACACCCCGAGCAGGGTGCGGCGGGTCGGGTCCATGGTGGTGTCCTTCAGCTCGCCGAAGTCCATCTCACCCAGCCCCTTGAGGCGCTGGAACTCGAAGCTCTTGCCTGGGTTCTCAGTGAGGAACCGGTCTCGCGCCGCGTCGTCTTTCAGGTACACCTTGTCCTTGCCCACGACCGTGGAGTACAGCGGCGGCTGGGCGATGAAGATGTGGTTCAGCTCCACCAGCGGCTTCATCTGGCGGAAGAAGAAGGTGAGCAGCAGGGTACGGATGTGGTTGCCGTCGACGTCGGCGTCGGCCAGCAGGATGACCTTGTCGTAGCGGATCTTGGTCTCGTCGAACTCCTCGCCCACGCCGGCACCGATGGCCGAGATGAGGGACTGGATCTCGATGTTCTTCAGCATCCGGTCGATGCGGGCCCGCTCGACGTTGAGGATCTTGCCCCGGATGGGCAGGATGGCCTGCGTCCGCGGGTTGCGCGCGGAGATGGCCGAGCCGCCGGCGGAGTTGCCCTCGACGATGAACAGCTCGGACTCCATCGGGTCTTTCGACGAGCAGTCGGCCAGCTTGCCGGGCAGGCCGGCGCCTTCGAGCAACGTCTTGCGGCGAATGACCTCCCGGGCCTGGCGGGCGGCCAGGCGGGCCCGGGCCGCCTGCACGGCTTTCTGCACGACTTGGCGGGCCTCGGGCGGATGCTCCTCGAGCCAGTCGCCCAGCTTTTCGAACGTGGTGCGCTCCACCATCGACCGCACCGACACGTTGCCCAGCTTGGCTTTGGTCTGCCCCTCGAACTGGGGCTCGCGTACCTTCACGCTCACGATGGCGGTGAGGCCCTCGCGGATGTCCTCGCCCTGGAGGTTGTCGTCCTTTTCCTTCAGGAGACCCTTGGCCCGGGCATAGCGGTTGACGGCGTTGGTGAGGGCCTTCTTGAGCCCCTCCTCGTGCATGCCCCCCTCGATGGTGGCGATGCCGTTGGCGAAACTGTGGATACCCTCGTGGTAGCCGGTGTTCCACTGCAGGGCGACCTCGGCCTCCTGCTTCTCCTCGATCGACTCGAAGTGCACCACCTTCTTGAACAACGCCTCCTTGGCGTGGTTCAGGTGACGGACGAAGTCGACGATGCCGCCGGCGTACCGGAAGATCTGTTCCTGCTCTTTACCCTCGCGCTCGTCACGGAAGCGGATCTCCAGGCCCTTGTTGAGGAAGGCCATGATCTGGAGGCGCTCGAGGATGGTCTGGGCTCGGAACTCGGTGCCCTCGGACTCGAAGATGGTGGCGTCGGGCCAGAAGGCCACGGTGGTGCCGGTGCGGCCCCGTGGGGACCGGCCGACCACCTCGAGGCGGCCCTCGGGCCTGCCCCCGTTGGTGAAGACCATGCGGTGACGCTGCTCGTGCTGGTCGATCTCGAGCTCGAGGCGACGGGCCAGGGCGTTGACCACCGACACCCCGACCCCGTGCAGACCGCCCGACACCTGGTAGGCGCCGCTGCCGAACTTGCCTCCTGCATGCAGGGTGGTGAGCACCACCTCGGCGGCCGACTTGGACTTGAAGCGCGGATCGCGCCCCACCGGGATGCCCCGGCCATTGTCGACGACCCGGCAGCCACCGTCAGCCAGCAGGGTGACGTCGATGCGGGTGCAGAACCCGGCCATGGCCTCGTCGACCGAGTTGTCGACGACTTCGTAGACCAGGTGATGGAGGCCGTTGAGGCCCGTGGAACCGATGAACATTCCGGGGCGCTTCCGGACGGGCTCGAGACCCTCGAGGACGGTGATGTCCTGGGCGCCGTACGACGTTGTCTGGGCCAACTAAACGCGGCCTTTCGCGATTTCGACGGGTGGAGCGACCAGGTGGCCGCGAGGGTGCCAATCCGGGGGAAGGGCCGGCTGATCCGGGGAGAAACCCCAGGTCAGCGGGTTGAATGACACGTACCCAAGGATACCAGAAACCGTCCTCAACCCGGGCGGACACGCACCACCAACTCAGTCACCACACCGGGGCCGAGAGCGTCGGCCAGGCGACGCAGCACGTCGTCGGACAACCAACCGAGCTGGGCCGCCCAGCCCGGTTGGTCGACGGCCACCACCAGCCTGCCCCGGACCAGTGAAACAGGTCGGGAATGGGCCGCCACCGCCGCTCCCACAAGTGCCTCCCACTGCTGGAACAGACGCGCCAGCGCCTCCGGTGGTGGCGCCCCCAGATGGCGGGCCACTACCCCGAGCGAATCACCCACGGGGCGCGGTGGACGGCCCCTGTCGTCGTCGCCCGGCCGGGGCAGTGGTCGCCAGATCACGGGCCCTGGTCCCCGCTCGGTCCGAGGATCCGGCCGTCGACCACCTCGAGCACCCGTTCGGGACGGGCCCCCTCGGGAACCGGTCCGGTGGTGGTGAGCAGAGCCTGGCCGGGCGGGAGGTGGTCGAACAACGAACGGCTGCGCCGGGCGTCGAGTTCGGAGAACACATCGTCAAGTAACAACACAGGCGGCTCCCCCAACTCCTCGGTGACCACGAGGTGAGCGGCCAGGCGCAGGGCCAGCGCCAGCGTCCGTTGCTCGCCCTGAGAGGCCTGGGTTCTGGCCGCCAGGCCGCCGACCGACAGGGCCACGTCGTCGCGGTGGGGTCCGACCAGGCTCACACCCCGGCGCAGCTCATGGTCACGGACCTCAGCCAGGGCCCCGGCCAACCCCACTTCCCGCCAAGGTGCCTCGTAGACCAGCGTCACGGGACCGCCATTCGAGGCCCCGTCGCCAGGATCGTCGGCAAGGTTGGCGTAGGCCTTGGCCACCAATGGTTGGGCGCGGGCCACAAAGGCGATGCGGGCGGCGGCGAGGGCCTCCCCCGTCTGTACCAACTTGGTGTCCCACACGTCGAGGGTGGTGGCCACATCCGGGTTGAGGCGACCACGGGCCTGGCCGAGAAGGGCGGTCCGCTGACGGATCACCCGCTCGAACTCCCGCCGGAGGGCGTCGTTGCGGGGGTGCAAGGCCACCAGGGCATCGTCGAGCCACCGCCGGCGTCCGCCCGGCGGGCCCTTCACCAGCACCAGATCGTCGGGGGAGAACACGCTCACCCGTAGGGCATCCATCAGGGCGGCGGCCCGCCGCACTGGTTGGCGGTTGAGGGCCACCCGGCCACGGCCGGCTACCCGGATCTCCGCCTCCAGGAGCAGATCCCGGCCGTTCCGCCTTCCCTCACCGCGCACCACCGCCTCGGTGCATCCGGATCGGACGAGAGCCTCGTTGGGGGCACCCCGGAACGACGACAGTGTGGCCAGGTAGGCGATGGCCTCCAGGAGGTTGGTCTTGCCCGCGGCATTGCCGCCCTGGATGACGGTGAGGCCCCGGGCCAGCGTCAGGTCGGCGCTCTCCCAGCTACGAAAGTCGGTGAGCCACAGGTGGTCGAGATGCACGGTCGTCGGAGCCAGTATTTCCGTTCGGGCACGGAGCCGGCGTTCCATCGGGCACGGAGCCGGGAACCCGGCAGGGGTCAGGAGACCCGGACGGGCATCAACAGGTAGACGAAGTTGGAGCTCTCGGTGGCGTGGATCGTGGCCGGCTTGAGAGCGTCGAGGGTCTCGATCACAACTTGGTCGCCGGTGGTCGCCTCCAACCCGTCGATGAGGAACTCGGGATTGAACGCCACGACCATCTCGGTGCCTTCGTATTTGGCATCGACCTCTTCTCGGGCCTGGCCGACATCCTGGGTGATGGCTGTGAGCTCCAATCCGTCGGGGCGGAGGGCCAGCCGAACCGGGGTGGCCTCCCGGGCCAGGAGCTTGACCCGGCGCACGGCGTCGAGGAGTGGCTCCCTGCCGACCACCACCCGGTTGGGGTAGCTGGGCGGGATCAGTTGGCGGTAATTGGGGAAATCACCCTCGATGAGGCGGGTGGTGACCCGCACGGTTCCCGTCTCGAAGCTGGCCTCGTCGGTGCCGAGGCGCAGTCGGACCTTGTCGGGACCAGCCGCCACCCTGGTGAGCTCACCCAGGGCCCGCGATGGGAGCAGTACCTGCTGGCCGGCCGCAAGCAGGTCGGTGCCGGGAAGATCACACAGGGCCAGCCGGTAGGAGTCGGTGGCCACCAGACGCAGCCCGTCGCTCTCGGCGGCCAGCAGAACCCCGGTGAGAATGGGCCGGGCGTCGTCGTGACTGGCTGCCGGCACCACTTGGTGCAGCGCCTTGACCAACTCGGCCGCATCCAGGGTGACGCCCTCGGCTGACGGCTCCGGTAGGCGAAGAAATTCCTCGGCAGGCAGGAGCCGAACTGCGAACTGCGACCGCCCGGCCGAGATGACAGCTTCGCTGCCCTCGACGGCCACCATCACCGCGCCCGGCTCGACCGCCCGCACGATGTCGGTTGCCAACCGGGCGGGAACCACGCAGACCCCCGCCTCGATACCGGCCACCTCGGCCTGTACCTGGATGGTGAGATCGAGATCGCTCCCAGCCAGGTGGAGGCTGTTGCCGGCCACCTCCAGTCGGACTCCGGACAGCGCGGGCATCGCTCCGCCGCGCGTGGCGGCAGCCCTTGCTGCCATACCCAAGGCCTCAAGCAGGACGTCACGTTCGGCACGGAACTTCACAGGCACTCCTCTTTTGATTCATTAGAGAAGAAAAGGCGGGAGTAGGAGTAGGGCCTGTGGACTGGGGACGAAGCGACATTATGCCAGGTGAGAGGCCGTGTCCCTCTCCCGGAGCCATCCCCAGGGGGGCGCGGTGAGGTGGTCACCGAGGTAGCGACGGGGGACAAGTCGCGCCTCTCCCCAGTTCGTCCCCAATCAGGGGCGCGGGTGTGAGTGTGAGTCGCGGGCTGCCAGGCCGTCATGACCCGCTCCCGAGGCGCTGCATGAGAGCGGTCACCTGGTCGAAGATGGCCCGACGTTGCTTCATGAGCGTGCTGATCTTGTCAACGGCATGGATGACCGTGGTGTGGTCACGGCCACCGAACTCCCGTCCGATGGCGGGGTAGCTGAAGTCGGTCATCTGGCGGAAGACGTACATCGAGATCTGTCGGGCGGTGACCAGTGGACGGCTGCGACTCTTGCCGGTGAGGTCCTCGATGGTCATGCCGAACATCTCGGCTGTCGTGTCGAGGATCATCCGGGGAGTGAGCTGGCGGGCCTCGGCACTGATGAGGTGGTGGAGCTGCTCCTCGGCGATGGCCAGGGTGACGGGCACGTCGTGGATGCTCGCATAGGCGGCCACGCGGATGAGAGCCCCTTCGAGCTCGCGAATGTTGTCGGTGACGTGGGTGGCGATGTACTCGAGCACGTCGTCGGGCAGCGGCGTCTCGGGCTCGGACTTGCGGCGCAGGATGGCCAAGCGGGTCTCGAGGTCGGGCGGCTGGACGTCGGTGGTGAGACCCCACTCGAAACGGGTGCGCAGCCGATCTTCGAACGCCGACAGGTTCTTCGGCGACCGGTCCGAGGTGATGACGATCTGGCGGTTGTCGTCGTGGAGGGCGTTGAAGGTGTGGAAGAACTCTTCCCTCGTCCCGTCCTTGCGTTCCAGAAACTGGATGTCATCGACGAGGAGCACGTCGCAGGTGCGGTAGCGCTGCTTGAAGGCGAACTGGGTGTTGGTGCGGATCGACTCGATGAAGTCGTTGGTGAAGCTCTCGGCCGAGACGTAGACCACGTTCAGGTGCTCGTAGTGCTTGTGGACGTAGTTGCCGATGCCGTGCAGGAGGTGGGTCTTGCCCAGTCCGGCGTCGCCGTAGATGAACAGGGGGTTGAACGACCGGGCCGGCTTCTCGGCGACACCCATGGCGGCGGCCAGGGCGAAGCGGTTCGACGTGCCGCTCACGAAGGCCTCGAAGGTGTACTTGGGGTTGGGAGACGTATCCTGGAGTCGTCGTTCGTTCGGGCCGGCGATCCGTTCCACGTGCGGTTTCTGGCGGCCGGGGTCGCCACCCTGCCCAACCGGCTGGTCGGCTTCGAGCCCGCCCGGCGGTGGCGACGACGGGGGGTCGGCCTCCCGCCGGTCGGTGTCACCCGCGTCGGTGTGCACCTCGAACAGGATCTGCATGGGTTGTCCACCGACTTCGGCACAGGCTTCCTCGAGCACGGGAAGGTGCCGGGTCACGATCCGGTCCTTCACCACGGCGCTAGGCACGCTGAGGACGAGGTAGTCGTCATCGCCCCCCACAGCGCGCGCCGACACGAACAAGGTGTTCCATGTGCCTTCCGGCAGCCGAGCCCGTAGCAACGCCGATGACGTTGCCCACAAACGTTCGGCGCGATCAACGCTTCCCACCCGCCGACTCCTCCCTGGTCAAATGCTTCGTCCACATGAGTATCCACAACTGTGGATGACCCGTTCCTTGCGTTCTTGGTGTGCGGCGGATCGCGAGATGCGGGGCCAGGGAAGTTGCGGGGCTCCCACTCCGAGTGCCGCTCCTCGGGCGTCTCAGGACCGTACCACTGCACTACGGTGCCTCCGAAGGGAAATGTCGAGGTCGCAACACCGGCCGTGCGTCAGTGGGTCGCAGCTGCGACTACCCTGACGGCTGCACCGTTGGCGCCTGATCGCGCGCGCCACAGCCAATGTCTTGCCAAGTGACGACAGCGTAGGAGGCCATGGGTGAAGCGCCCGTACCAGCCGAACAACCGCCGGCGGGCCAAGCGACACGGGTTTCGCCACCGCATGTCGACCAGGGCAGGCCGGGCAATTCTTTCGTCGCGTCGCCGCAAGGGCCGTCATCAGCTGTCCGCCTGATCCAGCCAATCTCCGATCGAGCGACCTTCGGCCGCCTGCGGCGCTCGAGGCGACGGGTGCGGCGTGGGCCGGTGACGGTATCGTGGGTCGAAGGCGAACCCTCCGAGCCGACAAGGGTTGCCTACACCGTCGGCCGCCGCGTCGGCGGTGCCGTGGTCCGCAATCGGGTCCGTCGGCGCCTGCGGGCGGCCACCACCGAGGCAAGGGCCTCTCTACGACCCGGTCCCTACCTGATCGGCGTCGGTCCCGAGGCAGCACGATCGTCCTACGGAGAGTTGAAAGCAGCAGTGTGCGATGCGTTGAGCGCCGTAGCGAGAACCCCGGCACCCCCTCCGACCGAGGCGGCGAAGTGACGACGGTCATCTCGGCGCCACCCGCGCCGAGCCATCCGCGCTGCGGCGCCCGAGCCGCCTGCGTCGGCGTTCGGGCCTACCAGCGGATCACCGAGAGCCGACCTTCGCCGTGCCGGTACTGGCCGACGTGTTCGAACTACGCCTTGGAGGCTTTCGAGAGTCACGGGCTGTGGCGTGGTGGTTGGTTGGTCACCAGGCGTCTGGCCCGCTGCCATCCCTGGGGCGGCCGTGGGGTCGACCCCGTTCCAGAGCGGAGACGGTAGATGCCCCATTTCCCGGCTACCGTCGTCCTGGCCGCGTTCTGGATCCTCGATCCCCTGTACACGGCTCTGGGCACCGTGTTGGCCTGGTTCTACGACGTCATCCCGTCGTACGGCGTGGCCATCATCCTGCTCACGTTGGCTGTCCGGCTGCTTACGTTTCCCCTGACCGCCAAGCAGGCTCGGTCCCAGCAGCAGCTCCAGAAATTGCAGCCCGACCTGAAGCGTCTCCAGGCGAAGTACAAGGGCGACAAGCAGAAGCTCAACGAAGAGATGATGAAGTTCTACAAAGAACATCACGTCAACCCCTTCGGTGGGTGCCTACCCCTTTTCATCCAGTTCCCGGTCCTGATCGTCCTGTACCGGCTCATCCTGGGCCTTACCCGCACCTTCATCCTCGGCTTCACCATCGTGGTCGGTACCGCCGTTGCGGTCGGCGGGGCTCCTGCCGGTCCTCTCGCGGGCGTCGCCGTGCAGAACGGCCATGTCAGCGACGGATCGATCACCAAAGACGTCGTCACCAGCGGCACCCTCGACGACGCCCAGGCCGTGCTCGACGGCAAGGTCGTGGGAACGGTCACCAACGCCAAGATCAAGAACGGAAAGATCGCCACCGCGCAGGTGATGAACGGCAAAGTCGTCGTGGGCAACCTGACCGACCTCATCGTCAGGGGCGGCCGGGTGGCCGGCGCCCCCAAGAATGTGCCCGAGAGCAGCAGCCTCTACGCCGCCCTGAAGGCCGACGGCGGCAAGATGGAGTCCTTCGGGATGGACCTGGCCAAGAAGGCGGCCGACGAGTCGGGATCAGAGTTGGTCCCCTACGCCATCCTCGTCCTGTTGGTGGGAGCCACCGGCTTCTACCAGCAACGACAGCTCACCGGCCGCCTGCCCAAGGAGAGCGCCAACTCCCAGATGGCGGTCATGGGCAAGGTCTTCCCGCTCATCTTCGTGTTCATCTCGTGGACGATCCCGGCCGGCGTGGTCGTCTACTTCCTCGTTTCCAATATTTGGCAGATTGGCCAGCAGGCCTTCATGTTCCGAAACCAACCCAAGCCGGAGCCGGGCCCGTCGGTGGCCGGCAAGTCGAAGAAGGGCCCGACGCCGCCGGCCGGGAAGGGCAAGGGCAAGCCAACTACCGCGAAGGGTGCCAAGGGTGCCAAAGCACTCGGCGGGGCTTCCGGTGGGGCGGCCAAGCGAGGAAAATCCCCTGTCAACGGGAAGGCGAACGCCAAGAAGGCGACCGGGAACAAGCCGAATGCCAACAAGCAACGCTCAGATCATGGCGCGCCCCGACCCAAGGGCAAGCCTTCCCGCCCCGAGGGCCGTTCGGGCAAGCCTTCCGACCAGACTTCCCGTTCGGATGGCCGCTTAAGCCCAGAGAACCCGGTGGGGAACGTCAAGAACGACCTCTCCGGCAAAGATCCTGGGGGCGGCGGTGCCAGCCCCGGCATCCCGCCAAGCAGGACGACCGGTCAGAACAGCGGTACGACCGACAAGGCGGTGGACGGCGTGTCTGAAGAGGTCACCCCTTCACCTCCTCCCTTATCTCCTGCGACGCCGCCGACTCAGACGGCCGAACCGCAGGGGTCGAATGGTTCGACTCCCCTCGCCCTGCCGCTTCCGCCGGCTGCGGGCGACCTAAACAAGGACGGCGAGTAGTGGAATGGGTGGAAGTGACGGCCAAGACCGTCGATGAGGCCAAAGACGCAGCCCTCGATCAACTCGGTGTCCATGAATCCGACGCTGAGTTCGAGGTACTGGAAGAACCCAAGGGAGGTCTGTTCGGGCGACTGCGCTCGGAAGCCCGGGTCCGGGCCCGGGTGCTCCCGACCTCTCCACGACCGAAGGTCGATCGCCGCGATCGCCGCCGTTCAGGGGGTCGCGATCAACGCGGCGGCGGGCGGGGTGCCGAACGGGCCAGTCCTCCGACGTCGACGGGCCCCGCTACCGAAGCGCCTCCCCGCCGGCAGCGGTCAGCGCCCACACCCAAACAAGGAGCGCAAATGTCGAGTGACATGTCCACCGTCGAAGGCGGGGAGGTCGCAGAGACGTTCGTCCGGGGCCTTCTCGACGCCTTTGGATCGTCGTACACCATCGACCGCCACGAACTCGGTGAGGACACCCAGGAGATCGCGGTGGAGGGCGACGGGCTCGGCCTGCTCATCGGTCCCGGTGGCCAGACACTGGCCGCGGTCCAAGAATTGACCAGGACGGTGGTGCAGCGCCATGCCGCCGGTCATCACGGATGGGTGGTCGTCGACGTCGGTGGGTATCGAAAGCTGCGTCGGGAGTCGCTGGAGCGCTTCACCCGCGATGTCGCCTCCCAAGTGCTCGATAGTGGTGTACCTCGCGTCCTCGAGGCGATGCCCCCGGCTGACCGCAAAGTGATTCACGATTCGGCGAATGACATCGAGGGCGTCACGACCTCCTCTGAGGGCGAAGAGCCCCGCCGGCGGGTCATCATCAGTCCCGATCCCGATTCTGCGGGCTAGTCCTCGTATTGGCCGGGCTCCGGACCGCCGCGACCGGCGGCGGTAAGCCATCTTTTCCACCGACTGACAGTGGCCACCGTCGACGAGCAGCTCCTTGCCGTGTTCCAGGACGCTCAAGGCCAGGGTCTGGTCGGAGCAGGACCGCTCGAGGGTCATGTGGACCATGCACGGGGGTTTGCCGAGGTCCTCGAGGCTGAGCCGGCGGGGATGCTGGTCGACCTGGGCAGCGGGGCGGGGCTGCCAGGCCTGGTGCTGGCAGCTGGGTGGCCGCGAAGCCGGTGGATACTCCTGGATGGCCGGGCCCGGAGTGCGGCGTTTCTCCGCCAGGCGGTCTCACAGCTCGGCCTGGGGGATCGCGTTTCCGTAGTCGAGGGTCGTGCGGAGCTCGTCGCCCACGACCCGATGTACCGGGCGAGTGCCGAGGTGGTGGTAGCCCGTAGCGTAGCGGTGCCTGCCGCAGTGGCTGAGTGTGCTGCTGGGCTCCTTGTTCCCGGCGGCCTACTCGTGGTCAGTGAGCCACCAGCGTCGAAGGCGTTTCGTTGGGACAGCTCGGGTCTGGCTCGGCTGGGAATGGGTCCGGCCCGCCTGGTCGAGACTGCGGGGAAACTGCACTTCAGCCTGATCGATCAGCAGCTCCCCTGCCCACCTGGTTATCCCCGTCGAACCGGAGTTCCGGGCCAGCGCCCGTTGTTCTGACCAGCCAGTCTTCGGATATCGAGCGTGTTCCACGTGAAACATGAAAAGGCGGGCATGGCCTCATCCGTGGTGAAAACGGAGCATGCACTCCCTGAGAGTGTTTCACGTGAAACTCCCAACAATCCCTTGACCCTTGGCCCGACCGTGGGAAGATGGTCGAATGAACAGCGGGGAGCGGGGCTGGGGAAACCCGGCCGTCTTTGACTGGGGCGCACCGACGGTCGATGACCAGAATGACAGGTTCGACGCCGAAGACGAAGAGCCCTCGGAGGTTGTGCCGGAGACTTACCCGGCAGCGGCGTACGGGAGCGGGGGAGAAGTCGTCCTAGAGGATCCCCCATTGCCGGACGTCGAGGCCGAGCCCGACGCGGTTGCCCGGTCACCGTACGACGCGTCCGACGACAATGGGTTGCTCGAGTCCGCGCTGCACGACGAGCGGTCGGCCACCGACTTCCCTGCCGCTCCGGATCCTCCATTCACAGCATCAGCCGTTGAATCCCCTTCTCAACCCGAGGATGTCATTCGATCTGAGCCAACTCCCTCGGCCTCGATCGATGACGGTCCTCCGGGCAACGCAGTCGGCCTGACGACGTTGCCTGAGGCGCCGCTGCCTTCAGTACCGGATGGTGACGTCGATCCGGATGCACGCGGCGCCCCCGACATCGGCCCAGTCGCGCCGTTAGCCGCGCCAACGCAGTCAGCTGCCGCTGAAGCCGAGTCCCCGCCAAATCCTGGTGGACAGGCCGCTCCGCCGCCGCCAGCCCGCCCGACGCCCCGGCCCCTTCCCCGGACGCTGGCCATCGCCAACCAGAAGGGCGGCGTCGGCAAGACGACCACCGCTGTCAACCTTGGTGCCGGGCTGGCCGCCCTCGGTTACCGGGTGCTGGTCGTCGATCTCGACCCCCAGGGCAACGCCACGACGGGCCTTGGCGTCGACGCCCGGAATCTCAGCTCCTCCGTGTACGATGTGTTGCTCGCAGATCGTCCGCTCGACGACGCCGTGGAGCCGACGGCGGTCCGCAACTTGTTCGTGGTCCCCGCCACGCTCGACCTGGCCGGAGCCGAGATCGAGTTGGTCCCGGCCTTCAGCCGCGAACTGAAGTTGCGCCGGGCAGTCGACGGCCTCGATGGACAGTTCGATTTCACGCTCATCGATTGTCCTCCTTCTCTGGGGCTCCTCACGGTCAATGGTCTGGCTGCGGCCGACGAGGTACTCGTTCCTGTCCAGTGCGAGTACTACGCCCTGGAGGGCCTCGGGCAACTGCTCCGCAATATTCAGCTGGTGCAGAGCAACCTGAACCCCCGGCTGGAGCTGAGCACGATCGTGCTGACCATGTACGACGCCCGTACGAAGTTGTCGGATCAGGTCGCCAGTGAGGTGCGGAGTCACTTCGGGCCCCGGGTCTGTCGCAACATCGTTCCTCGGAGCGTCCGCCTGTCTGAGGCACCCTCGTACGGCCAGCCGATTATCGTGTTCGATCCGACCTCCCGAGGGGCCATCGCCTACCGGGAGCTGGCCAAGGAGGTGAGCGGTGGCGCGCCGCGGCGGTCTGGGTAGGGGTCTCGGGGCCCTCATCCCGCCTGGGAGCACCGAACCCGGGACCACAGGGGATGGGGCTCTGGCGGCCCTCAAGGAATTACCAGTTTCGACCATTTCTCCCAATCGCCGGCAACCGCGGACCGCCTTCGACGAAGAGGCACTGGCCGCCCTCACGGCGTCGATTCGAGAGCTCGGGGTGTTGCAGCCCGTCCTGGTCCGGGCGACCGGCCTGGGCGACTACGAGCTGGTGGCGGGAGAACGGCGTTGGCGGGCCGCCAAGCGCGCCGGCCTCCACGTGATCCCCGCCCTGGTGCGGACCACGGACGATGCTGCGTCGCTCGAGCAGGCGCTGGTCGAGAACCTGCAGCGTGAGGATCTCAACCCGATGGACGAGGGAGCCGCCTACCAGCAGCTCATCGAGGACTTCCACCTCACCCACGACGAGGTGGCGGCTCGCATGGGGAAGAGTCGGACGACGATCACGAACACGCTACGGCTCTTCCAGCTGCCCCCTTCGGTGCAGCGCCTGGTTGCCGACGGGAAGCTCAGTGCCGGCCACGCCCGATCGTTGTTGAGCTCACCCGACCGGGCATTTCAGGAAGCCCTGGCCCGGCGGACCGTCTCCGAGGGTCTGTCCGTGCGCGCGGTGGAAGCGGCAGCCCGCGCCCATGGCCAAGCGAAGGATTCGACAACGGAGAGTGGTCGGGCCGCCACGGGTGGTGGAAGCCTTCGACCTCCCGGCCTCCTCGAATTGGAGGAGCTTCTCTCCGGCCACTTGGAGACCAGGGTGAAGGTGCAGCTGGGCGCCGGGCGGGGCAAGGTGACGATCGAGTTCGCCGACCTCGAAGATCTGGAGCGTATCTATCGGGCCATGACGGCCGGAAACACGGGCGCTGACCCGAGCCGAAGCTGATCGGCTTACCATCTGTTATCCACAGGTGTTCCTCAGTTGTGGATAACAGGTGGGTATTAGATGAACTCGGCCAGTTCCTGGAGTAGCTGGCCTTTGCCCTTGGCGCCGACCAGGCGTTTCTTGGCTACCCCGTCCTTGAACACGATCAGGGTGGGGATGCTCATGACCTCGTGACGCCGGGCCACGTTCGGGGCGTCGTCGACGTTGATCTTGGCCACCCGGAGGCGTCCTTCGTGCTCGGCGGCGATGTCCTCGAGTATCGGAGCGACCATGCGGCACGGCCCACACCACTCGGCCCAGAAGTCGACCACGAGTGGTAGATCGGATGAGCCGATCTCCTCGTCGAAGGTCTCTTCGGTGAGAATGTCCATGGGTCTTCGGCCTCCTCGGGCGGGACACCGGTGTGCCCCTGTGTGTTCTGTGGAACGCCCCCCGGCCGATGGTCATTCCGCGACCTGGGGCGGTGGTGTCGGTTGATCGGTTAGATGTCGGGCTGAGCTTCCAGCCAGCGCTCGGCATCGATGGCGGCCATACAGCCGGAGCCGGCTGCGGTGATCGCCTGCCGGTACACGTGGTCCTGGACGTCGCCGCAGGCGAAGATACCGTCGACGTTGGTCTTGGCCCCGTCGTGGGTTCGAAGGTAGCCGGCCTCGTCCATGTCGAGTTGTCCGACGAGGATCGCCGTGTTCGGCACGTGCCCGATGGCCACGAATACGCCGGCGGCTGTGACCGTCGACTCCGCGTCGGTCTTGACGTTGCGCACGCGGATTCCGGTGAGGCGGTCGTCGCCCTCGAGGTCGATTGGCACCGAATCCCAGAGAAACTCGATCTTTTCGTTCTTCTGGGCCCGTTCCTGCATGATCTTCGACGCCCGGAGCGTGTCCCGGCGATGGATGACGGTGACCTTGTCGGCGAACCGGGTGAGGAAGTTGGCTTCCTCCATGGCCGAGTCGCCTCCGCCCACGACGACAATGGGCTGGCCCTGGAAGAAGAAGCCGTCGCAGGTGGCGCAGGTGGACAGGCCACGGCCCATGAGGCGGCGTTCCGCCTCGAGGCCGAGCATCTTGGAACGGGCCCCGGTGGAAACAATGACGGTCCGGGCCCGAAACTCCTCGTCGCCCACCCACACGCCGAAGGGTTGGGCCGTGAAGTCGACGCGGGTGGCCTTGACGGTGAGGAACTCCGCTCCGAAGCGGGCTGCCTGGGCCCGGAAGGCGGCCATGAGCTCGGGGCCCTGGATGCCGTCGACGAATCCCGGGTAGTTCTCGACCTCGGTGGTGAGCATGAGCTGGCCGCCCGGCTGATCACTGGTGGACGAAAGCTCGCCCTCGAGCACGAGAGGACGCAGATTGGCCCGGGCCGAGTAGATGGCAGCAGTGAGCCCTGCCGGGCCGGATCCGATGATCAACACGTCTCGGACGTCAGTCACAAACCCTCCGTGGGTTCTTGGCGCCGCAGTTATGCACTGGCCAGCGGAGCTGTCTTCTTCGACCAGAGAAACGCACCGGCACCGGTGAATATTGCCCCCAGCAGCAGGTACACGCTCCACACCGGGCCCGGCAGCACCTCGTCGAGCCCTCTGACCAGCCCGATGACGGCGAGGACGCCGGCGGTGGTGCCCATGATCACGGCCAACAGTCCGAAGACCACCACCCGGGCGACGCGAACGAGGCGGTCGGTGGTGCCGGCCCGTACCTTGCCGACGACCTCGTCGACCTTGTCGAGGGCCTGGACGGCCCACTCGGGAGCAGGGGAGGGGCGCGCCGGACCGCCGGGTCCCGATACACCGCTGGATCTCGTGTCGCCAGGGCTGGGGCCGCTGGCGTGGGCCTCGTGCCGCATCGTCGGGAGCCTACCCTCGATCCTCGGGCGCCTACCCTTGTGAGATGTTTCGTCGGGTCCTGGGTGGCGTGGCCGGTGCACTGACGACGGCTATAGGTGCGGTGATTCTGGGTGAGTACCCGTTTTCGGGCCTGATCGTCCTGGGTGCGGGCATCCTGTTTGGGTTGTTCGTCGCCGAGGCGGTCGTCGGTGTGGCCCGGTGGCGTGGCCCGGCCGCGGCGGCGCTCAGTGCTGTGCTTGCCGGTGGGGGATTGATCTGGGCCGCCTGGATCTCCGAGGGCCACGAACTGGGCTATCTCCCGGCCGAAGGTTGGGTTGCCGTGGCCCTCGGGGTGGTGGCGGCCGGTCTCAGAGGATGGCGCCCTGGAGCAGGAGGCGGCAGTCCGAGCGGGCCCGCATCTCCACCGTGATCGAAGCCGGTTCCTGGGTCGAGCGGAAGGCGAGCACCATCGCCGGCGTGCCTGCCTCCTCGGCCGTCGCCTGGTAGACGACCTCACCCCGATCGCCCGGGTCGCCTCGCGCCTCGACCTCACAGGGGCGGGTGCCTTCCGCACCGGACGAGCGGCCCGAGGAATCGGCCGCTCCCGGGGATGGAGCCGGCGAGGCGTTCGGTACCGCGGCCTGGCGTTGCCCCTGTGCGTTCGCTCGCAGATCGGTCCCGACGCGTGCGACCAGCGCCGCCCGGTCGCGGATATCGCCCAGGTCTCCGGCCACGACCACGGCGTCGGCGCTCGTCCCGGCGGTGGGGCGGTTACCTTGTGGTGCCACAGTGCCGAGGGCATCCCTGGTCATCTGCCGGTGGGGGCCCTTGCTGGCAACCACCGCTCCCACACCGATACTGATCACGAGCACGGCGGCGGCGCCCGCAGCCAACACCCACCGGCGCCGTCGTTCGGGCCCGGCTTCGTGCCCGAACGAAATGCCGGCTTCGTGCCCGAACGAAATGCCGGCTTCGTGCCCGAACACTGTGCCGGCGTGTGGTTCGGCCGCGGCCACCGCCCGGGTCACTGCATCGTCGCAGTTGTTCCCGGTGAGTTGTGGTGGCGATTCGCGGGCGACGGCCTCGCTCAGGGCGGCCAGTTCCCCGAGGAGGCCCTGGCACGACTCGCACCCGGCCAGGTGTTCGACCCATTCGGGAGCCTCACCGTCGTGGTGGGCACTCAGGTCCTCGAAGCGGGGATGGTCCGGGTTCATCGGTCGGGGCTCATGGTTTCGGGCTCACAGTGTTCGACGCTCGGCAGCGGTGGTTGGGTTCCCAGAGGCAGTGCCGGCTGCGTGCTCGCCTGGAGTGCCGGCTGCGTTCCCGAACGCGGTGGCCGCTTCGGACAGGAGGGGGAGGAGGAGCGCCCTTCCCCGGGCGATGCGGGAGCGGACCGTGCCGACGGGCACGTCGACGACCTCGGCAATTTCGGCGTAGGAAAGCTGGCAAAGGTCCCTCAGCACGACCGCGGCGCGGAACTCAGGCGCCAGGGCGGCGAGCGCCTTGTCGATGTCGACCCGCCTGGCCACTGCTTCACCGGCGTCGTCGTACCCGCTCTCGCCGCCGGCCGGCTCCGTGCCCGAACGGAATGGCGGCAACGGTCGGTCCTCGGGAAGTCCGGGTACCGGTCGTCGCCGGCGACGACGAAGCTCGTCGAGGCAGGTGTTGGTGGTGACCCGGTAGGCCCAGGTGGCGAACGACGAACGTCGGTCGAACCGGTCCAGGCCCCGGGCGATGGCCATGAGGGCGTCCTGGCACGTGTCGTCGGCGTCGGCCGGACTTCCGGTGAGGCGCAGGCAAAGGGTCAGCAGGCGTGGGTGGTGTCGGCGCAAGAGGGTGTCCAGTGCTCCGGTATCGCCTTCCTGGGCGGACCGCACCAGCTCCATGTCATTCGGCACGGAGCGGGCATTCCGTTCGGGCACGGAGCCGGGCGTCATCCCGACAGGTGGAGGTCGCCGAGGGTCACGACCCCGGCGTCGCCCAGGTTGGTTATCCACAGGAGCACCTTGGAGCCCCTCCGGCCGTCGAGGCCGAAGGTGACGTTGCCGTTGATGTCGATCCTGGTGGCGACGGCGTCGCCCCAACCCTTCGGCGGGGGACCGGGGCTCTCCTCGTCGGCCACGTGGACCTCGGCGCTCCAGCCGCGACTGGGGGAGACGACCTGCAGTGTTCCCAGCTTGTGGGGACCGTTGAGGGTGAGGATCACCCCGACGCCGGTCTTGAGCCCGCCGAACTGACCATCTCCGTACTGCTCGGTCGACCATGTGGTGCCGGGGTTCCCGTCGCCGAGGTTGGTGACCTCGGTGTCGTGCTCCGACCCGTCGCCGGGCGACGGGTCGAATGCCGCCGCCGACACGATGGCCAGGGGTCCGACCTTGGTGTTGGCCGCCTTCGACGACGGGTGAAGCAGCCGCTGGCCTGTGTCCGAGCGGGTGAACAGGATGCCCACCACGGCGAGGGTGACGACGGCCACGACAGCCACCATGACGGGCAGGACCCGGGATTGCCTGGTCCGGGCCACCGGTGTCCCGCCGACCGGAGTGTCGTCGGCGTCCACGGGAGGGTCGGGCGGCCGGGGAGGAGGGTCGGGCTGCCGGCCAGTGGGGGAGGGTGCCGGCTGCGTGCCCGAACGCAATGCCGGCCCCGGAGCCGGCCCGGCGACGGTCAGGTCGGGGTCGTCGGGGCGCAGGTCGACAGCGAGCAGGGCGGCGTGCAATGCCGCAGCACTGGGGTAGCGCTCCTCGGGCAGCTTGGCCAGGGCCCTGAGCACCACCGCCTCGAGCGGGGCGGGGATGCCGTCGCGCACCTCCCGGGGCGGTCGTGGTGTGGCCGTGGCGTGCTGGACGGCGACGACAACGTCGGTGTCACCGGTGAACGGGACCTGCCCGCACACCATCTCGTAGAGCACGACGCCCAGGGCATAGACGTCGGAGCGGCCGTCGACGGTTTCACCGTTCACCTGTTCCGGCGAGAGGTACTTCGCTGTCCCCACGATGGCACCGCTCTGGGTGAGGTCGCTGAAGTCGACACTTGCGCTGCTGGCGTCTTCTGCCGCCTCGATGGCTGCCTTGGCGATGCCGAAGTCGGCCACCTTCACCCGGTCGCCATCGGTGAGGAGGATGTTGGCGGGCTTGACGTCACGGTGGATCACCCCGGCCCGGTGGGCGTAGTCGAGGGCGTCGGCCACCTGGATGGCGATATGGACGGCCCGACCGGGACTGAGAGGACCGGATGTCGACAGGACCTGGCGCAGGGTGTCCCCGTAGACGCGCTCCATGACGATCCAGGCCACGCCGTCGTCGACCCCGGTGTCGTAGGTGGCGACCACGTTGGGGTGGGCGAGACGGGCCGCGGCGATGGCCTCTCTCCGGAAGCGGGCGAGGAAGGACCTGTCCGTCGCCAGGTGGGAGTGCAGGACCTTGACGGCCACCCGGCGGCCGAGGATGTCGTCGTGGGCCTCCCAGACCTCGGCCATTCCTCCGCTGGCGATGCTGCGCTGCAGGCGGTACCGCCCACCCAGGATGCCCTCGGCGTCGATGCGGCGGAAGGCCATGGCGAGGCGACGCTACCGCGGGTCGTGCCGGGTTCCCCGGCACGCGCTACGGCAGTTGGTATGCGACACCGATCGTCCTGGGACCGGTGTGGGTGCCGATCACCGCACCCAGGTCGGCGAGCACGATCCGGTCGCCGGCGACGTGGGGTGCGAGGAGGGACCGCAGCGTGTCGACGTCGGGTGCCTCGCCGGACACGATGGCCACCTGGCCCGGAGGAGCATCGGCGGCCACCCGGTCGGCCAACCAGGCGAGGGCCCGGGCCCGGGTGCGCTGCTTGGGGCCGGGTTCGACGGCTCCGTCGCGAACCTCGACGACGGGTTTCACCGACAGGATCGACCCCAACAGTGCCTGGGCCGCTCCGATCCGGCCACCCTTCTTGAGGTTTTCCAGGGTGTCCAGGGTGCCGTAGACACGGGTGCGCCCAGCCAGCTCGGCAGCCAGCGTTGCCACCTGCTCGAGGTCGCTGCTGTCGGCACCGGCCCGCGCAGTGGCCAGCACGATCATGCCCAGGCCCATGGTGACGGAGCGGGAGTCGACCACCCGCACCGGAACCGTCCCCTCGAGGGCCTTGGCTGCCGCCTGGGCCGCCTCGATGGTGGCCGACAGCTTCGACGACAACGTCACGCACACCACGCCTTCGGCACCGCCCGCGGCGGCGGCGCGGAAGGCGGCCTCGAATGCTCCCGGAGACGGCGCTGAGGTTTCGGGAAGCACCGCCGAGGCCGCGCAGCGGGCCCAGAACTCGGCCGGCGTCAGGTCGCGCCGGTCGACCAGCTCCTCGTCGCCGAACCGGATGGAGAGGGGCACCACCTCGACGCCGTGGGTGCGCGCCAGGTCGGCGGGCAGATCGGAGCTGCTGTCGGTGACAACGGCGATGGTCATAGGACCAGAGATCGTCCCACGGTCCTGACCCTCACGTAGGCACCAGGCGGCGGGCGCGCCGGCCCCGCAAGGCATGGCGACCCCACCACAGGGCGAGGAACGCCGCGGCTCCGAGCGAGACCACCAGCCCGGCGCCCGATGCCGCCGTCGATCGGACGGTCAGGCGAGCTTGCCCGATCATGAGATTGCCGTCCGGCGACTCCAGCGTGATGCGAACCGGGAACGCGCCAGAGGTGCGCGACACCACCGAGAAGCGCTGGGTCGTGTTGAGCCTGGTCAGGTCGAGTAGCTGGGTGCGGCCCTGGGGAAAGTCGAGCTTCTCGCTCTGAACCTTCACGACCACCTTGGCCGGCGCCCCGGTGCGGTTCTGGAAGGTGACGGGAATTTCTGCCGACCGGGCGGTCAGGGTGAAGGATCGACCGCCCGGGATCCGGATGTCCCGTAGCTGGCCGTTGATCCCGTCGAGGACGGCGTCGACGTAGGCCTGGCGTTGACGGTTTGTGCGCAGGTCGGTGGATTCGGCCAGCAGCAGGCGCTCGTCGAGATTGCCGTGGTCTGCTGTCCCCGGGCCCAACACCGAACCCAGGGCGTCGAGACGAACCCGGGTGCTGCGAAGATCCCCGGCCATGTCGGCGAGGCCGCCGGTGCCGACCGAGGCAGCCCGTCGTACCAGGGTCTGGCCGCTGTCGCCTTTCGACGGTACCACCCCGGTGAACAGGGCGTCGAGTGAGATCGCTTCGGCGATGGGGTTCTGGTTCAGGCCGGCGACGGCGGTCTCGAGGAGTTGGCGATCGACGCGCCACGTCGGGGGGACCATGGCCACCACACCGCGGCGGTCGCCGCCGGGTTGGTCGAGGTAGATGACTGCGAGGTCGGCCAGCAGGTGGTTGGCGGCCAGCGCGGGGGGTATGCGGCTGTCGAAGTACCCCGACAGACCGGCATCGGTCACCACCGCCGGTACCTGGCGCTCTCCCCCGGAGAGAACGAAGGGCTGGGTGACGGTGAACTTCTGGCCTGTGTCGGCCTTGAGATCGGTGTCGCTGGCCACGACCCGATCGATCCCCCGCTGGCCCAACAGGGCGATGGAAGCGTCGTCGAGGGGACCCTGGGCGAACCAGGTGTGGGCGTCCGGGCGCACGTGGAGGGCGTCGGCGACGGTGTCGGAGCCCCGGGCGATCTGGGTGTTGACGTCGCTGTTCAAGCCGCCGGCGAGGAGGGTGGGCAAGCTGGTGGGGACATAGGTACTGGCCAGAACGGTGGCCGTCGCAGCCCGTTGCTGGAGGCCCTTGAGCGCAGCCACGGCCTTGTCGTCAGTGCTGGCGGCAAGCGTCGCCAGGGTTTCCGGGGTCGGAGCGAGGGTGAGGGGCGCGCTCGCCGTGGCGTCGAGGCCCGAGCTCAGGGCGGTGAGATCGTCGATGCCCTGGAGCCGACGGCCGCCGGTGGGGGGAAGTCCGGCAGGGGCGCTTACCGGCAGCACCAGGGACAGACCGAGCTTCGCTCCGGGGTGCTGGCCGGGTAGGTAGACGAGATGAGTGGTGAAGTGCTGTAGCACCCGCTCGCTGGTCCGCTCGCGCAGAGCGACCCGAACGGGGAACACGCCGTCCTCCTTGCCGAGCGAGAGACGGTCGGTGAGATGCAGGCTTATCGTGACGTCTCCGGCGGCGTCGGGGACCAGCGACGAAACAGGGAGGGCCTGGACGGGGAGAAGGGGAGCGGGGCCGATTTTGTCGGCGACGGTGAGGGCGAACTCGGAGCGGGTGGCCACCGCCGGGTAGATGGTGACCGCCACCTCCGGGTCGGATCGGCCGGACGGCCGTTCGACGTGTAGTCGAAGGCTGAAGTCGCCCGACGCCCCCACCCAGGGCGTCTGGTAGGAGAGCGTGAGGCCGCCGCCGGTCGGCGCCAGCGCCGCCTGGGGCGTGGCTGCGGCCACGCCGACCGCCGACCGGCCGGCGACCGTCATCGAGAGGGCGGCCGCCGCCGAGAGACCGATGGCCGCCAGGACCCGGCCGGCCCGAACGACCGGGAACCTGGGTGGTCGGGTCATCCCAGCTCCCGGCGGAGGACCACCAGATCGGACGCCTGGCTGCGAAAGCCGAGACCTTCGTAGAGAGAGAAGGCGGCGGTGTTGGCGATCTGGGTGTTGACCACGGCACGGGTCGTTCCTTTTCGTCGCAGCCACTGGAGCCCGTCGAGGACGAGGGCCCGGCCCAGCCCCCGGCGCTGATAGGCGGGGTCGACGGCGAGGCGTTGGAGGTAGCCGTCGGTGCCGGCCCGACCGGTGATGGCGTAGCCGGCCACCCGGCCGCCGACGGTGGCCACCCGGAAGCGCGCCACCGGGGTCGCGGCGAGAGCCTGGTCGAGTCCCCATTCGTCGAGACGCCAAAAGGCCGAGAACGTGGCACCGTCGATCCGCAGGACGCTCGGGCGGTCGGCCCGGCGCGCCTTGCGAACGACTCGTTCCGGTGGCCTGTTGACCTGGTCGAGCGTGTGGATGAGAAGGCGCAACCGTTCCTGGACCCGGAAGCCGGCCACGTAGAACGGCTGGCGCTCCGAAGCCGACAGCGCGGCGGTGATCACGCTCGAGTAGCCCCGGGCCGAGAGCTCACCCAGGCAGTTCTGGATGAATCCGGCCGACGGTGGAGGGGCGTCGGAGATGGGAGCGAGGTAGGCGACCCGTCCGTCGCCTCGCCAGGGTCCCGTCCGGACCCGCTCCCGTCCCGACGACAAGACGTCGGTCCTGGTTTTCGCTCGGGCCGTCACCTCGGAAGAGGATACCGAGAGCCACGCCGGCCCGACAGGCGGTACGGGTGCGGGTGCGTTTGCACCCGACCGACGGTGGGGAACCTCGATCCACTCTCTGTCGTTCTCCTAGGAGGCAAAATGATCGGATTCGTGCTGGGGCTCATCATCGTCGGGCTCATCGCCGGCGCGCTGGCCCGGCTGCTGGTGCCGGGACGCGACCCGATGGGGATCGTCGGCACCATCGTGCTCGGCATCGTGGGTTCGTTCCTCGGCGGATTTCTCGCTGACGTGCTGTTCCGTAGTGACGCCAACGACCGCGGTCTCAGTCCGGCCGGGATCTTCGGGTCGATTGTCGGTGCCGTCATCGTGCTGTTGATCTACAACGCCGTCACCCACCGGCGAGCAAGGGCCTGAGAGTCCGCCGGCCCGCGCCTCAGGAGAAGGCCGCCAGCAGGCCGGCCACGGCGGCGACGGCCACCAGGATCGGCACGGCCAGCAGGGCGAGAGCGGTCAAGGCCCAGAAGGTCGGGGTCACGAGCTGGGTCACTGTCGCCCACGAACCCACGACGTCGCCGTAGTCGCGGACCAGTCCCCGAAGAGCTCGCGCCGCAGCCAACCGCCCCGGCGGTAGTCGAGGGCCTCCGTCGGCCCTGTGCTCAGCCGGCATCTCCCGTCGGGCTCTGCGCACCAGCTCCGGTCCTCGTCTCATCGTCACCCCGCCCAGTTTCCCGGGAAGCTCGAGCAGGGCGAGGAGCGAGAAGCGCACATTGAGCAACCAGGCGGCAGGGACCAGGCACAGGACCAGCACCACGAGGGATGCCGCCGTGGACTGTCCGAGGTCGTGGATCCGGCGCCCATCGGTGGCCCACCACAGGGCCAGGCCACTGGCACCACCGACGACCGCGGCGGCCGTAACCAGCCGAGCGAGCCTGCGGGTCGCGCCTTCGACCCGCACGACGACAGCACTGAGTTTGGCCAGGCGCGGGTCGGGCTCCGGTCCTTGGCTCATGATGGAATGGCGCCGTGCGCGTGCTTTGCGAGAGCCATCCGGCGTTTGCCGCTCACGACGCCGGTCCCGGTCACCCGGAGCATCCCGACCGGCTGGGGGCCGCCCTCGCCGGCATCGAGTCCCTGGGCCTCGGCGACGACTTGGTGCGAGTCGAACCCGGGGCCGCCACCATCGACGAGATCGCAGTCGTCCATGACCGGGCTTTCGGCGAAGCCCTGGAGCGCTTTTGCGCCGACGGGGGCGGCCAGATCGACGGCGACACGCGTGCCGGGAGCGATTCGTGGAGGGCTGCGCTGCTGGCGGTGGGCGCCGGCCTCGACGCGGTGCGCCGCCTCCGCGAGGGCCAGGCCGAGGCGGCATTCTGCGTGGTGCGTCCCCCCGGCCACCACGCCACGCCCAGCCGAGCCATGGGTTTCTGCTTGCTCAACAACCTGGCCGTGTGTGCCGCCACCCTGGCGGCCGAGGGGGAGCGGGTGGTGATCGTGGACTGGGATGCCCACCACGGCAACGGTACCCAGGACGCCTTCTGGACCGACCCCCGGGTGCTCTACGTGTCGATGCATCAGTCGCCCCTGTACCCCGGAACCGGCCGTCTCACCGAGACGGGCGAGGGGCAGGGTAGGGGGCTCACGGTGAACCTCCCCTTGCCGCCCGGCGCCACCGGCGACGTGTACGGGGCGGCGTTCGACGAGGTGGTGGCTCCGGCGGCGGCGGCGTTCGATCCCACCTGGGTGCTCGTCTCGGCGGGCTTCGACGCCCATCGGGCTTGTCCCCTCACCGGTCTCGGGTTGTCGGCGGGCGATTACGCCGACCTGGGTCGATGGTCGGCGGCGCTGGGCCCTCGTGGACGCTGCGTGGCGTTCCTCGAGGGTGGCTACGACCTGGTGGCCCTGAAGGATTCGGTCGCGGCCTGTGTGGGCGCCCTCGCCGGTGTCGACCACCGGCCCGAGCCGGCCACCACGGGTGGTCCGGGCGCCGACGTGGTCACCGCCGCGGCCCGGCTCCGTGCCTGAACGGAGCCGGTGGGTACCCTCGGACCCGTGATCCCCGAACGGATGAAGCCGCTACTGGACGAGGTTCGGCCCCTGGCCGAGCGTTTCCACAGGGCCGGGCACAGGATCTACCTGGTCGGGGGCAGTGTCCGCGATGCGATCCTCGGGCGCCCGCTGGACAAGATCGACCTCGACTTCTCCACCGACGCCCGTCCCGACGACATCCTGGCCGTGGTCGGCGGTTGGGCCGACGCGGTCTGGACCCAGGGCAAGCGCTTCGGCACCATCGGAGCTGCCCACGGCGGGCGGGACTACGAGATCACGACCCACCGGGCCGAGGCCTACTCGCCCGATTCCCGTAAGCCCGAGGTGGTGTTCGCCGATGTCGTCGAGGCCGACCTGTCCCGGCGCGACTTCACCGTCAACGCCATGGCCCTGTCGCTTCCCGACCTGGTGCTGGTCGACCCTTTCGGCGGGGTCGACGACCTGGCTGAACTCCGTCTGCGCACGCCACTGGCGCCGGAGCACTCTTTCGGCGACGACCCTCTGCGCATGCTGCGGGCGGCCCGGTTCATCGCCGGCTACGGCCTGGTACCCACGCCGGAGCTGGTCGCCGCGGTGCGGTCGATGCGGGGCCGGATGGAGATCGTGTCGGCCGAGCGCATCCGCGACGAGCTGGACAAGCTCCTGGTCGTCGACCAGCCCGGCAAGGGTCTGTGGTTCCTCGTGGAGACGGGACTAGCCGAGGAGTTCCTGCCCGAGATCCCCGCCCTGGGTCTCGAGCAGGATCCCGTGCAGCGTCACAAGGACGTTCTGGCCCACACCATCGCCGTGGTCGACAACACCAGCCCCGACAAGATCCTGCGCATGGCCGCCCTCCTCCACGACATCGGCAAGCCCAAGACCCGGTCGTTCGGCGCCAACGGCGTGTCGTTCCACCACCATGAGGTGGTCGGGGCCCGCATGGCCGAGGAGCGGCTGAAGGCCCTGCGGTATTCCCACGACGACATCGCCGACGTCCGCCGCCTGGTCGAGCTGCACCTGCGCTTCCACGGCTACGGCGACGAGGCCTGGACCGACACCGCGGTGCGTCGTTACGCCCGCGACGCCGGGCCGCTCCTCGAGCGACTGAACGAGCTGACCCGCTGCGACTGCACGACCCGCAACCAGGCCCGGGCGGCGGCGCTGTCGGCCCGCATGGACGACCTCGAGCGGCGGATCGTCGAGTTGCGGGCGCGCGAGGAACTCGACGCCGTTCGTCCTGACCTCGACGGCAACCAGATCATGGCGCGCCTGGGCATCGGCCCCGGCCGGGCCATCGGCCAAGCCCGCGAGTTCCTCCTCGAGCTGCGCCTGGAGGAAGGTCCCCTCGGCGAAGAGGAGGCCGGCCGCCGTCTCGAAGCCTGGTGGGCCGCCCGCGAAGAGGACGGTTGACCCGGGCCTATTCCTTGCGGGCCCGCATGATGAGGGTCCGGGGCACCCACCGTGATGTCTCGCTGCTCCACTCACCCTCATCGCCCCGGGGTTCCGGTTCGAGGATCGTGTCGACCCGGAAGTTGGCGCGGGTGAGGCCAACGAAAAGGTCGGCGACGGTGTGGTGGTAGCCGAAGAACGGCGGACGGTCGGACCCCAGGTCGACCCGGGAAGAGTCGAAGTAGGACCGACGCACCAGAAGGGGATCCTCGTCGTCGTCGACGAACATGTCGTAGGCCGGGTGGGGGATGGAGAGCACCAACGGGCAACCGTTCTTGAGCACCCGGTTGACCTGACGGAACACCCGGTTCACGTCCTCGACCAGGCTGAGGGCGTAGACGGAGAACACGACATCGACGGTGTCGGCCCGGGAAAACGCCAGATCGGCGAGGTCGCCCTCGTGGAACTCCACCCGCACTCCGGCCTTGTCGGCCAGGCGTCGGGCCCGGGTGAGGTGCTCGGCGGAGAAGTCGAGCCCGATGGGTCGCGCACCTTGGGTGGCCAGGGCCACCGAGCCGACCCCCGACCCGCAGCCGAGCTCGAGCACGCGCTTGTCGGCGACCTGTCCGAGGAGGCGGAGCTCGGCCTCCGTGGCGATGCCGGGCCCGTAACGGACGACGTCGGCCGCCGCCGGATCGGTGACGGGTTGGCGGTTCCACGACACCGCACCTGACAGAGCCACACAGAGATCTTGCCCCACCACGGCCCCATGTCGACGGATGGCACTAGC
>JBBSHU010000034.1:0-26925 GCA_038232455.1 Acidimicrobiales bacterium
GCTCTGCTCTGCCTCCCGAGCCGGCGGGCTCTGCTCTGCCTCCCGAGCCGGCGGGCTCTGCTCTGCCTCCCGAGCCGGCGGGCTCTGCTCTGCCTCCCGAGCCGGCGGGCTCTGCTCTGCCTCCCGAGCCGGCGGGCTCGCCCGGCTGAGGGCCGTGCTCGACGTCGTCACCGGGTTCGTCGCCGAGCTGCGCGCCGCGGGTCTGCCCGTGGCCCTCAGCGAGTCGCTCGACGCCGTGGCCGCGGTGGAGCAGATCGACATCGGTTCCCGTGACGCGTTCAAGGCTGCCCTCGCCGCCACCCTCGTGAAGCGTCAAGAGCACCGGGCCACCTTCGACACCGTCTTCGAGATCTGGTTCGCCACGCGATCCCGCACCGACTCGGCGGGCGGGCTCGAACGGGGTGATGCCGAGCGCCTCGGGTCCGATGGCCAGGATCCCGACGAGGCCGACCTGTCGGCCCTGGTGGCCGAGGCGATTGCCAGCGGTGACGCTGAGTTGCTCGCGGCAGTTGCCCGCCTCGCCGTGGCCCGCTCCGGCATGAACTCGGGGCGTTCGGTGGGTGCCGCCTACCACCTGAACCAGGCCTGGCGACGCCTCGACACCGACGGTGCCCTGTCCCGGCTCTTGGGCGCCTCCCGCGTCGACGAGGGAGAAGGATCGGGGGCACTCGAACGTCGTCTGCGGGCCGACGATTATCGGGCCAACGTGGCTCGTCTCCGGGGCGCGGTGGAGGCGGAGATACGCCGCCGTCTGGTGGCCGAGCGGGGCCCGGCCACGGTGGCCCGGTCCCTGCGGCGCCCCCTGCCCGAAGACGTCGATTTCATGCACGCCACGCGCGAGGAGATGGCCGCCCTGCGCCGGGCCCTGCTTCCCCTGTCCCGGCGTCTGGCCGTGCGACTGGCGCGCCGTCGCCGCCACCGGCGCCAGGGCGCCCTCGACTTCCGGTCGACGGTCCGCCACTCGCTGTCGTCGGGCGGCGTCCCCGCCGAGCCCCGGTTCAAACATCCTCGCCCGTCGAAGCCCGAGATCGTCGTGGTGGCCGATGTGTCCGGGTCGGTGGCCACCTTCGCCCGCTTCACCCTCCAGTTCGTGCACGCCCTGTCGAGCCAGTTCTCCCGCGTCCGGTCGTTCGTGTTCATCGACGGCATTGACGAGGTCACCCGTCTGTTCGAGGGAGCCGACGACTTCGCTCACGCCGTCCAGCGTGTGAACACCGAGGCCGACGTGATCTGGGCCGAGGGCCATTCCGACTACGGCCACGCCCTCGGCGTGTTCTGGGAGCGGTGGGGCGCGGAGCTGACCAATCGCACGTCCGTCGTCGTGCTCGGCGACGCCCGGAACAACTACCACGACCCGGCGGCCTGGGCGGTGGCCGAGGTGGGGCGCCGGGCCCGGCACCTGTGGTGGCTCAACCCCGAGCCCAGGTCGTACTGGGACACCGGGGACTCGGTGATGTCCGACTACGCCGGACACTGTGACGGCGTCTTCGAATGCCGCAATCTGCGGCAACTGGAGCATTTCGTCGAGCGCATCGGGTGATGCCCACCACCGAGCGTCGCCAGGCGGCCCTCGGCCTCGGTCAGTGGCTGAGCCGGGCGGCGATCGTGGTGGCCGCCCTGGCCATGGCCGGGCTGCTGCTACGGGGCCCGGGGGCCACCAACGGGATCAGCCTCGTCCTGCTGCTGGTGGCCTTCGTGGCTCTCGCAGTGATGGTGGGGGCGGAGCGTCGGCGCCCGTTCCTCGGGCGGAGACTGGTCCTGGGCGTGAGCGGCGCCCTGCTGGTTCTGGCCGTGGTGGTGCCTCCCACCGAGTCGGGCGACGTGTGGTCCTATGCCATGTACGGGCGCATGGTCTCGAACTATCACGACAGCCCGTACCGGCACCGGCCCGCCGAGTTCCGCGCTGACCCCATCGGCCGACGAGTCCCGGCGTTCTGGTTGCAGTCCCGCTCCGTCTACGGCCCACTCTTCACCGGCATCTCGGCGGTCGGCATGGCCGTCGCCGGCCCGTCGCCGCTCGTCGCCCGGCTGTTCTTCCAGGGCCTGGCCGCCCTGGCCGTGGCCCTGGCTCTCCTGCTGGTCGACCGGCGCACCCGCGACCCTATGGCGCTGGCCCTTCTCGGGATCAATCCCATCGTGATCGTGAGCGTGGTGAACGGCGGCCACAACGACGCCCTGGTCGGCCTGGCCGTGCTGGGCGGTGTCCTTCTGGTGTGCGCCCGGCGTCCGGCCTGGGCCGGCGCCGCCCTGGCTGCGGCTGCCCTGGTGAAGGTGGCCGCCGTCCTGCCTCTTGCCGCGGTGGCCGTGTGGGTGTGGTGCCACTACGGCCGGCGGGCGGCGCTGACCCTGTCGGCCACGGCCGCCGGCGTGGGCCTGGCCGGGCTGGTGGCGGCGGGGGCCGCGTCGGTGATGGCCTCTCTCGGCGATGCCCAGAGCCGGGTGAACGGTGGCTCGATCTGGGCCGGCCCGCAGCGCTGGCTCGCCGAATCGAGTTCGTCGCTGAGTGGCGGCCGGACGCTGTCGTGGGTGGCGACGGGGCTCGCCGTGGCCCTCACTGTTGCCCTCGCCCGACGGCGCGAGTCCGTCCCCCCCCGTTCTTGTTGCGCTGAGCACCCCATGGCGTCGTCCAGCGCGACGAGAACGCCGGGGGTCTTCTTCGCGGCCGGAGCCGCCGTGATGGCCTACCTGCTGGTCGGCACGTACGTTCTGCCCTGGTACCTGGCGTGGGGCCTGCCCGTGCTGGCCGTCGTGTGGCGGTGGCGCATCGGCTGGCTTGTGCTCATCCAGGCGGCCGTGCTCCAGCTGGCCACGGCCCGGGCGCCCAGTGCCGCGGTGGCCGACCCCCTGTCGGTGGGCAGCCCCCTGGGTCGATTCCAGCTCGACCTCTACACCGTGGGCGCTCCCCTGTTGGAGGTAGCCCTGGTGCTGGTCGTGATCGCGGCCCTGGTGCGCCGCCGAGTGCCCGGCCAGGAGCTCTGAGTGAGGCTCGGGCGAGTCAGCCCCGCAGCAGCTCGGCCACGTCGAAGGCCAGGTCGATGGACTGGTGGGCGTTCAGGCGGGGATCGCACATGGTGGTGTAGTTGTCGGAGAGGTGACCGTCGAGCACGGCCTCGGCCCCGCCCAGGCACTCGGTGACGTCGTCACCGGTGAGCTCCACGTGCACCCCACCGGGCCACGAGCCGACGGCCCGGTGCACGGCGAAGAAGAGCCGGATCTCGGTGAGGATGTCGTCGAAGCGACGCGTCTTGCGGCCCGACGGCGAGACGAAGGTGTTGCCGTGCATGGGGTCGCACACCCACACCACCGGGTGGCCGGCATCCTGGACGGCCTTCACTATCGGCGGCAGGAGCTCGTCGATCCTGGTGGCCCCCATGCGGGAGATCAGGGTGAGCCGGCCCGAGACCCGGTTTGGGTTCAGGGCGGCGCACAGCTCGACCACCTCGTCGGGCGACGCCGAAGGCCCGAGCTTGACCCCGACGGGGTTCTCGACGCCCCGCAGGAACGACACGTGGGCACCGTCGAGGTGGCGGGTCCGGTCGCCCACCCACAGGAGGTGGGCGGAGCAGTCGTACCACTCGCCGGTGAGCGAGTCCTGGCGGGTGAGGGCTTCCTCGTAGCCGAGCAGCAGGGCTTCGTGGCATGTCCAGAAGTCGACCTCGTGAAAGGTGGACTCGGTGCTCAGGTCGATACCGCAGGCGGCCATGAAGTTCAGGGCCCGGTCGATCTCCCTGGCGATGCCCTCGTAGCGGCGCCCCTGGGTGCTGGCGGCCACGAACTCCTGGTTCCAGATGTGGACCTTGGTGAGGTCGGCGAAGCCGCCCTTGGTGAAGGCGCGCAGCAGGTTCATGGTGGACGCCGACTGGTGGTAGGCTTGAAGGAGGCGCCCCGGGTCAGCCACCCGGGCCGCAGCCGTGGGCTCTTCGCCGTTGACCATGTGGCCCCGGAAGGCGGGGATCTCCGTTCCTCCCACCGTCTCGGTGGGCGATGAGCGGGGTTTGGCGAACTGCCCGGCAATGCGCCCCATCTTCACCACCGGCACGCCGGCGCCGTAGGTGAGGACCACGGCCATCTGGAGGATCACCTTGAGCTTGTCGCGGATGCCGTCGCCGGAGAACTCGAAGGACTCGGCGCAGTCGCCGGCCTGGAGCAGGAAAGCCTTCCCGTCGGCTACCTGGGCCAGGCTGGCGGTGACGTTGCGGACCTCACCGGCGAACACCAGCGGTGGAAGTGAGCCGATACGGGTCAACACCTCAGCGAGGGCGACAGGATCCGGCCAGTCCGGCTGCTGCTCGACGGGGTGACCGCGCCAGCTAGCGGGCGTCCAGGTCGAGCTTCCCGGGCTCGTCGTTGTCTTCGGGGTCAAACTCATGTCGGGCTCTGGGTCATCTCAGGGATCGGGAGTGGCATCGGGGGAGGTCCGTCGGACACGGGTGACGGTCGGGCCACCGCCGATCGGGCGGCGGTTCCCCCGCTCCAGGGTAGATGGCATTCGCAGGCTCGACCAACGGTTCAGTCAGTCGGGCAGTCGACCGTGGACCACCACGCCCAGCTCGTAGGCCTCCCGGGCGATGGGATCGGTTCGTTGGGCTCGTCGGTCGGTCAGCTCGGCCGCCGTCCATGCCATGGCCTCCAGGCCTGGCGGCTTTCGGGTCCGGCCCAGGAGGGCGTGGCGGTCCTGGAGGTCGTCGGGCAACTCGTCGACGACGACGAGCACGTCGATGTCGCTCCACTTGTTGAAGTCGCCCCGGGCCACGGACCCGACGACGACGATGGCGCGAGCCCGCAGTGTCGGCCCCGCCTTGTCGGCCCACTGGCGAGCCACATCGACCAGAGCCGCTCGTTCACTCCGACGCCGGGCGATCACGACGTCGGTCACCCGGCATCACCGTCTGCCTCGCGCAGTTGTCCCCACGCGGCGTCGACGGCGTCGATGACAGCATCGGCGTAGCCGAACGCCAGGCGGCTGCTGGTTGGGTTGTAGTGGTCGTACGGAGTCCCCGAGGGGTGGGCATCGGGGTAACGGGCGGGGATGTAGTGGCGGGAGAGCTCCTCGGCTGCGTCGGTGACGGTCGACCAGTCGGCTCCGAGCGCGCCGGCTGCCCGCACCACGAGCTGGGGCAGGTCGTGCCCCCACGCTTCTTCCCCGATGGCATGGAGGAGTCCCTTGACGGCAAGTTGGGCGGCCTGCTCGCACAGGAAGCACGCCCAGCCGTGGGAGGCGCCGTCCGCCACCAGACGTGCGGTGTCGTGCGTTCGATCGGCCTGGGACCGCCATCGATCGAACTCGGGCCGATCGAGGACACCCATGCCACGAGCGTATCGGCGAGTGGTGCGCTCCTCGGGTTCCGGTCTCGATCGGCGTCCCTAGACTGACCACCAGTGCCCTCCGTGACTGCATCCGGCGACCGTGAGCCGGGGAGACGGCCACGTATCGGGGTGTTCGGGGGCACCTTCGACCCGGTCCACGTGGGCCACCTGGTCGCCGCCAGCGGAGCCCGCCACGCTCTCGACCTCGACCGGGTGCTCCTCGTGGTGGCCAACCAGCCGTGGCAGAAGCACGACCGCGGGGTGTCCCCGGCCGAGCACCGTCTGACGATGGTTGAGGCGGCCGTGGCCGCAACCGACGGGCTGGAGGCCAGCGCCATCGAGATCGAACGGGGGGGCGAGTCCTACACCGCCGAGACGTTGGAGGCATTGGCCGAGGCCGAGCCCGGCAGCGACCTCTTCCTGGTGGTGGGGGCCGACGTGGTGGCCGACCTTCCCACCTGGCGCCGGGTCGCCAACGTCGCCGGCCTGGCTACCCTGGTGGTGGTGAGCCGCCCCGGTGCCCGTCACACCGACCCGGGCCCGGGCTGGACCACCGAGCGCGTCGAGATCCCCGGCCTCGACGTGTCGGCCTCCGACCTGCGGGACCGGGTCGCAGCCGGCCGCCCGCTCGACTTTCTGGTGCCGGCACCCACGATCGACGTCATCCGACGTCTGAATCTGTACGCTGGAGGCAGATGAGCACGGCGTCTGCCCAGTGTCCCGGCAGCCATGAGGTGGGCTGTGCCGTCCTAGGGCGCGCATGACCTGCGCTCCCGCCACTCAGTCGTCCCCGGCAGACGGGGCCGCACCATCTCCGATCGGAGGGATCTCCACGACCACCAAGACCGAGAATGAGCACGAGCGCGGCCTCGAACAGGTACGTGAGTGGGCCCGGGTGTCGGCGCGCGCGGCCGACGCCAAAGGCGGCGACGACACGGTCATCCTCGAGGTCGGCGCCGTGCTGGCCATCACCGATGCATTCGTCATCACCAGCGGCCGTAACCACCGCCAGGTGCAGACCATCGCCGAGGAGATCGAGGAGCAGGTGAAGGCGTGCGGTGGCCCCTCGCCGTTGCGCACCGAGGGCAGGCGGGAAGGGGAGTGGATCCTCGTCGACTACGGCGACTTCGTGGTCCACGTCTTCCTGGACGAGACCCGCACGTACTACGACCTGGAGCGCCTGTGGACCGACGCCCCCGAGGTGGCATGGGCGACCGGCCGGCCGCAAGTGGCCGAGCCCGCCGCCGCGGTGAGTGCCGACTGACCTCCTACACCCCGAGGGCGGCTCGAACAGCGGACTGGCCTTCGGACACCGTCATGTGGGCCAGTTCGGGCAGCGGCCGGCCCAGGTGGCGCACGACCTCGTCGGCCACGAAGTAGCCCACCCGCCACTTCGTCTCCACGAAACCACCGCCGAAGAAGGCATCGACGGTCTCGGGGGCGTCGAGGCCGGTCGCGAAGGCGTCGACCAGCTCGTCTCGATGCTCACGACACCACGGGAGCCAGTCGTCGACATCGGGGTGGCCGTACCAGAAGTAGTCCTGGTCAGGCCGGCCGGGCACCACCTCGCGCGAGGCGGCGATGGCCACCCCTTCGGCGAAGGCCAGGGCGGCGGCGTCGTCGTCGGGGAACACCTCCCCGGTGGCCAGTTCGCACCATGCGTGGGTGCTCTCGTGGGCGGCCAGGACCCGGGCGCCCTCGGGGGACTGGAACCACTCGAGGCAGTGGAACACGGCCACGTCGTCGCCCACCCGGCTAACTGCCGCGTTGGTCATGAAGCTGCCCACCAGCAGGACGTGGAGGGGTGACGGTTCGAGGGCGACATCGAGGGCCGCAGCCAGGGCCGGGTCGATTGCCTCGATGTGGGCCCGCATCACCGGCGCGGCGTCGACCACTCGCTCCCGCACGTTGGACAGCTCCCTGGACAGGGCGGTACGGCCCTCGGCCGAGCCGTACTCGGCGTTGAAGACCTCGAACACCTCGGGGTACTGGGACTCGTAGAGCTCGTGCCACTGGGCCTCCCGCCGAAGCGGGGTCTCCAGGGCCACTTTTCGGGCGTAGGTATCGAAGGCGGGCGTGGTGTCGACGAGGCGAGGCATGCGGCTAGCTCATCCGAATTCGGCCACCAGGTCACGGAAGCGGCGAGGACGGGGGTGTTCCTCGGGAGGCGGCGGCGGGGGCGGAGGGTCGGTTTCGGACACGGCCACCGAAGTGAGCGGCACGACGGCGATCCTGGTGGCCATCGGGGGCGGGCCCAGGGGCGGCATCGTCAGCGACGATAGACCGAGCGCGACCGAGCACGCCGGCCATTGGCCCCAGCCGGAGATCGCCTGGAGGCGTACCACGGCCTCGTCCTGGGTGCGAGGCGGGGCCTGGTTCGGGTAGCCCGGGTACCCCAGGGCGTGCCAGGTCTCTTCCATGAACTGGTAGGCGCCGAAAAAGCCGTCGTGGTTGTCGGCGGTGTAGTTGCCGCCGGACTCACAGTTCCGGAGGGCGGCCAGGATGGCTTCGGCCGAGGGGCCGTCGCCGGTGTCTCCGGCGAGGGACGGGCTGACGTCGGCGTGGGCAGAAACGGATGTCGGCAGGTAAGTGACCGCCGTACCGGCGGCGAGGGAAAGACTGGCGGCGAGCGCCATGGTTCGGTGTGTGCGCATCTTGCGCCTCCTTCAGGAGCCTGCGTACAGGGCATCCGGGGTGGCCTGGGGTGCGGGCACTCGTCTTGGCCATGCAAACTCGCGAGCTCGGGGTGACTCTGGACCTTTGTGGTCCGTACGAGGGTGGAGACGGCGACCCGTAGGGCATGAGGTTGTCGAGAGTGAGTCCTCCTGGAGAGAGTGGCGGGCCGACCCGGAGTTCAGGGCACGGCACTCAGCGCGGGCGGCTCCTGACGAGCCGCAAGTCGACACCGTAGGCGCTCGTGATCCGCCGCACAAGGACCCCCCCGGGGTCAACCCCCGCAAAGTTCAGTCCGGGCTCAAGTTGGGTGCTGTCGATGCCGATGGACATCCGACAGGGGCCAAGCCATGTGCCCGAGGGGACAGTGCCCAATGTCGTTGCCGGCTGAGATCGGGGCCTGATGCAGGCGCAGCGGATCCGCCGCCGCCGTTCGTCGCCCGCTCCGGCCGCCGCCATCGCGCCTGACCTGGTCGAGCACCGACGGGAGGAGGCGACCTCGATGCTCGAGGCGCTGCTCATCCTGTGGGCGGCGGGGGAGGCGGTGTTCCTGGTGGCCCTTCTGACCGTGCCCCCTCCTGTTTCTCGCCAGGCCGTGCTCATGGGGTGCGAGGGGGCCGGCTTCCTGGCTCTGGTCGTGGTGGCCGATTGGCGCCGCCGGCTCCCACCCTGGACGGCGGAGGCGGGCGCGTGGCTCTGCCAACTCGTCGTCGGGGGCGTGGTGTGGGCCTGTGGGGCCCAGTCGACCGCGTTCGCCCTCTTCTGGCTGTGGTTCGTCGTCTACGCCTCCTGGTTCCTTCCCTGGCGCCGGGCCGCCGGCCAGGTCGCTCTCGTGGCCGTCATCTATGCACTGGTCCTCGCCGCCGATGCCGGCGACGGCCTGGCCGGCCTCCAGTGGGCGCTTACCGTGGCCACCCTGGTGGTGGTCTGCACCCTCGTCGCCGTCGTACGCCACCGTTTCGACGCCCTGGTGGAGCGTCTGGCCGACACCGCCGCCACCGATCGCCTCACCGGCATGGGGAACCGCCACACCTTCGACGAACTGATGGAACGGGAGTTCGAACGGGCCCGGCGGGCCAACGAGTCGCTGACCCTCGTGCTCGGCGACATCGACGGCTTCAAGGCCGTCAACGACCGGTTCGGGCATCGCACGGGCGACGAGGTGCTGCGTCGTCTGGCCGCTGTATTGACCGAGAACAGCCGGTTGTCCGAGCCGCCCATGCGCCTGGGCGGGGACGAGTTCGCCTTCGTACTGGTGGCCACCGATTCCGTGGTCGCCCACCACTTAGCCGAACGCATCCGCCTGGCCGTGCGGGTCGAGTTCGCCGCCGATCCCATACCGATCACCATCAGTCTGGGGCTGGCCAGCTACCCCCGCCACAGCCCGGGGCTGGCGGACCTGTTCCGAGCCGCCGACGACGCCGTGTACGCAGCCAAGCGGGAGGGCCGCGACTGCACGGTGGTGGGTCAGTCGCAGCCGCCGGTGGTGCCGCCGACGCCGGACGCCGCCGGCCCGGACGCCGCCGGCCCGGACGCTGCCGGCCCGGTGGCCCTCGGCTCAGTGGTCGAGGGTTAGGGTCCAGAGCCATCAGAGCCAGTCGCGGCGGCGGAAGAGCAGGTAGAGGCCGCCACTCGCAGCGATCATCATGGCCACCGACACCCAGAAGCCCCAGTGCTTGCCGAAGCCAGGGTAGGGGACGTTCATGCCGTAGTACCCGGTGATGAGGGCGGGGACGGCGACGATGGCGGCCCACCCGCTCACCTTCTTCACGATCAGGTTCTGGCGGTAGTCGCGCAGGCTGAGGTTGGTCGATGCGATGGTGCCGATCAGCTCCCGCAGTGATTCGGACGACTCGGTGACCCGGAGGATGTGGTCGTACACGTCCTGGTAGTAGGGGTAGAGGGCCTCGGCCACGGCATCGTGCTCGCGGCGCATGAGGCTGCTCACCGTTTCGCGCATGGGGATGACCAGGCGATGGAACCGGACCAGGGCGCGGTGCATCTCGAACCAGTGCCGCTCCTGTTCGGGGTTAAGAGGTCGCTCGGCGAAGATGCCCTCGCTCACCTCCTCGTAGTAGTCGTCGAACTCGGACACGACGTCGAAGTAGCTGTCGACCATCACGTCGAGCAGGCCGTAGAGGAGAAAGCCCACGCCGTGGGTGGCCAGGTCCGCCGAACGGTCCCACCGCTCGAGGAGGGGACCGGTGGGAAAGCCGTCACCCTTGCGGACCGTGACCAGGCAGCGCGTGGCGATGAAGGCGTCGACCTCGGTGGTGTCGAGACGGCTGGCCTCGGCGTCGAGGTGCACGGCGTGGCACGACAGGAACAGGTGGGTGGCGTAGCGGTCGAGCTTGGGGCGCTGGTGGGGTTCGAGAGCGTCCTCGACGGCGAGCTCGTGCAGGCCCAGCTCTCCGGCCATCTCGTGGAGTTGCTCCTTCGACGGCTCCCAGAAGTCGACCCACACCACGGTGTCGGGCTCGTCGAGGTGTTCGGACACGTCGGCGACGGAGAAACCCTCGTCCTCGAGGACCCCCTTGCGGTACACCCTGGTCAGGACCGCGCCCACGCTGGGCTCCTCGCCGCCTGGCCGGGATCGACGGTCGGGAACCCGATGACGACGATCTCCAACGGTCCGAGAGCCATGTGGTCCTCCTGTTGCGGCGGGGGGTCCTGCGCTGGTGCGCGCAGACCCTAGCGTTGGGGCGGGCCTCGCCGCCCTGTTCCGCCCGACATCGATCGACGTGGTGGTGCGTCGAACAAAAATTCGCCCCTTGACCCCTTTCACGTTGTTTCATAGTCTCGGCGGCAGATACCCAAAATGGGGTGTCACGGACCGGGCGGCTCTATGGGAGTGGGCGCGCCCCGAAGGGCGGAGGTACTGCATGGCCGACCTCGGAGCACTGGTCGCCACTGAGTCGTCCAACGGGGCTGGGTCGTCCAACGCCGCCGGTGGCCCGTCGCCCGGGCCGCATCCCCGGCGGCTGCGCCGGCGCCAGGGCCTGCCGGGCGCCCGGGCCGTGGCCGGCGGTCTGCTGGTGGCCGCTGCGGCTGTCGGTCTGTTCGCGGCCTACTCCAGCCTCCACGCCGGGCCAAATCACTCCTACGCCGTCGTCCGTCGGGCCGCCGCCGCCGGTAGCCGTCTCCAGGAATCCGACCTCGCCCTCCAGCCGATGGACCTGCCCCCCGGCCTGCGGGCCCGGGCGTTCGACAAGCTGTCCGACCTGAAGGGCACCACGGTGTTGTCGCCGCTCGCCGCGGGCGAGTTGGTGCAGCCCAGCGCCCTGGTGGTCACCCGTTCCGCCGACGCAGCCCGCACGGTGTCGTTTCCGATCGAACGCACGCATCTGGGATCCCTGAAACAGGGCGAGCGCATCGACGTTCTCGCCACCTACGGAACCGGCGCCGACGCGTGGACGGCGATCGTGCTTCGCCAGGCCCAGGTCGTCGACGTCGATCGGTCGAAGTCGGCATTGGGCGATTCGGGGTCGCCGGTGGTCACCGTTGCCATCGCGGAGCCGACCGACGAGGTGGCCCTGGCCCACGCCGTGGCTCTCGGCAAGCTCACCGTGGTGGTCGCCACCGGTGCCCCCCCGGCGCCGGGGCCGCCCCCCACCTACCGGACCAAGGCACCCTGATGGCGGCGCGGTTCGTGGTGCTCGGCCTGGCCCGGCCCCGGTCCTCGTGGTTCCGCGATCTCGGGCTCTGGGCCACCTCGGGCGCTCTGCCCGCCGAGTTCGTGAAGTGCCTCTCGGCCGAGGAGGTCCGGGCCCGGCTGAGCGCAGGCCGACCCTTCTCGGCCCTCGTTGCCGACGCCGGCCTGCCGGCGCTCGACCGCGACCTGCTCGGAGCGGCCCGGGCCGCCGGTTGCGCCACGCTCGTGGTCGACGACGGGCGGATTCCCCGCGATTGGGTGGGCCTCGGCGCGGCCGCCGTGCTCGCCCCGTCGTTCGACCGCGACCAACTGCTGGCAGCCCTCGCCGCCCACGCCCGTCCCATCGCCCGGGGCGAGGCCCGTGGCGCCGGCCTGGGGCCGGTTACCCCGGCCGGCCCGGCCACCTGGCGCTGTCCCGTCGCCGTGCTCGCCGGTCCGGGAGGCACCGGCGTGTCCACGGCGTCAATCGCTTTGGCCCAGACGCTCGGTGACGACGTGCGTCATGCCGGGCTGGTGTGCCTGGCCGACCTTCGCCTGCACGCCGAGCAGGCCATGCTCCACGATGCCCGCGACGTACTGCCCAGCATTCAGGAACTGGTCGAGGCCCACCGCTCCGGCCAGCCGTCGCCCGAAGAGGTCCGAGCGCAGTCCTTCGCGGTGGTCGAGCGCAACTACCACCTGCTGCTGGGTCTGCGTCAGGCCCGGTTCTGGGCCACGCTGCGGCTCCGGGCCTTCGAAGCCACCTTCGACTCGCTGCAGCGGGCCTATCGCGTGGTGGTCTGCGACACCGACGCCGACCTGGAGGGCGAGGACGACGGTGGTTCGATCGACGTGGAGGAACGCCACGTCATGGCGCGCACGGCGGCGGCCCGGGCAAGCGTGGTCTTCGCCGTCGGTCTGCCGTCGATGAAAGGGGTACACGCTCTCGTGCGGGTGCTGGCCGACCTCCTGGCCTTCGGAGTGCCCGTCGGCCGCATCGTGCCGGTGGTCAACTGCGCGCCCCGATCACCCCGGGTCCGGGCCGGGTTGACGTCGACGCTGGCCGAGCTCATCGCCCCGGCCGTGGCCCGGGCCACACCCGACTCGGTCGAGGCCATGGCCACCCCGGTGTTCCTGATGGAGCGCAAGGTCGACGGCGACCTCCACGACGGTGTCCGTCTACCGACGGCCCTGGGTGCTCCGCTGGCGGGCGCCCTTGCCGCCATCCTGGATCGGTCGACCACTATTCGGCCCGCCGACGTTCCCGAGCGGGTACGGCCCGGTTCTCTCGGGCGGTGGGCCGACCCCGAGGCCGAGGTGGCCAGCGGCTGACGAGACGCGCCGAGCTGGGAAGGCGTGTTTGACCTGACCCGGCCGCCGGCGGCGCGAGCCCTGGTCGGCGGCGTCGCGTACCCGCTCGACAAGTTCTCCGGCAAGGGTTCGGTCCCGGTCGGTTCCCTCGCCGCCGCAGCACCTCGCCGCAATACGTGCGGAAAATTCGGAGCAGCCCGCGGCAGTCGAAACCGGTCAGAGTCCCCTCCGTCTCTTCGCACAGTGCGACGGCCTGATCGAGATCACCGGTGACCGCTGTGCAGAGGGCCAGTCCGAAGCTGGCCGGGCTGATTGAGGCGGCGTAGTGGTGCGACCAGTATCGACCATGGGGCGCACGGCCTCGGCCGTCTGGCGGCCATGTCCGCGTCATCCAGGTGAAAGGCAGTCACGGCGAGCATTTGCAGGTTGAACAAGGAAAGGCGTGATTGAGAAGCTGATCGGGACTTGGCCCGCCGGCTCCAAGCGCGGAGCGAGCCTCGACAAGCCTGGCTGAAGGCGGCGTATCGGTTCGGTTGAGGACCCATGCCAGCAGAGCATCGTCGCCGAGGCTCCGTGCCGGGTTTCTCCCTCTGCACACCGGGTAGTTACCCTGGTGTTCACAGTGCCGTGCTGCTGGGTGGTCGAACAAGCGAGACCATCAGGACGTGACCATGCGTTCGGATGCATGTTGGCCGGGCGAACCTCGCTCGAAAGATCTCCGACCTTGACCACACCCGACGAGTCCTGATGCGCTTCTTGTTGTACTCCCACGACGGCATGGGCTTGGGCCACGTGCGCCGGAACCTGGCCGTGGCCGCTGCCATCACCGAGCTCGCGCCTGATGCAGCAGTCCTGCTGGCCACCGGTGTCGACCTCGGATTCGGACTGCGGCTCCCCGACGGCGTCGACACGCTCAAGCTGCCCGCGCTGCGGAAGGTCGTCAACGGCCACTACGAGTCTCGGTCACTGCCCATCACTGCCGACCAGATAGTCGGCCTGCGCTCGGCACTGCTGGCTATGACGGTTGCGTCGTTCGACCCTGACGTGCTGCTGGTGGACAAGCATCCCCTGGGTGTGGCGGGAGAGCTACGGGGCGCGCTCGGCGCCTTGCAACGGGCCGGCGGCGCCGCCGTCTTGGGTCTTCGCGACATCCTCGACGAGGCCGAGGTCGTTCGCCAGGAGTGGCGTGCTCACGACACCGCCCGCGTCATCGACGAATACTACGACCGGGTGCTCGTGTACGGACGGCGCAGTGTGTTCGATCTGTTGCACGAGTACGACCTTCCAGAGTCCGTCGGCAACCGCACCACGTTCTGCGGCTATGTGACCAGCGCATCGGCTTCCCGGCCCGGGCGGGCGGGGGACCCCACGGGGTTGGCCGCCGACGGTGACCGCCAACTCGTGCTGGCGACCGCAGGCGGCGGCGAAGACGGGTTCTCGCTGCTGAGCACCTTCATCGCCACCGCGGCGACGGCATCCTGGCACGGCATCGTCGTGGCCGGACCCGGCGGGACGAACCACGAGCGCGAGGGATTGCGAGCTCTCGCTGAGCAGGCCGGGGTGGACTTCCACAGCTACGTCCCCGACCTGAGCCGGTGGTTCCGTTCGGTGCACGCGCTCGTCTGCATGGGCGGCTACAACAGCCTCACCGAAGCGACGTCCACCGCCACACCCACGGTGTGTGTCCCACGCGTCGTTCCCCGGGCCGAGCAACGCATCCGGGCGCAGGCTTTCGCCCGGCTGGGGCTGTTGCGAACGATCGACCCCCACCAGCTGGATCCGGACGCTCTGGCCCGCGAGGTGGCCGCAGTCCTGGCCACGCCCAGGGCTGTGCTGCAAGCCCGGGCCGACGCAGTCCTGGGGTTCGGCGGGGGGAACCTCGCCGCCGGCGAGCTGGTGGCCCTGGCCAGGGGCCGCCGGACGACTCGGACAGGCACTCGATCAGCGTGAGCACGTCCAAGACGGGACAACGGCACCTCGGCTACGTGCTCAAGCGCTTTCCCCGGTTGTCGGAGACCTTCGTCGCCGCTGAGCTCATCGAATTGCAACGCCAGGGTGAACAGGTGACGGTCTTCGCCATCAGCCGTCCGGACGAGCCGTTCACGCACGGGTTCCTCGACGAGCTCACCTGCCCCGTCGTGTACCTGCCCTACCGACCACTGCGCCAGGTGGGGCGGGTGGCCGGCGCCGTCGTCAGCGCCATCCGCGGCGACCCGCGGGGCTGGCTGGGTGCCGCAGCAGCCAGCCTGTGGCCTCCACGCCTGGCCGGATGGCGCCGACTGGCCCAGGCCAGCGTGTTGCGCCAGGAGATGGACACGAGGGGAGTCGACCACGCCCATGCCCACTTCGCCACGGCCGCAGCCCGCCTGGCCAATCTGACCTGGAAGATGGGAGGACCGGGCTACAGCGTGACCGCCCACGCCAAGGACATCTGGCACTCCGAGGTCCGCCTCGACCATCTGGTGGACAAGCTGGCTCCCGCCTTGTTCGTGGCCACGGTCAGCGAGGCCAATCTCACGTACCTCCGGGGCGTGCTGGGCGACGACGCCCCCCTGCACCTCGTACCCAACTCGGTCGACCTGCGCCGGCTCGGCCCCACGCGCCACGCATGGTCCGAACGCCCAACGGTGCTCACCGTCGCCCGGTTGGTGCCGAAGAAGGGCATCGAGGACCTGATCGAAGCATGCCGGCTGCTGACGATCGAAGGGCTGGCGGTACGACTCGAGGTGATCGGCGACGGACCACTGCGGTCGGGCCTGGAGACGGCAGCCCGGGCCGGGGGTGTCGACGCCGTGTTCCGCGGCAGCCAGCCCCAGGAACGGGTGCTCGAGGCCTATGGCGTCGCATCGGTGTTCGCCCTGCCCTGCGTCGTGGCTGCGACCGGAGATCGCGATGGCCTTCCCACCTCGGTCCTCGAGGCCATGGCTCTCGGAGTGCCGGTGGTCACGACCGGCGTGAACGGCCTGGTCGACGCCGTGGTCCATGACAGCACCGGTCTGGTGGTGCCCGAGCACGACCCCAAGGCGCTGGCCCGTGCCATCGGGAAACTGTTGGCAGACCCGGCGCTGGCCGCCCGGCTGGCCGCCGAGGCGCGCCGCCGGGTCGAGACCCGCTTCTCGCTCGAGGTCAGCGTGGGCCGGCTGCGCTCACTGTTTCCCGAGGCACAGGCCGGCTGAGGTGCGCCTGGCCTGCCTGTCGACCGACCCGGGAATCGCCTACGGCGGACCCAAGGGAGCGTCGGTGCACCTGGCCGAGATGACCGCGGCTCTGGCCGCGGCGGGCTCAGAGGTCCTTCTCGTGGTGTCGGCGGTAGAGCCCGACGCGCCGGATCCCCCCACGGGAGTGACCGTGGAGGTTCTCCCCGGGCCGGCGAGGAGATCAACGGTGTCGGAGCGTCTGGCGGCCGAAGCCTTCCGGCAGTACTGGTTCGAACAGCGCCTCGACGCCTTTCGTGCCGACGCGGTGTACGAGCGGCTGGCCCTGCACACCTCCGTCGGCTCAGCCGCCGCCCACCGGCGGGGAATTCCCCATTTGGTGGAGGTCAACGCCCCCCTGCTGGAGGAGGCCGCCGCCTACCGTCATCTCGAGGAGGGCGAAACCGCCGACCGGCTGGAGCAGGCCACGCTCGCCGGTGCCGACGTGGTCCTGGCCGTCAGTCGTCCGCTGGCTGCCTACGCGTCGACGCGAGGAGCCCGGCGCGTCGCGGTCCTGCCCAACGCGGTGTCGGTGCAACGGTGCAGCCGGGCTCCGGCGGCCCACGTTCCACCTGTCGCCGTCTTCTGCGGGGCTCTGCGCCCCTGGCACGGGATCGGGACCATCGCCGCCGCCTGGGAGATCCTCGGCCCGGCGGCGCCGACGCTGGCGGTTGTGGGTGACGGTCCGGGACGCCGGCAACTGGAGGCAGTGGGCGCCGAGGTGACCGGTTTCGTCGCCCGCGAGCGGGTGTCCGCCCTGCTGGGCGAAGCCGACATCGGCCTGGCTCCCTACGCCCCCGACAGCCCCACCTACTTCTCACCGCTCAAGCTGTTCGACTACCTGGCTGCGGGCCTGGCGGTGGTCGCCGCCGACTTGCCCGGGGTGTCCGACATCGTCGGACCCCAGTCGGCGGTCCTGATCGATCCCGGCGACGCTCAGGCACTGGCCGACGCGGTCGCCGCCCTGGTCGCCGACCCGGAGATGCGGTTGCGGCTGGGCCGGGCGGGGCAGGCGGAGGTGGTCGCGAACCACACGTGGGAGCGGCGGGCGGACGAGGTGCTCGGGCTGGTGAGGGAGATGCAGCGCCAGCCAGCGCGGCCGTGAGCAGATCGAGCCGGCTGCTGGCGCCCTTCCTCCGGCGCCAGTGGGGCGCGCTGGCCGTGGCGATGGGCGGCAGTGTGGCCGTCGCCGGGGCCGAACTGGCCCGCCCGTTCCCATTGAGCCTGCTCATCGACCGGCTGTTCGAGGTTCACGGCGACGGTCCGTTCCAGCTGACCCATGACGACGTCCTCCTCCTCGTCGTCGCCGGCGCCATAGTGCTGGTGACGGCGCTGGTCGACGCGGTGGCGTCCTACCAGATCGACGTGCGCCTGGAGAAGGCCGGCGAGCGCATCGTCCACGACCTGCGAATGGCGGTCTACTCCCAGCTGCAGCGCCTGTCCATCGGCTACCACGAGCGCCGACCCACCGGAGACCTCGTGACGCGCGTCACCGGCGACGTCAACGCCGTGGGTGAGATCTTCTCCGAGTCGCTGGGCACCGTGGTCACGTCCGTGCTGTTGCTCGTCGGCATGTTCGTCGTGAGTCTGCTGATCGACCCTCTGTTGGCCGTGGTGGCCTTCGCCGTCACCCCGGTGCTGGCCCTGGTGACCGTGCGGTTCCGGCGCAGCCTGCGCTCGGCGGCCCGCCACCAGCGGGCCAAGGAGGGAGAGATCGCCTCGATGAGCACCGAGACCCTGGCGGCCATGCGGGAGGTGAAGGCACTGGGCGCCGAGAGCTTCGAAAAGAAGCGCATGCGGGCCAAGAGCATCGAGCGGCGCGAAGCGGGGATCACCGCGGCACGGATCGAGGGGCGGTTCACCGGTGTGGTCGACGTTCTCGGGGCCATCGGAACGGTCATGGTCCTGGTGGTTGGTGTGTTCCAGGTCGCCAAGGGAAAAATGTCGCCCGGCGATCTGGTGGTGATGAACTCCTACGTGCGGCGGCTCTACCGACCGCTGCGCGACATCGCCCGCCAGGCCAGCCGCATGTCGCGCTCCATGGCCCGGGCCGACCGGATCTGTGAGGTGCTGGCCGCCGACCAGGTGCTTGCCGACCGGCCTGACTCCCACGACGACGGGCGGGCAGCCGGCGACCTGGAGCTGCGGGACGTCACCTTCTCCCACGAGGCCGACCGTCCGGTCCTGGCCGGACTGTCGTTCAAGATCCCCGCCGGGCAGAAGGTCGCGGTGGTGGGTCCGTCCGGAGCCGGCAAATCGACCCTGGCTGCGCTCGTCGCCCGGTTCTACGATCCGGTCTCCGGTGCGGTGACGATCGACGGGCGAGACATGCGCCAGTGCTCGCTGTCGTGGTTGCGCGACCAGGTGGGTCTGGTGCTGCAGGACACCGTTCTGTTCAGCGGCACGGTCGCCGACAACATCTCCTACGGCACCGAAGCAGCCCGCACGTCCATCGAGGCCGCAGCCAAGGCGGCCGGGGCCCACGCCTTCATCACCGCCCTGCCCCAGGGCTACGACACCGAGCTCGGCCTCCGCGGGGTGGCCCTGTCGGGCGGACAGCGCCAGCGCATCGCCATCGCCCGCACGCTGTTGCGCAACCCCCCCGTCCTGGTCCTCGACGAGCCCACCACCGGCCTCGACGCCGAGAGCGAGGCCGAGGTCGTACGGGGACTCGAGACACTGATGCGGGGGCGGACCACGATCGTGATCACCCACTCCCTCGCCCTGGCCGCGGGGGCCGACCGGGTGGTCGTGCTGGACGCCGGCCGGGTGGTGCAGGAGGGCACGCCTCAGGAGCTGCTGTCGGCCGAAGGTACCTTCCGCCGCCTGGCCGGGCTTCAGGGCCTGGTCCACGCCACCCCGACCGGCGTGGGGCCGCCGGTCGATGCCGTCCTGCCCAGTCTGGGAGTGCTCCTCCAACCGGCGGCCATGGTGGAGGTGCTCCAGCGGGGCCTGATCGACGGTCATGACGACATCGACCTGCGGGTCCACTGCCTGCGCTACAAGCCCGGCACCAACTTGGTCGTGCACTACGACGTGGGCCTGGCCGGCGCCTGGCACCACGCGGTGGCCATGATCGCCGCTGACGGCTCCCTCGCGATGCGGGCGGCCAAGCGCGAGAACCGGGCCCTGGCGGCGCGGGTCCGGAGCCGCTGCCCGGCTGAGCCGTTGCGTTACGAACCCGACATCGGTGCCCTGGTCCAGTGGCTACCCCTCGACCTGTCGCTCCCGTCGTTGGGGGCGCCGACCGACGAGCTGTGGGAATGGCTGCGCTCCGCAGGCGTACGCAGGGGGACGAAGCCGGCGGACCCGGTCCTGTTGCACTACAAACCCCGGCGCCGAGCCGTGCTGCGGGTCGGGCGCAACGTGGTCAAGATCTACGCGGCGGACGCCGATTTCACCAACGCCGTTACGGGCCTACGGACGGCGTGGGCGCTCGACGCCGTGCCCACGGCCAAGCCCAAGGGGGCGATCGGCTCGGCCCGCCTCACCGTGCAGTCGTCACTCCCCGGTCGCCAGCCCGGTGCGCACGTGTCCGAGGTGGCGGCCGCCGTGGGGCCGCTGCTGAACGCGATTCACCGGTCCGAGGCGGCCGGCCTGAGGTCGCTGCCGCCGTCGTCGCAGCCCGCCGCCGCCGCCGCGTCGGCCCGGCTGGTGGCGCAGGTGGCCCCCGAGCTGGGAGACCGGCTCCACGCCCTGCTCGCCCGGCTGGAGGCCACGGCGCCGTCGATCGACGAACCGGTCCCTTCCCACGGCGACTTCCACGCCGGCCAGGTCCTCGAGCACCGAGGTCGGTTGTCGTTCATCGACTTCGACGAGATGTGCCTGGCGCCGGCTGCGCTCGACCCGGCCACCTTCGCCGGTCATCTGGTGGGGGGCCAGCCCGGTGACTTTAACAGAGCGATGTCGGCGCTGGGGGCGCTGGTCGACGCCTATGGCGACACCCCGGACGGTCTCGGGTGGTACCTCTCCACGTCCATCCTGCGGCGATCGCCGTTCCCGTTCCGCTACTACGGCGATCACTGGCGGGTGCAGGTCGAGTCCGTGGTGCGGGCCGCGGAGTCGGCGATGTCACTGTGATCGAGCTGTTGGAGCGGCTGCTCGGCGCCCCGGTGGTGCTCGAGGAGCTGAAGCACAAACCCGGGCGTCGCTCCACTTGGCGGGCGATCGGCAGCCGGGGCCGGGCCATCGTCAAGCGCTTCGAGTCGGACCGGACACCGGCGGTCGCAGCGCGGGTGGCGGCACTCGGCGCGGGCCCCAGAGAGCCGGTCGTTCCCGAGGTGCTGGCCTTCGACGCCGACCTGCGGGTGGTCGTCCTGAGCGAGGTTCCCGGCGACCCCTTCCGCCATGCGGTGCTCGCCGGCGACGCGGTGGCCTGTACCCGGGTCGGGGCCGCCCTGGCCCGCTGGCACGCCGCCTGGGCCGGTGTGAGCCCGCCGGAGCTCCGCCCCCACACCGTCGGCCGCGAGCTCGACGTCCTGTTCGCCCAGGCCGATGTTGCGGCGGGCCCGCTCGGTGAGGTGGTACGGGCGGCGGCGTCGACCATGAGTGGCGAGTGGGCGTGCCCGACGGTGGTCCACCGGGACCTGTACGAGGAGCAGGTGCTGGTGGGCGAGCGGGTCGGCCTCATCGATCTGGACGACGCCGCCCTGGGTCCTGGGGAGCTGGATCTGGGCAACTTGGTCGCGCACGTCGAGTTGCTCGGCCTGCGCTCGGGGCGGGATCTCACTTCCGCCACCGACCCCCTGCTGCTGGGGTACTCGGGCGTGAGCGCGGTCGACCACGGGTTGCTCGATCGCCTGCGCCGACTCAGCCTCCTGCGTCTGGCCTGCATTCACCGCATGCCCACCCTGGTCTCGATGGCAACCACCTGAGCCGTCTCGCCAGATCGTCGGCACAGCACCGTCGGGTCGATTGCCCCGGCGTCACCAGACCGGCCCAGCACGCCGAGGACGGGCCGGATACCGTGTGCGAGGTGACAGGCGGAGAACAGGGGTCAGATCACATCGAAGACCCACGAGCGTCCGCCGCGTTTCCTCGGGACTTCCCCGCCGGTTGGCCGCACCGCACCTGGCGCGACCGCCTGGCCACCGTCGTTGCCGGGCCCGAAATCCTGCGGCCTGTGTTCTGGATCCTCCGCAAGTTCAGCCCCGTTCTCAAATTTCGCAACACGGTGGTCGTGTCCCGACACGCCGATGTCGTCGATGTTCTACGCCGGGACGAGGACTTCACCCTTGCCGAGGTAAACGGGGAGCGAATGGCGCGCTGGAGCGGCGCCTTCATCCTCGGGATGGACCGAGGGGAGGGCTTCGATCGGGAGAACGGCGCCCTTCGCCGGGCGGCCCGCGACACCGACGTTCCGCGCATCCGGGCCCTCGTGGCCGACAACGCCGCGCAGCTGCTGGACGGAGTCCCGAGCGAATCGGAGCGAAGTGGAGGTGAGACCAGGGACGGAGCCCGGGGGTCCGGCCAGATCGATGTGGTCGGCGGCTACGCCCGAGTCGTCGCCGCCCGAGTCGTGGCCCAGTATTTCGGCACCCCGGGCCCGGACGAGGCCACGACGATGCGCTGGATGCGGGCCCTCTTCGACGTGGTGTTCATCGACGAGGGGCCTCGCGCCCGCCAGGCCGCCACCATCACCATCGCCGAGCAGAAGCCGTACATGGAGGCGCTCATCGCAACTCGCCGGGCCGAGGTGGAGGCGGGCAAGCCCGTCCCTGACGACGTCCTCACCCGGCTCGTGGCCATGGGGGCGAACGAGCCGTGGCTCGACGACGACGCCGTCCGCCGGAACGTCAACGGCCTCATCGTCGGAGCGCTCGACACCACGTCGAAGGCGGTGGCCCATGTGGTCCACGAGCTCCTGCGCCACCCCGACGCGCTTGCCGGCGCCAGAGATGCAGCGGTGGCGGGCGACATCGACACCGTGCGGGACTACGCCTGGGAGGCGTTGCGCTTCCGGCCTCACGGCCCCGTCCTCGAGCGTCACTGCAAGAACGACACCACCCTCGGCCGTGGCCGCACGCACGTACCGGCCGGGTCGGTCGTACTGGTGTCGGTGTTGTCGGCGATGTTCGACAAGACCGCCTTCCCCGAGCCCGGACGTCTCGCCGCCGGGCGGCCCCTCGACCGCTATCTGCACTTCGGCCACGGCATGCACACGTGCTTCGGTCTCTACATCAACTACGTGCAGATCCCGGAGCTTGTCGCCGGGCTCGTGCGGCTGCCCGGCCTCCGTCGGGCGCCAGGCGACGCGGGCCGGCTCGTGTACGACGGACCCTTTCCCGAGCGCCTCGTGGTCGCCTTCGACAAGGACGGGCGGCAGTGATCCAGAGCGTGTTCACCGTCGTCGCCGACATCGACGCCGGCGCCATCGAGGCGCTCCGTTCCACCATCGCGGTGATCCATGACGATCCCGGCGGCAACGCCATACTTCCCCTGGCGCAGTTCGACACGTTGCACTTCTCCAGCCTGGTGCTGGCCGACGGCCCAACGCTTCATCCGGCCAAGCTCATCTTCGAATGCAACGTCGACGGCACCGTCGAGGCCTGGTTGGTGGCGTTGGCCACCCGGGCCGGCGCGGGGGTCGACACCTTGTTCGGCGGGTGCACCGGCTATCCGCGCAGCGCCGACGCCGAGACGCGACGCGCCTGGTTGACCTCTCACGTGGTGCGGCCCGGTGCGTTCCACATAGGGGCGACCGGTCGAAGTGTGGACCGCATCCGCAAAGAGGCCCGACTTCGTCAGGCCATCGAGGGCTTCCTCGACGCCCAGGACCAGGCAGGGCGCCTCGGCGGGGCGTCCCCGGAGTCTGTGCGCGCCGAGATCCAGGCCTTCGTGGAAGCCGACCCAGTGCTGGCGTGGGCCCAGGCGCCTCCCGGAGAGCGGCAATCGAAATGGGAGCATCGGATGTACCTGGCCAGAGCGGCCCTGGTCGGAGTCGTGGCCCTCGTCGCCCTGCCGCTGCTGTTGCCGCTCCTCCTGGTTGCGGTGCCCATCCTGCTGGTCAAGGAGAGGATCGATCCGGTGCAGACGCAGGCCGCGCCGGCGGCGTACGTGGACGAGGTCCAAGAAGGCGAAGACAAAATCGGAGTGGCCCAGAACCACCTCTCGAGCGTCATCCCCGTGAAACCCGGGATCCTACGAGCCAGCCTCCTCCCGGTGGTGCTCTACGTGCTCAACCTCGTCGCTCGCATCGACGCCACCCACGGCAACCTGGGCGGTATCCCCAGCATTCACTTCGCTCATTGGTCGCTGATAGACGGAGGGCGCCACCTCGTGTTCGTGTCCAACTACGACGGCAGTTGGGAGAGCTATCTCGGTGACTTCATCGACAAGGCGGCGAAGGGCCTCACCGCCGTCTGGAGCAATACCGAGAAGTTTCCCCGCACGACCCTCCTGGCATTCAAGGGCGCGACGGATGGCCCCCGCTTCCGGCAATGGGCTCGGGCCAGCCAGTGCCGAACCGACGCCTGGTACGACGCCTACCCCTCGGCGTCGATGTCCATCATCGACACGAACAGCACCATCCGCGAGAACCTCTTCGCCAAGCTCGACGCCGCCCAAACGGTCGCGTGGTTGCGAAGCCTGTGACCTCCCCGCCCCCGACCCCGGAGCGACTCGAGCTGGAGGACGTGCAGGGCCTCGTGGCCAGGGCCTACGGCAACCTGCTCGTCGCCCGCTACCTCCTCTGCCGGTTCGGCGACCCGGCTGCTGGTCGGGCGTGGCTCGCCCGGATCGTCGGCGAGCTTTTCACCGCCGAGCGCCCCCAGGCCGACACCTGCGCCCTGAACGTGGCCCTGACTTGGGAAGGCCTGCGACGGCTCGGCCTTCCCGCCGATGCGCTGGCCACGTTTCCCCGACCTTTGCAGGAGGGAATGGTCACGCCGCACCGTTCCCGGATCCTGGGCGACGTCGACGACAGCGACCCGTCGACATGGTCCTGGGGCGGCTCCGGCGACGCCGGCGAGATCCACGTGCTCGTCATGGTGTTCGCTCTCACCGAGACCGCGCTGGCGGCCGATCTTGCCGCCCGGAGCGACACCTTCGAGTCGGCAGGCGGTGGACTGGAGATCGTTCAGTCCATCGAGGGCCTGTTGGGAGATGGGCATGAACACTTCGGGTTCGCCGACGGGCTGTCCCAGCCGATCCTCAAGGGTTGGCCCACTCGCACGGCGTCGGTGAACCCACCCGCTCCGCCCACCCCGTCCCGGTTCGCCGATGTCGAGCCCGGAGAGATCCTGCTCGGCTACTCGGACAATTTCCGCAAGCCGGCCGAGGGACCGACCGTGGTCGGGAGCGGCGCGGGCCGACACCTCCCGAAACCGGCCTGGGCGAGAGGCCGCCACGACCTCGGTCGCAACGGGAGCTTCCTCGTGTTCCGTCAGTTGGCTCAGGACGTTCACGCCTTCCAGAGCGCCGTCGAGGCGGCGAGCAAGGCCACTGCGGGACGGGGCAGTGGGCTGACGCCGGCCCAGATGGGAGCCCAGATGGTCGGCCGCTGGCCGAGCGGTGCGCCGATCGTGCTGTACCCCGACGTCGACCCAGGGGTGGCGGCCAGCACCGACTTCGGGTATCACGACAACGACCAGGCCGGGTTGCGGAGCTGTCCGGTGGGGGCCCATATACGGCGAGCCAATCCGCGCGATGCGTCGGAGAACGCGCCCTCGGAGGGCCTCGACACGACCTTGAACCATCGCATCCTGCGGCGCGGTCGGCCCTACGGCCTGCGGTTTAGAGATCCGCCCACCCAGCCGGGCGAGGGGGCGGAGGACGAGCGCGGTCTGCTGTTCATGTGCCTCAACGCCGACATCGAGCGCCAGTTCGAATTTGTCCAGCACACCTGGATCAACAACCCGTACTTCGGCGGTCAGTGTGGCGAGGTCGATCCCGTTATCGGGCCGCAACCGGTCGAGGGCGGCGTGTTTACCATCCCCGACGAGCCCGTGCGGCGGAAAGTATCGGGGCTGCCCAACTTCGTGACCACCCGGGGAGGGGCCTACTTCTTCCTTCCCGGCGTCAAAGCGCTCATCTATCTGAGCCAGTGCGAGGTTTAGGCTGAAGTCCGCCCTCGGCTAGCTGGCAATGGTGGCGGCCAACATGCTCAAGCAGAAGAACCCGGCGGCGGCGAGGATGTAGCCCAACAGGTAGGGCGAATGCACCCACTTGAAACCGATCGTCGCCGTCCCGAAGAACAGGAACACTGAAATACCCAGGCAGATCTGCTGGACGAGCTTCCAACTCATGGGGCTCCCCTCCCGCGTGTCCCGCCGTCATCATGCCATCGAGGAGCGGTCGGCGCAGCCGCCGCTGCCCGATGAGCCTCACACCGCTTCGGACTGGCGCGTCGGGACGAGGCCGGGCCGGCCGCGACCGTCGATCTCGGTGATCGCATAGCTCAGGACCGAACAGAAGTTCCCCCTTGCGTTGTTCAGCGCATTCCATACAGTCGGTGCCGGACATCCGACGGGAGGATGGCTGATTGCGGGGACGGGCGGACAGGCGGTGATGACGTGGGTGGAGGGGCGAAGGGTGGAGCGATCGCGTCGCCGTGCGAGGTTGGGCCGAGCCTGAGGATGGCTGGTCTCGACCGTTCGGAGCGCCGGCTGGCGACAACCGGAACATGTCGAGCGAAGTGCTGGTGTCCGACACCGAGACCCGCGACGACTTCGGCCAAAGCCTGCTCGTGCTCACCTGGCGGCTCCTAGTCGCGGGGTGCTCGTCGAGCAGGGTGTCGCCTACCCTTACAACCTCGACCCATCGGAGCGCGAGCGCTGCGGGCCTGGGCGTCGGCTCGTGGGTTCACCGCTGGCGATCACGCTCGGGCCAAGCTGTGCCCGGTTGCCCGGTGGCTCGACGAGCGGCTCTGGCGGTATGGCTACCAGCACCGAGCGACCATCGTTGGGTTCAACCTGGCGGTCGACCTCTCCCGCCTGGCCAAGCGGGCGCCCGTCCGCAAGGGCTTCTTTCGCGGGGGCTGGTCATTGTCGCTGTGGGGCGAACCAGACCGGGACAACCCTGCCCGCTGGCACGACACGCGCTACCGGGCCAGGCTCCGCATCCGAAGCGCCGGCAGTTCCGGCGTTCTTCGATCATCCCGACCACCGCAGCCTTGGCCACCTGGCTGCGTGGTCAGCCCGGGCACGCTCGGCTGTTCCCCGCGACCATGGGGGCCAGACCGGGAACGCCGAGACCGAAGGACCGACCCGGATGGCGCGCAATCTGTCGCTTCTCTACGGCGGGGCAGGGCGATGGGGTGCGCCCATGCAGACGCCGACGCTCTCATGCGCCGGGTGGCGATCGACTCGATCCACCTCGGGCGGCGGCGGGTGATGGACAAGATCGGCGACGGGGGTATGGGATGGACGCCGACCACGATCGCCGAGGCCCTTGGTGACGAGGACACCTTCACCCGCGGGTTGTGTTCCGACCTCGCCGCCCATGGCGTCCTCCAACGGGGTGGCAGATTCAGAGCCCGGTGCCCGACCGCAACACCGACCTCGGGCTCGGGATATGAGGGCTGCAGGAGGCCAACACTGCGACGTAGGTTGCAGCGGCCACTGGTGTCACTGATTACTGGCCGGTTCTCGCTGTGACGGGGGGGGAGCGGCCCGGGATCGTCATCGGCGCCGGGCACCTCGTGGAGATCGGCAGCGCGAGCGGCGCTGGCCTAGGAGGCCGCTGACGTAGTCGCTCTGTTGGCGGTACACCGAGGCGGCTTCCGCCCCGGACCCCGATGACGCGGGTGTGGAGAACCGAGGACCCAGATAGTTCGTCCACCGGCATAGGGTTCGGGCGGGGTGTCCGGAC
>JBBSHU010000035.1:0-26856 GCA_038232455.1 Acidimicrobiales bacterium
CAGGGCTGCTTGCCGCCCTCCCCTGCGCCTCCAGGGTTAGGCTGCCCTCAGCTTCACCAGGCTGCTACGACAGCCCGGAGGGGCGGGTCTCTCACCCGCCCCCGTAGACATGGCGCCTCGTGGCGCACGCGGACCACGTGAAATGGATCCACCACGATGGCTACGCCGGCCAGCGGCGATGGCTGGCCGGTCGCCGGGTCGGGCTTGATCACCCCAGAGCGGTAGCCCTCGTGCGGGTCGACGGACACCACGTCGATCATGGCCAGCCAGGAGGCGGGCATGGCCGTCATCCACGCCCGCAGGTCCTTGGCGTCTCGGCCTTCGAACACGTCGAGTAGCTGGCCGCTGCCGACGTCGACCACAGCGGTGACGAAGCGCCGTCGACGCCGCCGTGACGCCGGCGACATGACCGTCTCGTCGAAGCCGACCATCGACGCCGGCCCCACCCTGGTGGGGTCGTCGACTCGTTGGGTTCCCGCCCGCTCGACGGCGGACCACACCGTCGACCACGCCACCCCGAACCCCCGGGCGATCGACGCTGGCGTTGCTTCGATGGCCTCGACCCGGTCGGTGGCCCACTCGGCCGCCCTAGTCGTGAGCACCCGACGGGGATCGGCGAGTTCGGACGCCTCGGTCCAGGTGTTGGTCTCGCAGTCGGCCTCAGGACAGCGCCAGATGCGCTTGCGCCAGCGCAGCCTGACGCTTCGGCGTCCCGCGGGCACGTCACGCAGCGTCACCCAGCGGCGGTCCTTGGGGATCGCCCGGGTGCCGCAGCCCGAACACCCCACGACAGCCGACGTCGTCTCCACCTCCAGTGCCAGCTCCACGCCGTCATCGACCACAGCCAGCACCTCAAAGCCAGTCGTGCCGAACCACACCGCTGTACCGTCGACCACCAGGGCCTCCCGTTTCTCGGACCGTTAGACAGTCACGAGATTCGTGGAGGCCCCGACCTCAGCGGTGGACCCTCACCACCCGGTCATCCCAGGTTCGTCGCGCAGGGCCCCTTATCGGCCACCAGGTGGCCAACCTGAGGAGGAAGGTGCGGCCTGACCCCTCAGAACCCGGAAATGGATCTCAGTGGCATTCGGGGCCCGAAGCGGGGCGGACGGGGTGCCCCGCTGGAGATGAGGCGGATGACCCGCCCCCGGTGACCGCGGAAGGGCTCGAGCAGCTCGAACATGCGGACGTCGTCGGCGCGGGCCTCGCCGGCGCGGGCCCACGCCACCTGGTCGGGCAGGTGATAATCGCCGACGCTCACCGCGTCGCAGTCGCCCAGGGCGACGAGCGCCACTTCGGCGGCAGTCCAGGGGCCCACGCCGGGCAGGGCGGTGAGACGACCGTAGGCATCGGCCATGGCCATGCCGCTGATCTCCTCCAGCCGGTGCGAGTACGAGCAGGCCACCCGGATGGCGTCGGCCCGCTTGCGCTCGACGCCGAAGCGGTGGAAGGCCCAGGCGGGCGTAGCGGCGAGCACGGCCGGGACGGGCGGCACCAGCAGCGGGACAGGGCCGGGGGCGGGCTCGCCCAGCGCCCGTACCAACCGGGCGTAGGAGCGGCGGGCCTCCAGGCCCACCACCTTCTGTTCCAGGATCGAGGGCACGAGGGCCTCGACCACGGCGGCCGACCGACCGATACGCAGGCCGGGCAGGCGCCGATGAAGATCGGCGACCACCGGGTTGTCGCCGGGGTCGAACCTGTCGAAAGGATCGGCCGCGCCCACCAGGGCGGGCAGGGCGTCGAGCGCCCACTCCGCCCCGGGCCCCCAGGCTCGCCCGGTGACGGTCGTTCCCCTGACCGTGAGCAGCGTGGTGGCCGGTCCCGCCGGAGTTCGGCTGGCGCGCCACACGCCATCGGGGCCGATCCGCATCGAAGGATCGGTTCGTCCACGGCGCAGCGGACCGAGGGTGAGACGGAGGTCGACGGGACCGGCCAGTTCCACCGTCCGCTGCTGGTCGGCACGGTCCATCGCTACAGTTGGAGCGACTTCACCTCGAGGTACTCCTCGAGGCCGTGGCGACCGAGCTCACGTCCGTTGCCCGACTGCCGGTACCCGCCGAAAGGGGCCATCGGGTTGTAGCCGCCACCGCAGACGTCGACCTGTCCGGTCCGCAGGCGGCGGGCCATCGCCAGGCCGCGGTCCCGGTCGGCGGAGAACACCGCGCCATGGAGCCCATAGATGGTGTCGTTGGCGATGGCCACGGCGTGGTCGTCGTCGTCGTAGGCCATGACGCAGAGCACTGGCCCGAAGATCTCCTCCCGGGCGATGGCCATGTCGGCGGTGACGTCGGCGAACACCGTGGGCTGCACGTAGAAGCCCTTGTCGAGCGCCGGGGGGGCCTCGGCACCGCCCACGGCCAGAGTTGCTCCCTCGTCGCAGCCACGGCGGATCCATGTCTGCACCCGCTCCTGCTGGGCCTTGGTGGCCAGGGGTCCGAGCCGGGCCTCACCCGCCAGCGGATCGCCGACGGTGAACTCACCGGCCACTCTTCGGGCAATGTCGACAGCCTCGTCGTGGCGCTGGCGGGGCACCAGCAGGCGGCTCCACGAGATACAGGTCTGCCCGGAGTTCAGGTAGCACTGGCTGATCGTGGCCTGCACGGCTTCGTCGAGGTCGGCATCGTCGAGGACCACCGATGGCGACTTGCCGCCCAGCTCGAGTGTCACGCGCTTGATCGATTTGGCGGCCAGCTCCGACACCCGTCGTCCCGCCGCCGTCGATCCGGTGAACGACACCGTATCGACCTCGGGGTGGTCGACGAGGGCCTCCCCGACGACCGACCCGAACCCGGTGATCACGTTGAGCACACCCGGGGGCAGCCCCGCCTCATGAGCGACGTCGGCAAGAAGGTAGGCCGTCAGCGGTGCGACCTCCGAGGGCTTGGCCACGACCGTGCAGCCGGCGGACAGAGCCGGAGCCACCTTGCAGACGAGTTGGTACAACGGGTAGTTCCAGGGCGTGATCGCCGCGACGACCCCGATGGGTTCGCGCACGACGAGCGAGGATCCGCATTCCTCCTCGAAGGCGAACGCCTTGACGATGTCGACATAGGAACCGACGATCGCCGCGGGCAGAGCAGCCTGGATGAGCGTGGCCATGGGAAGCGGTGTCCCCACTTCTCGGGCGACGAGGGTGGCCACCTCGCTGGTGCGGGCCAGCAAGCCGTGGTGGAGTCGCTGCAGGCAGCCGGCCCGTTCGGCCACCGGGGTGGCGGCCCATCCGGGGAAGGCCTGGCGGGCCGCAGCCACGGCTCGGGACACATCCGCCGCGGTGCCCTCCGACACCGTTCCCATTACCTCCTCGGTGGCGGCGTCGACCACGCCGATCCGGCCTGGGCCCGACGGGGCGACCCACTCTCCGCCGACGTAAAAGCGCTGGCGATCGTGCCCCAGCCCGGCATGAAGAGTCATTCGCGTCGGCGAGGCCGGCGCGCCAGGTCGCTGATGTCGAAACCCTTCGCTGTTCTGGGCCCGGATTCGTTCCAGGAGCCTTCGGCCGGCCATTCTACCGATCGCTTGCCCCACCCCGGCCCGTTCACGACTGGTGGCGGGGACAGAACCAGGTCGTACGCCCGCCCACTGTCGACCGGCGGAGGGGTGTGCCGTCCCGGGGACAGATGCCGCCGGGACGGCGCTCCACCATCAACTCGCCGGTGTGGGAGCCGCCTCTGGCCAACAGGTCGGCGAGGGTCGACCGCAGGTGGCGGTGCAGGCGGCGGAACTCGGCCGGCGAGAGCGACGAGGCGGGGCGGGCGGGGTCGAGGCCCGCCCGCCACAGCATCTCGTCGGCGGCCAGGTTGCCGACCCCGGCCAGGTGTGACTGATCCATGAGACGGGCCTTCAGAGGAGCGTGGCTCCCGGCCAGGGCCCGGCGCAGGGCGGCCGGGCCGGCGGTGAGGGCGTCCGGCCCGAGACGGGACTCGTCGGGATCGAGCTCGACGCCCCCCAGCCGTCTCGAGTCGCGCATGCGCAGGTCGCCTGCATCGTCGAAGCGCAGGGCGAAGCGGTCCCAGGCAGAGACCTCCCGGTTGCTCGAGTACACGAGGTCGTCCACCCCGACCTTGCCGTCGACCACCAGGCGGCCGCTCATGCCGAAACGGAGACCGAGAACGGGTCCACCGTCGGTGTCGACCAGCAGCAGCTTGCCGATGCGGCGTACGCCTGTCAGCCGACGGCCCCTCAGGGCGGCGCGCACGACCACCGGAGTGAGGCCCCGCTTGAGGTACCAGTCGTCGGGCGCCACCACCTTGGCCACCCGCCGTCCCACCACCCCCTGGGCCAGCCGCCGGTACGCCTCTACCTCGGCCAGCTCCGGCACCCCCGGACCCTACCGCCGTCCTCGGCCCCCGCCCCCACCCCCGGGGGCCCGCCCCCACCCCGGCCCCCCACTGCCGTTCTGGCGTGCGAACCACCCATGAAACCCCCGCGATTCGCACGCCAGAAGGTTGTAAAGCGGCCGACTGTCACAGGGCGCGGATGAAATGGTGTCCGTGAGGAGAACCGAACTGGACACACGGTTGCGAGATCTTGCCGAGCGGCAGCACAGCGTGGTCTCGTGGCGCCAAGCTCGATCGGCCGGGGCGTCGCAGGACGCCATGGCCAAACGGTGCCGATCGACCGATTGGGAGGCCGTGACCCCTCGGGTGCTCCGACTGGTCGGATCCGTCGCAACCTTCGAGCAGCGATGCACGGCCGCCGCTCTCGACGCCGGGCAGCGGGCGGTCGTGTCCCATCAGTCGGCGGCGCGGATCTGGCGTCTCCCCGGGTTCGTCGGCGATGAGATCCACGTCAGCCGACCTCGTGGAGGGACCCGCCGGCCCACCGATCTCAGTGTCCTACACGAACCCCGAGCGCTACCGGTATCACACCTGACGGCGAGAGATGCCATTCCGGTGACGACGGTGGCTCGCACGGTGTTCGACCTGGCCGGCGTCGTGCACCCGGGCCGGCTGGAGCGGGCCCTCGACAACGCGCTGGCCCGCCGCCTCACAACCACGGTCGCCCTTCACAGGGTCACGACCGAATTGGCCGAGCACGGACGTCCGGGGAGCACATTGACGCGAAGCCTCCTGGCCGAGAGGAGTGCCGACTACGTCGCCCCCGATAGCGGCTGGAAGCCCGATTCCTCTGGTTGCTGCGAACTCGTGGCCTTCCCGAGCCCGTCCGCCAGCTCGATGCCGGTGGCGAACGGTGGGTGGGTCGTGTCGACTTTGCCTACCCGGATCGCCGGCTCGTGGTCGAGATCGACAGTGTCATTCACCACACCACCAAGCTCGACCGTGAGGCCGATCGTCGGCGCGACGCCGACCTCGCGGAGGCTGGCTTCCGTGTCGTACGGATCACCGACGACCAGGTGTGGTTTTGGCCTCGCGAGGCTGTCGCGACCGTCTGGAATGCTCTCGCTGCCTCTGCCGCCTGACCTTCTGGCGTGCGTAACACCCACGGAACCCCTGCGATGTGCACGCCAGAACGGCGGGGGGAGAGGCTGGACGGCGCTTAGCATGGGTGCATGTCCCGGGAGGTCCTGCATTGGGCCCACCTCTACTCCGAGGTCGTCACGTCAGGCCTGTGCACCGGCTGCGCCGGCTGCGTCGTGGCCTGTCCTCACGATGTCCTGGGTTACGACGACGGCGAGGGTGTGTACAAACCCTTCCATCTCGAGGAGGAGGGCGGACCGGGCGGATGCGGCCACGGTGACCGCGGCTGCACCTCGTGCACCCGGGCCTGTCCCCGCTTCCGCGCCTGGGAAACCGACATCGACACCCACCTGTTCGGGCGGACCCGGCATACCGAAGAGGTCGACGGGATCTCCAAGGACATCATCCTGGCCCGGGCCACCGACCCGGAGATCCAGACCAAGGGCCAGGACGGGGGGTTGGTCTCGGCCATCCTGCTGTGGGCCCTCGACCACGGGTACATCGACGCCGCCCTGGTGTCCTACCTCGAGGGGGATGGCACGAGTTGGAAGGCGATTCCCGGCGTGGCCCGAAATCGTGACGAGATCCTGGCTGCGGCCGGTAGCCGCTACACCTATTCGGCCAACACCATGGCCTACGCCGAGGCCGTCGCCGGCGGTTCGGAGAAGCTCGCCCTGGTAGGGATGAGCTGCCAGTCGTCGGTCCCGCCCGTGATGACGATGCGCAAGGCCGGCAAACCGGCCCGGCGCTTCGCCCTCAACATCGGGCTGCTGTGCTCCAAGACGTTCGACGACGCCATCTTCGAGGAGCTATTCGAGGCCAAGTACGGCCTGCGCAAGCAGAACATGGTCAAGATGAACATCAAGGGCAAGTTCCAGATCTGGATGCGCGACGGCAGCTTCCACGAGGTGCCCCTCAAGGAGTGCCACGCCTGGACGCGCGAGGGCTGTAAGCAGTGCCCCGACTTCGCCGCCGAGCACGCCGATATCTCCACCGGGGGCATCGGCGCCTTCGGTGACTGGACCCTCACCATCATCCGCACCGACCTGGGTCGGGAGATCATGGTCAAGATGCTCCAGGAGGGCGTTATCGAGGGCCGACCGGGCGACGACGATCCCGGGGCCATCGCCCTTTTGCGGAAGCTCTCGACGAACCAGCGCAAGCGTTGGCCCGAGACCGCGGTATCCGGGCCGCAACTCATTCCGTCGCCCAAGCCCAAGCCGCCCGAACCCGAACCCGCCCCCGCCTGACGGCTCACCTCCTGTCGATGAACTCCCGGGCCCGGGCGAACACGGCGTCGAACGCGGGTTCAGTGAGGGTGCCGGTGAAGGTGTTCTGCTGACTGGGATGGTAGGAGCACAGAAGGGTCCGGCCGTCGGCCAGGGGGTGCTCAGCGAGATGGCCGAAGCGGGGTCGCGGGCGCAATCCGAGCAGCTTGGCCACGGCGTCGTGGGCGAACCGGCCCAGGACGACAACCACGGCCAGATCGCCCAGGAGGGCCAGTTCTCGACCCAAATAGGGCAGGCAGGTGTCGCGTTCGATCGGTGTCGGGCGGTTGGCCGGAGGGGCGCAGCGCACCGCCGCTGTCACCCAGGCGTCGGTGAGGCGCAGGCCGTCGTCGACCGTCTCGCTGGTGGGCTGGTTGGCAAAACCGGCGCGCCACAGCGCTCGGTACACCCAGTCGCCCGAGCGGTCCCCCGTGAAGACCCGGCCGGTGCGGTTTCCGCCGTGGGCTGCCGGTGCCAGCCCCACCAGGAGGAGCCGGGCGCGGGGGTCGCCGAACCCGGGCACGGGCCGGCCCCAGTAGACGTCCTGATTGAACGAGGCGCGTTTGGCTGTTGCCACCTCTTCCCGCCACGCCACCAACCTGGGGCAGGCCCGGCATCCCACCACTTCGGCCTCCACCTTTTCCAGTGAATCCACGCTCTCTCCTCGGCGGGTGACGACCGGTGCCCGTCTCCAGCGGGCCAGGGTAGGTTGGCCCGGAGATGCCCCGATCACCGGCACCCCGCCCTACCCTCGTCCTCTTCGTGCGCCACGGCCATACGGCGACCACCGGGAAGGTCCTTCCCGGGCGGGCGCGGGGTCTGCACCTCGACGGCACCGGCCGCGAACAGGCCCGCGCCGTGGCCGAGCGCCTGGCCGCCCTCAAGTCGATCGACGCGATCTACGCCTCGCCGCTGGAGCGCACCAGGGAGACAGCCGCAGCCATCGCCACCCTCCGGGGACTCAAGGTTCGCACCGAGCGAGGCCTGGTCGAGCTCGACATCGGCGAGTGGACGGGCGACGAGCTCAAGGCGGCCAGCCGCCGCCCGGAGTGGAAGGCGGTCCAGACCTATCCGAGCGGGTTCCGTTTCCCGGGGGGCGAGTCTTTCGTGGAGATGCAGGGTCGCGTGGTGGCCACCGTGGGCCGGATCCGGGCCGCCCATCCCGGCCAGACGGTGGTGGCCGTTTCCCATGCCGACCCCATCAAGGCGGCGGTGGGCCACGCCATGGGGGCCCACCTCGACATGTTCCAACGCTTCGCCGTGTCCCCGTGCTCGGTGAGCGCGATCTCCTACGGCGAGGGCGGACCCATGGTGCTGTCAGTCAACTCCGTGGGCGAGCTGAAGGCCCTCCGGCCGTCATGAGCGAGCTCCAGGCGAGCGAATCGACAAGCACCGTGTCCCGCTCGGCGGGACAGCCGCCGAAGTCGGTGGCCCGATGAGTACGTCGTTCGAGATCCCCGAGGTGGACGCCCTCACCGCCGATGCCATCGGGCCACCGGGCCAGCGGGTCTTCTATCTCCAGGCCCGCCACGGAACCCAGGTGGTGTCCCTGCGACTGGAGAAGACCCAGGTGGCCGCCCTCGTCACCTACCTCGAGACCCTCTTGTCCGACCTGCCGACCCCCGACGAGCTGCCCACGGAGATGGACCTGGTCGAGCCGGTCTTGGCCGAGTGGGTAGTCGGGTCTCTCGGTGTCTCCTACGACGAGGACGCCGACCGGATCGTGGTGGTGGCCCAGGAGCTGGTCGACGAGCTGGGCGGCGAGGAAGGCGGCCCGGAAGGCGGTTTGGAAGGCATCGATGCCGCCCGCGTCCGCATCACGGCTACCCGCGCCCAGATCGCCGCCCTGGCCCGACGCGGCGCCGAGGTGGTGGAGGCAGGCCGACCGCCCTGCCCGTTGTGCGGCCAACCCATGAACCCCGAAGGACACATGTGTATTCGGCTGAACGGGCATCGCCAGACCAGCTGACGCTGCTCGGCGCCGGCGAGATCGAAGTGCGGGGCCGGTTGCCGTGGAGCTCCAACGGCACGTTCCTGGTCGACCTGTGCCTCGATGGGGTCATGGGTGCCGCCGTGTACAAGCCGTTGCGAGGTGAGCGCCCGCTCTGGGACTACCCGTCGGGGCTCTACCGCCGCGAGATCGCCGCATGGGTGATCTCCGAGGCGCTGGGCTGGGGGCTGGTGCCCGAGACGATCGCCCGTGAAGGTCCCTACGGTCCCGGGTCGCTGCAGCGCTTCGTGGAGGCGGACTTCTCCGAGCACTACTTCACCCTTCTCGAACGGCCCGAACACCACGACGCTCTGAAGGCCCTGTGTGCCCTCGACCTCCTTCTCAACAACGGCGACCGCAAGAGCGGGCACTGCCTGGTCGGCACCGACGGACGGCTGTGGGGCATCGACCACGGCCTGTGCCTGGCTCCTGACCATCGACTGCGCACGGTCATCTGGGACTTCGCCGGCCAGCCCGTGCCCGACGAACGCATCGAGGCGATCGCTCGCCTGGCCACGGACCCTCCGGCGAGTTTGGCCGGCCTCGTCGACGACGAGGAGGTCGACGCCCTGACGACTCGGGCGGCCGCGCTCGTACGGCGGCCACTGTTCCCCGAGCCCCGGTCAGGACGGGCCTACCCCTGGCCGCTCGTGTGAACTCGCAACAAGGTGCGTCACGAGGTACCACTAGGGTTCTCGCATGGCCCGCCTCATCCCCACACCGACCGTCGTGCCCGCAGTGGGAGAGCCACCCAAGACCATCGTCGAGTTCGTCGGACAGGTGAACACGGGCACCGACGGAGTCTCGCTGGCCGTGATGGAGAGCCCCGGCGGGTGGATCGAGCCGGGCCAGACTCCCCAGTTCGACGAGTACACGCTGGTGCTCGAAGGCCAGGTGGTGGTCGAGTCGCAAGAGGGCGAGGCCTTGGTCGTGCGGGCGGGCCAGGCTGTGCACGCGCCCGCCGGCGAGTGGGTGCGCTACTCCACGCCTGATCCGGTCGGAGCCCGCTACCTGGCCGTGTGCGTACCGGCTTTTTCCCCCGACCGTGCCCGCCGTGACGACATCTGAGCACGGACACGCCGTGACTGAGGACGGAGAGGTCCGGCTCGAGGTGCCGGCATCGCCAGAGTTTCTCCGGGTGGCTCGGATGATGGCGGCGGGGGTGGCCAGTCGCTTGGGCTTTACCCTCGACGAGGTCGACGACCTCCGCATCGCCATCGACGAGTTGTGCTTCTGCCTGGTCGGACGGACGGGTCGGCCCGGGACTGTCTCTCTTCGCTACCTCATGAGACCCGACGGCCTGGTCGTCAAAGGGACCGGCCACTTCGCCGACCGGGCCAACGAGGAGCCACGCCTTTCGCCCATGTCGTTGCAGATCCTTGGGGCCGTCACCGACGAGTGCCAGGTCGAAGGGGGCCCCGATGGCCCGTCGTTCCGTCTCCTCAAGCGCCGACAGGCCTGAAAACCATGGCCTTCGACCCGAGCGAACGCGACGACCTGCGCCAGAAGTTCTGCGAGTACGCCAAGACCCACGACCCCGCCCTGCGCGAGCAACTGGTCACCGCCCACATCGGCCTGGCCGAGTACCTGGCCCGGCGCTTCACCAATCGGGGCGAACCGCTCGACGACCTGGTGCAGGTGGCATCGCTCGGGCTGCTCAAAGCCGTCGACCGCTTCGACCCCGACCGGGGACTGGAGTTCTCCACCTACGCCACGCCCACCATCGTGGGCGAGCTCAAGCGCCACTTCCGCGACAAGGGATGGGCCGTACGAGTACCGCGCCGGGTCCAGGAGTTGCACCTCCGCCTGGCGTCGGTGGTCGGCACGCTGTCCCAGAACCTGGGGCGCTCCCCCACCATCGGTGAGATCGCCCAGGCCGCCAGCGCCTCCGAGGAGGACGTGTTGGAGGCCATCGAGGCCGGCCACGCCTACCGTTTCACTTCACTCGACGCCCCTTCGGGGAACGACGACGAGGGCACCCTCGGTGCCCAACTCGGCGAGGAGGACCAGGCTTTGATCGACAGCGAGAACCGGGCGACTCTGTCGCCGCTCATCTCCCGCTTCCCCCACCGAGAGCAGATGATCCTGCACCTGAGGTTCTTCGAGGGCCTGACCCAGTCGGAGATCGCCGCCCGCCTGGGTATCAGCCAGATGCACGTCTCGCGCCTGCTGGCCCGTAGCCTGGTCCAGCTGCGGGCATCGGCGGAGGACACGTGAGCGCGAGCGAGCGGCGTCGTCGGGTTCGCCTCATCATCAACCCCTTCGCGTCGACGGTGACGACGAAGTCGATCGCGGCCGTGCGCCTGGGCCTGTCCGCCCACGACGTGTCCGAGGTGACCACCACGGCGCGTGACCACGCCACCGAACTGGCACGGGAGGCGGCCGACGAGGGGGTCGACGTCGTTGCCGTCCTCGGTGGCGACGGCACGGTCAACGAAGCGGCCAACGGGCTTCTCGACGCCGACACCGAGACGGCCCTGGCGCCCCTGCCCGGGGGCTCCACCAACGTCTTCGTCCGCACCCTCGGCCTGCCCCGCAAGCCGGGCCCGGCCGCCCGGGCCATCGCCATCGCGCTCGAACAGGGCTCGGCCCGGCACATCCCGGTGGGGACGGCGAACGGACGGGTGTTCCTGTTCCACGTCGGCATCGGCTTCGACGCTGCGGTGGTCGCCCAGGTGGAGCGGCGCGCCGAACTGAAGCGCAAGATCGGCCAGGCCGTCTTCGTGTACGCGGCCTTTGCCACCTGGTTTCGCCACTACGACCGCACCCGGCCCCGGTTCCGAGTCGCCGGCGACGACGGGACGGCTGTCGACGGCTACTTCGCCATCTGCCTCAACACCAACCCCTACACCTATCTCGGGCTCCGACCGTTCAACGTGGCGCCCGGGGTCACCGGCGAGAACGGTCTCACCGCAGTCACCCTGACGAAATTCGGGGTGGGGACCCTGCTCGGCGTCACGGCCAGGGCGCTAGGAAAGGGAGAGTCGGTGGGGCGCCACCCGGCCGTCGACATGCGCCGCGACCAGCCCCGCCTGGTCGTGACCGGCCACGGGCCCGTCCCCTGGCAGGCCGACGGCGACTACCTCGGCGAGGCCACCGAACTGGTCCTGACGCAAGGGTCGAAGCGCCTCCTCGTCGTCGTTCCCGGGCAAACGGACGCCCCCGAGGGGGATTGAGAAAAAGTGCACAAAGTCCTTGCCCGGCTGGAAGGTCGTCGGTAAACTCGGCTCTGCAACCCCGATGTTCTCCCCCGACCATCGCTTGACAAGCGGCTTGTGAGAGTTTTCACGTTGTCGCCAGGAGGTGAAGGCATGGCTCTCACCTGGAGCCGATCCCACGACTGGGACACAGACGACTGGCGACAACGCTCCGCCTGTCGGGACACCGACCCCGACCTCTTCTTCCCCGTCGGTGCCACCGGACCCGCCCTCGAGCAGATTGCCGCCGCGAAGGCCGTCTGCCGGCAGTGCGAGGCGCAGAGCGAGTGCCTCGAGTTCGCCCTGGCCACCAACCAGGAATCCGGCGTGTGGGGCGGCACCTGTGAAGACGAACGCCGCAAGCTCCGCAAGGCCTGGCTGGCCCGGCGGCGCCGGGCGTCCTAGGTCCGCCGCCCGCAGACCTGCCGCTTCGGGTGCGCGACAGCCGATTCCGGCCGGTGCGCTTCGCGCCCCGACAACGTCAGGTCCCCGCGGCAATCGGAATGCGCAACTGGGCCAAGGTGCCCCCGTCGGTGGTCATGGAGATGCTGCCCCCCAGCTCGTGAGTGACGAGGATGCGCACGATGGTGAGCCCCAGGCTGGGGCCGTCGACGGAGAAGCCGTCGGGCAGCCCGACGCCGTCGTCGTGGACGCTGGCCACCAACTCGGTACCGTCGTTCCAGAACGACACCAGCACCCGGCCGGCCTGACCGCTGGCCCAACCGTCGGGGTAGCCGTGCTCGACGGCGTTCTGGAGGAGCTCGGTGAGGGCGACGGCCAGCGGCGTTGCCACCTCGGCCCGTAGAGGACCCGGGTCGCCCTCCACCACCAGCTGGACCCGGCGCTCGGGCGACACCAGCCCCTCCTCCACGTAGCGCACGAGCGACTGGACGATGTCGCCGAAGTCGACTTCGGCACTGGCGCCCGAAGACAGCTTCTCGTGGACGAGGGCAATGGCCCGGATGCGTTGCACCGACTCGCCGATGGCCTCCTTGGCCTCGGGAGACTCGAGCCGGCGGCCCTGCAGGTTCAGAATCGACGCGATCGTCTGGAGGTTGTTCTTGACCCGATGGTGCATCTCGCGGATCAGCACGTCCTTGGACACGAGGAGCCGATCACGACGCCGTAGCTCCGACACGTCCCGAACGAGGGCCAGGGCCCCAGCTACCTTGCCGTGGTCGAGGAGGGGGATGCAACGCACGAGCAGGGTGACGTCGTTGCGCTCCAGTTCCTCGGTGATGGGTAGACCGATGGCGAAGGCGGCCCGGACGGGGGCCTCGTCGAAGCCCACCTCGCCGAGCCGGGCGCCGAGGACGTTGGCGTGCACGCCCATGCGGTGGAGGGCGGACACGAAGTTCGGTGAGACGAAGTCGACCCGGCCCGACTCGTCGAGTCGAACCACGCCGTCGCCCACGCGAGGCGCATCCTTGGGCTCGGTCCCTTCCGCACCGAACGGGAACTCGCCGGCCGCGATCATGCGGGCGAAGGCGTCGAAGATGTCGAGGTACACGCGCTCGAGCTCGCCCGCTCGCCGCCCCACCGAAGGAGCCGACACCCGGGTGACGATCCCCAGGAGCTGGTCCTTCCAGTAGACGGGGATGCACTGGACGCTCGCCGCTTCGCCCCGCGGGCTGGCGGCCACGTCGCCATCGATGATCTGGCCCAGGGCCCACGCCCGGGCGACCAATGGGCGCTCGTTCTCGTCGACCACCAGGCCGAGTTGGTCGTCGCGGTACAGAGTCTGGCTGGTCGTGGGGCGCATCTGGGCCAGGACCACGTAGCGACAGGGACTCGACCGCCCTGGAGCTCCGGCGGGATGGGTCTTTTCCGGCACGTACAGCAACAGGTCGGCGAAGGACAGGTCGGCCAGGAACCCCCAAGATGCGGTCAGCCGCTGGATGTGAGCCAGAGCCGGGCCCTCGAGGTCGGTCATGCGGGCCAGATCGTCGATGGACGCCATCGCCCCACTGTAGGAAGTCCGCGCCGCCTTGCCGGCGAGAGGCGATGACCGAACCGGTGACATCGCCGATGGGCCGGACCCTCAGGACTCCCAGATGGCCTTGCCCAGGCGGAGGAGACCGGCCACGTCGAAGATGTCGGTCTCGAACGACGGCACGCTCACCACCACCTCGGCGGCCTGGGCCAGTTCGGCGCGCAGCTCTGCCTCGCGCTTGGCCACCACCTCGAAGTTGGCGAAGCTCTCCCCCACTTCCCGTAAGACCCGGGCCACGGTCTCTGGCGGGCCGGCGTCGGCCAGCCCCGCGGTGGCCACTGCCTCGGGTGCGGCGACGGCCAGGCGCTCGGACACGCGGGCCGCCTGAGGATCGATCAGATACGCCGGAAGCACCTTGTTGAGCACCAGCGCTCCGGTGTGGAACTTCTGGTCGGCCAGGGCCGAGAGAAAGAACTCGGCCTCGCGGACGGGGGCCGCCTCCAGGGTGGTCACCACCACGAACGTGGTCCGCCGATCGTGCAGGAGGCGTTTCACTGCGGTGGCCCGCTCCACGAACCCCGGGTACATCGTCTGGAAGAGCAGGAAGAACTCGGCGATGTCCTCGAGGAACTGGGAGCCGAGGAGCCGATCGGCGACCTGATAGAAGGGCCGCGTTGCCAAGTTGACGACGCGGGACCGGCCCGGCCCGGTGATCCACCGGAGCAGGCGGCTGGAGAAGAAGTCGGCCATGCGGTCGGGGGCGGCAAGGAAGTCGATGGCGTTACGGGTCGGAGGGGTGTCCACCACGATGAGGTCGTAGCGCCCCGACCGATGGATCTCGTAGAGGCGCTCCATGGCGATGTACTCGTGACTCTGCACGAAGCGCCCCGACACGTTCTGATAAAGGGGGTTCTCGAGAATCCGCTGGGCCGTGTGAGGGTTGGGCGCATGACTGCGGACGAGGTCGTCCCAGGACTGTTTGGTGTCGAGCATCGCCGCCCAGAGCTGGCCCCGAGGATTTTCGATCCCGGCCCGCTCGAGCACCTCGGTCGGCACGCGCGTCTCGGCGTTGCCGAGCGCCTCGAGGCCGAGGGCGTCGGCCAACCGGCGGGCGGGGTCGATGGTGAGCACCAGCACCGAGCCGCCCAGCGAGAGGGTCGCCATCGTCGCGGCAGCCGCGGCCACGGTGGTCTTGCCCACCCCACCGGCCCCGCAGCAGATGACGATCTCCTTGGCTGCCAGGAGCTGTTCGAAAGACCCGACCCGAGGGCGGGGTCGCCCCGGCGGGGTCAATAACCCAGCTCGGCGGAGAGGGCCTCGGCCGTCTGGGCCGTCGTGCGCAGGCCGTGCCCCCGGGTGAACAAGTAGGGAACGAAAAGCATCGGCACCTCGGAGGGCACCGCCTCACGCAGGCGGTCGAGGTGTCCGGCACGGGTGCGCCGCAGTGTCACGGCCAGGCGGGCGGCCTCGAACACCGCGGCCGTGGCCGCGTCATCTCCGCCGCTGACGCGGGCGACGGCACTGGCCATCGCCGGCTCGCGCAGGCGCTCGAACACCTCCTCGTCGACCCGGCTGAACAGTTCGGGCAGGACCCGGTTGACCACGATCGCCGCCAGGTCGACATCGGTCTCGGCCCGCACGCGCTGCACCAACTCGATGGTCTCGTTCACCGGCATCTCCTCCGGCGTGGTCACGATCACCAGGCCGGTGACGACCGGGTCGCCGAGGACGTCGAGCATCCACCCCGTCTGGTCGTGGATGGGGCCGACGCGGACCAGCTCGTCGATGGCTCTGGGGGCGACGAGCTGGCCGATCACGTGCCCGCTGGCCGATGCGTCGGCCACGACCAGCCCGTAATGGCGCTCCCGCGCTTCGTAGGCGAGCTTGCCCACGGTGAGGATCTCCCGGACCCCGGGTGCGGCGGTGGCCACGAAATCAAAAGCTCGTGCGAGGGGCCCGATGCGGGCGATGGCGGGGAGATGCAGTTGGAGGCGCAGGTACTCCTGCAGCGATTCCTCCGTGCTCATCGACATGGCGAAGAGCTTGCGCTGGACCTCCCTCGGCTTGAAGTCGAGCCGCGACGTCTCGTAGAAGTCGGCCAGGTTCCCCTTGGCATCGACCTCGCAGGCCAACACCTTGGTGCCATGTTGGGCGGCGAGCAGGGCCAGGGCGGCCGTCACCGAGGTCTTGCCCGTGCCCCCCTTTCCTGTGACCAGGAGAAGCCGTCTGTCGAGGAGAGGGACGGTCACGCGGTCAGAGGGCGCTGAATCCCACCCGTCGCTCACCGGTCTCGGTGCCGATCTCGACGTAGGTGACCTTGTCGGCCACCACCGCCACCCGCCGGCCCCTGCGATCGGTGAGCCACAGGAGGGATGCGCCGTTCTGCAGCACCTTTTCGATCTCGCCCGTCACCTCGTCGGCATTGTCGTTGGCGACGTCGACTTCGATCTCCCTGGGCGAGTGGACCACCCCGATGCGAACCTGCACTGATTCTCCTCGTTGTCGGCGAAGCCCAGCGTAGGCGCTACCGGGACTCGGGCTGTTCGTCGTCGGCGTCGACGGCGGGAAGGCCGGTGATCTCGGTGTACCAGCGGGGCCGGTGGCTCTCGGCCCACCATGCCGGAACCCATCCCCGGACCATGGACCGAAGGGAATCGCTGTCGGCCACCGCCATCCAGATGTGTCCGGCCACGACGAGGGCGATGGCGATGGCGGTCCAGTCGTGGACGAAGGTGGCACCCGTGCGCCACGCCAGGGGAAACGGCCGAAACCAGAACATGATCGACCCCGTGGCCAGCATCAGCCCGATGGAGCCGGCGACGAAAGCGGCGTTGAGCTTCTGGCCCGGATTGAACTTGTGCAGGCGTACCGACCGGTCGCGGCCCCGGGACCGCAGCCATCGGATGTCGTCGCGGTCGAAGCGGTTGAAGGCCCGCAGGTCGGCCATCACCCCCCTCCGCCAGGGTCCGATGAGGGCCAGGATCAGCGGCACGGGCAGCAGCAGACCGCTGACCACGTGGACCTGGCGCACGAGATCGCGCCGGCCCACCAGGGCGGCCAACTGGCCGACGTAGAGCAGGGCGGCGGTGGCTAGGAGCAGGCCGAACAGAGCGGCGTTGGCCCAGTGCAGGGCCCGCTCGGCCCGGTCGAAGCGGGGAAGCCGTCGGGTCGGCCCGACCAGACCTACGACGGCGTCCGGGGCACCCGGCTCAGACAGGGCGGTCATCGCGCCCGTTCGACCGCCCGATCCAGGCATCGGTCGAATACCCCCGGTACTCCCAGTAGCCGACCTTGGGGTGGGGGCCCGTGACCTCGATCCGTTCGAGCCACTTGCACGACTTGTAGCCGTACATGGGAGCCACGTAGAGGCGCACGGGGCCACCATGGGCCGCCGACACGGGTTTGCCTTCCAACTCGTAGGCCACGATCACGTCGTCGCGGCGGGCCTGCTCGAGAGTGAGGGTTTCGGTGTAGACGCCGTCGAAGGAATGGAAGCGGACCCCGCCTGCGCCCGTCTGGACGCCAGCCCGGTCGAGTACGTCGGCCAGGCGGACACCCACCCAGGACACGTCATGGACGCGCCACCCGGTGACGCACTGGAAGTCCTTGTTCAACCTGGTGGGGGCCATGGCCCGCAGGTCGTCGGCGGTGAGCACTGTCGGGTTGTCGACCATGCCGTCGACGCCGAGCCGGTAGTCGGCCTCGCTGCGCGACGGCAGGTCACCCGTGACCGTGTAGATGCGAAAGCGCCCGACCGGCAGCAATGACGACAGGCCGGTGCCGTCGCGGGACAGGAGCGGCGAGACGGTGCGCTCGAGCAGGTCCTGGGCCTTCGCCCCGAAGAGGATGCCGACGGCTCCCAGCCCGAACATCCCGAGCACCACCCGCCGCCCCACCGGTGCCGCGCGCTCCGGTGTCGGCTCCGGCACGGTGATCTCGGCCTCTTCCGGCGTCAGCGGTCCGGTCGTGGGCACGCTTCCACGCTACGACCTCTGCCGCGCTTGTTCTGGTCAGAACGGCTCGGGATCTAGGTGATCTTCAGCTCGGGGCGGAAGACGCGGCTGGCGCCCATGGCCGCGACCCGTTCGGCCAGGCCGGCGAAGGCCCGGGAGGCCTCGCCCTGGGGGTCGCTGACGGTGACGGGCGTGCCGTCGTCGCCACCCTCACGCAGGGCGATCTTCAACGGCACCTGGGCGAGGAGGGGCACCTTGAGGTCGTCGGCCAGGAGCTGGCCGCCCCCGGCACCGAAGATCGGGTACCGCTTGCCGTCGTCGCCGGTGAACCAGCTCATGTTCTCGATCACGCCCCGCACCGACATGTTCACCTTGCGGGCCATGAGGGCGGAGCGCTGCGCCACCCGCTGAGCGGCGGGCTGAGGCGTGGTCACCACGAACACCTCGGTGCGGGGCATGAACTGGGCCAGTGACAGAGCTACGTCGCCGGTGCCGGGGGGCATGTCGACGAGCAGATAGTCGGGCTCGCCCCACAGCACGTCGGTGAGGAACTGGTTGAGGGCCTTGTGGAGCATGGGTCCTCTCCAGATCACCGGCTGGTCCTCGCCCACGAAGAACCCCGTGGAGATGACCTTCACCCCGTGGGCGACGGGTGGCACGATCATCCCGTCGATGACCACGGGCTCCTGGGTGACGCCCAGCATCTTGGGCACGGAGAAGCCGTAGACGTCGGCATCCAGCACGGCGACCTCATGGCCCAGCTCGGCCAGGGCCACAGCCAGGTTGACGGTGACCGACGACTTGCCCACCCCACCCTTGCCCGAGGACAGACCGAGCACCCTGGTGCGCGACGACGGATCGGCGAAGGGAATGGCAGCTGCCGCATCGTCGCCGGACGCCGCCCCCTGACCCTGCAGACGGTTACGGAGGGCACCGCGCTCGTCGTCGGTCATGACCGTGAGGTCGACATCGACGGTCTGCACGCCTTCGAGGGGCTGGACGGCCTTGGTGACGCGATCAGTGATCTCGGCCCGGAGGGGGCAGCCGGCCACCGTGAGGGCGACAGTGACCCCGACGTTGGCACCGTCGATCCGCACGCCGCGCACCATGTCGAGGTCGACGATGCTGCGTTGCAACTCTGGGTCCTGCACAGGCCGGAGGGCGTCGAGCACCTGGGCTTCGGTGGGCATGGGGGGCGGGGCCTCCGATTTCTCCTATGTAGGTAGGTACAATACAAGTGTGGACCATGGCCCCCTTACCGCCGAGGAGTTCGGGGCTGCGGTCACCGCGGTCACCAGCGCCTTCGGCGACCCCACCCGCCGGGAGATCTACCTCTTCGCCCACGGGCACGAGGGGGGCGCCACCGCCGCCGAGGTGGCCGAGCGTTTCGAGTTGCACCCGAACGTGGCCCGCCACCACCTCGACAAGTTGGCCGCCGGTGGTTACCTCGACGTGGCTGTGGAGCGTCCCGGCCTGGGGGCCGGCCGCCCGTCGAAGCGATACCGGGCCAGCGACAAGGACATGGGCCTCGAGTTCCCGGCTCGGCGCGACGACCTGCTCCTCACCCTCCTGGCTCGGGCCCTGGCCCTCGTCCCCATCGAGCAGGCCGAGGCCATGGCCGAAGAGGTCGGGCTCGACTACGGCCGTTCCCTTGCCGCCTCCATGGCGCCCGCCGAAGGACACCGCTCGCTCCAGGTGGCCCTGCACGCGGTGGCCGACGCCCTTACCGCTCACGGATTCGCCGCCCACACCGACGCCCGGGGCGACGCCCTCGCCATCGTCTCCGAGCACTGCCCCTTCGGCACCGCCGCCGTGCAGCACCCGGTGATCTGCGCCGTCGACCGGGGGATGGTGAAGGGCATGCTGTCCTCCCTCTACGGCGAAACCGTGCCCGAGATCTCGGCCTCGCGGCCCCAGGGCGACCAGGTCTGCGTCACCCTCGTTTGATTCTCTGACTGGGGTGGGCCGCCACTACCTCGACCATGCTTCCACCTCACCGGCTCGACCCGAGGTGGTCGACGCCATGCTCCCGTGGCTCGCCGCGACCGCCGATCCCGGTCGGGTGCACACAGAGGGTCGCTTGGCCCGGGCTGCGGTCGAGGACGCCCGGGAACGGGTCGCCGCCCTCCTCGGGGCACGGCCCCGGGAAGTCGTCTTCACCAGCGGAGCCACCGAGTCGATCGCCACCGCCGTCTTCGGCGCCGCCGAGCGTGGATCGCACGTGGTGTGCCCCGCCGTGGAGCACTCGGCCGTTCGTGAGGCCTCGGCCAGCCTCGATGTGACCGTCGTGGGCGTCGACGGGCAGGGTCGGGTCGAACCGGCCGAGATGGCGGCGGCGGTGCGACCGGGCCGGACAGCCCTAGTCCATGTCCAGCTGGCCAACCACGAGGTGGGCACCATCCAACCCGTGGCCGAGGTGGTCGAAGCGTGCCGTCGTCAGGGAGTGCCGGTCCACGTGGACGCCGCCGCCGCCGCCGGCCACGTGAACATCGACTTCGCTTCCCTCGGCGCCGACCTGCTGTCGGTCAGCGCCCACAAGCTCGGTGGCCCTGCGGGAGTGGGTGCCCTACTCATCCGCCGGGGAGTTCGTCTGCGTCCGCTTCTCGTGGGCGGCGAGCAGGAACGGGGTCGTCGGGCCGGCGCCGAGAACGTGGCCGGCATCGTCGGCTTCGGCGCGGCCGCCGAGGTCCTCACCAAGAGCCTCGGCGCTGAGGCCGGGTCGGCGCGTCGCCTCACCGAGAGGGTCCTGGGTGCGGCTTTGGCGGTCGACCGGGTGACGACCTATGGCGAGACCCAGGCCCGGTTGCCCCACCTGGTCTGCCTGGGCATCGTCGGCGTCGAGGCCGAGGCCGTGCTCATCGGCCTCGACCAGGCCGGCATCGCCGTGCACTCTGGTAGCGCCTGCTCATCGGAGTCGCTCGAACCCTCTCCCGTACTCGAGGCCATGGGTGTCGACGCCAACCGGTCGCTTCGTGTCTCGACCGGTTGGTCGACGACCGAGGCTGACGTCGACGCCTTCGCCGAGGCCCTGCCCAAGGTCGTCGACCGGCTCCGCGCCATGGCCACTTCGGGACCGGGTGCTGAGTAGGCTCCAGCCAGCATCGAGACAGTAAGGCCCGAAAGGTGGATGAGGTGCCCGGTCCTCGAAGGCTCAGCTTGTCGCTTCTCGTCACCCTGGTGGCGGTGGCGTGCTCCAGCACCCAATCGTCGACGAAGGGGGTGCGCGTGGGCCTTGGTGAAGACCAGTATGTGGTCGAGGGGCCCCGTGCCAACGTCGGCCTGGGCCTCAACATCACCGAGACACTCACGACGATGACCCCCGAGTTCGGGCTGAAGCCCGGTCTTGCCGAACGTTGGGAACGGCTCGACGGCACGCGGTGGCGGTTCTTCCTCCGGCGCGGGGTCACCTTTCACAACGGCCAGCCGATGGACGCGCAGGCGGTGAAGGTCGGGCTGTTCGACAGGGTCGCCAAGTTCGGTGGGACCACGATCAACGCCGGACCGGACTCGGCCGTGGTGATCGACGACCACACGATCGAGTTCACACCCACCCAGCCCGACTCGAGGGTTCCGGCCCAGCTCGCACACCCTCTCTACGGCGTCTACGCCCCGGGATCGGATCCGGCCACCAAGCCCATCGGGACAGGCCCGTTCCGGTTCGTCAGCTATGACCCCGGCCAACAGCTGGTGGTCGTGCGTAACGACCAGTATTGGGGCCATGCCGCGCTTTCGGAGCGGATGACGTTCCGGTTCTTACCTCAAGCCGAGGTGAGGCGTCGATCCTTGGAGTCGGGCGAGATCGACATCGCCGCCCTCCTACGTCCCACCGACGCGCGCGGTCTCGAGGGCACGAGCATCAAGGTCGTCACTGCGCCCGTGGGCACCTACGACGCCATGTACGCCAACATCCACAAACCCGGCGCGATCCTCAGCGATTTTTTGGTGCGCCAGGCGCTGGCATCGAGCATCGACCGGCGGGCAGTCGTCAGGCAATTGCTCGAGGGACGGGCAACGACCGACCCGACCATGGTGCCGCCGACCCTTCTCGGTGACGACGCTTCGCTCGTGAAGGGGTACCCGTACGATGTCGGTCGGGCGAACCAGTTGCTCGACGGCGCCGGCTGGATTCGCGGAGGCGACGGTGTCCGTGAGAAGGGAGGGCGTCGCCTAGCCCTCAACCTGGCTGTCGCCTCCCCTGAGGCCTTCGGCTCCCTCCCGGCGTTCCTCCAGTCCCAGCTCAAGGCGGTGGGGGTCGACCTCAAGATCGTGGATGCCCCAGACGAGGCGTCGTACCAGGCCGTGGTGACCTCCGGAGATGGCGACCTCTACCTGGAGCAGGGAAGTCAGAACGACGCTGACCCCGCCTTTTTGCCCTCCATCTTGTTCTACAGCTCGGCGTCGGCAGAGGAGGTGAACTATCCCGCGCTGTTCGCTCCGGGCCAGAAGTTCGACGACCTCCTTGCCCCGAGCCTCACCGACGACCGGATCGCCCCCGCTCGTCGTTCCGTGGCCGAGGCCATGCACGACATCGTCGACGAGGAGGCGGTGGTGATGCCGGTGGCGGGGATCCCGGGCATCTATGCGACCACCGGGATGGTGAGAGGGTTCATTCCCTACGGCTCGTTCGTCAACACGCGGTGGGACACCGTTGTGGCCGGTGACGGATGATCTTCCCGACCGGTTGGCCCGGTTCACCCGCGCCGCCGTGCTCGACACCCTCGGTGGCGACCACGTGCGGGCAGCGCGGGCCAAGGGGCTGAGCGACGGCCAGGTCGTGTGGCGTCACGGCTTACCGGGCGCGCTCGTGCCCGTGGTGACTGCCATGGGCCTGGTGGCGGGTGGCCTGCTGGCTGGTGACGTCGTGATCGAGACCATCTTCTCGTGGCCCGGAATGGGACAACTGGGCGTGGCGGCCATCCGCTCGCGGGACTACCCGGTGATCGCCGGCTTCGCCCTCTACGCCGGAGTGGCGTTCGCTCTCGTGAACATCGTGATCGACCTCGTCTGCGCCTTGCTCGACCCCCGTCTCAGGCTCGGCGATCCAGCGGAGGAACCTGCGTGAGCGGACTCGAGATGTTCGGTTCTCCAACAAGCATCGACGTACCGGTCCCGGATGGGGAGCCCACGCGTTGGCGGCGTGGCCGGGCGATCGGCACCGGCCTCCGACGCAACCCGGCCGCGGTGGCCGGTCTGGCAATCGTGGGCGCGATGACCCTGGTGGCACTGCTCGCACCTCTGCTGGCGCCCCATGATCCGAACGCCGTCGACCTGGCCGTTCGCTTCCGGTCACCATCGTGGGAGTTTCCCCTCGGCACCGACGAGCTCGGGCGCGACATTGCCTCGCGTATGGTCTTCGGGGCCCGGTTGTCCATCGCTTCGACCATGCTCACGGGTGGCGCCATCTCGGCCATCGGGCTGGGCATGGGCATGGTGGCCGGTTATGTCGGCCGTCTGGCTGACACGGTGATCAGCAGGACGATCGACGCCCTGTTGGCATTCCCCGCCTTCCTCCTGGCCCTGGTACTGACCGGGCTGCTCGGCCCCGGTCTGCCCCAGGTCATGCTGGCCATCATTGTGGTGGGCTGGGCGTGGTATGCCAGGGTCGTGCGCTCCACCGTGGGCTCCGAGCGGACCCGGGGCTATGTCGAGGCGGCCCGCGCCCTCGGCTCGTCGCGCACCCGCGTCGTCCGTCGCCATGTCCTGCCGGCCGTCGCCGGGCCGATTCTTGTGCTGAGCTCACTGCAGATGGGCGCGATCCTCCTCATCATCTCGGAGTTCTCCTTCGTTGGCCTGGGCGTCGGGCCGCCGACGGCGGAGTGGGGCTCGATGTTGCGGGAGGCGGGCGAGTATCTGGGGCGGGCGCCGTACATGATGATTCCGCCCGGCGCCGCCATCTTCGCCCTGGTCCTCGGCTTCAACCTGGTGGGTGACGGGCTACGTGACCTGCTCGACCCCAGAACCACCGTGGGGCGCCGGCGGTGACGGAGAGCGGGCGCCGAGGCGCCTCTTCACGGGATTCTGACGCCCAGGTCGGGTACCCGCGGCCCGGCGCCGGCCGCCGTCATCAGCTCGAACACGGCCTGCCGGGCCGAGATCCGCGGCGAACCATTTGCCGGTTCCATTCGCGCGGCAATGGCCCCGCTGACCTGGGCGGCGGCGTGGGAGGAGCCGCTCCACGACGCCCAGCCATCGAAAGGCTGAGGCGTGAGACTGGCGGCCATCGGCGGGACGAGGGCGCCGGCGAAATAGGTGCTCACCACGTTGACCCCGTTGGTACACGCGTCGATCCAGTTCCCGAAGTTGGTGAACGATGCCGCACCCTTCTCCCCTTCGAGGGCGCCCACGCCGACGACACCCTTGTAGGCGGCCGGGTAATGGGGCCGATCGACGCCGTCGTTACCGGCGGAGGCGACGACGACAAGGTCGGGATTGGTTGCCGACAGGATCCGCAATGCCCGTCCCGTGGCCAACAGGCCGATGTTGTCCGGAGTGAAGCCCCCGAGGGAAAGGTGGATCAGGTCGACCCTCTCGTCACCCTCGGTCTGGCCGAGCTCGAGGAGGGCCCGAGCCAGGACCCAGTCGTCGATGAGGCCCCCGCCGGTCACCTGGCCTCGTACGACGACGGTGGCCCCCGGAGCCCGTCGCAGTATCAGGCCGGCGGCGAAGGTGCCATGCCCGGCCGCCTCGTCGACCGTGTCGTTCCCGGTCAGGCTGGCCACCTCCACGTCGAGGCCGTACCGCCGCTCGCTGCGCTCGTTCACCCATTGGTGGTGGTCGTTGACCCCGGTGTCGATGAGGCCCACGCGCACACCCGCCCCGGGCCCGTAGCCGGCCTGGCCCTCGGGGATCTCCAGGGCTCTCGCCGGCATCGGCGAGGAGGCACATCCCCAACCGGTGTGCCAGCCCAGGCCGAGCACGACGTTGGCGCTGACGGCAGGGACGACCGTCTCGGACATCGAACGGCACCGGGAGACCTGGTAGCGGACACCGTCCACCCTGGGCAGGCACCACTTCTGCAACTCGAGGGTGGCGTCCTCGTCCTCCATCGTCGCCCCGCTGTCGTCGAGCAGGGGCCGGACGACATGGGCGTCGGCGGTCGCCACCAGGATCTCCCCGGGACGGTACATGTACTGCGTGTCCGGACTGTCCTCGAAGGTGCCGAAGACGTCGGCCCGCGACGCGTGCCGGTGCCGGACAACATGGACGTCGTCAACAGCAGGTGTATGGTGCATGGCCATCGTTCTCTCCCTTGCGTGTCCCCCCTTACCTGAGCGAGTCGACCGCCCGCCTGATACAGGGTGTCTAGCATTGAGGCGGTGGCCGGGCCAGGGACGATGGGCCGCGTTGCCCGCCTGAAGGGGTCCTCCCACAGCTCATGGCCCGCGGCCGGCCCTGCCGCCGCAGCCGCCGACGCCGTCCGGCTCGCCGAGCGGGCAGCGCCCGAGGCAGCCGCCGCAGCCGCCGCCGCCTTGTCACGCGCACGAATCGAAGCCGATCCCGCGGGCATCTCCATGGCCGAGCACGCCCTGGGCCTGGCCGCCCGGGAATGCGGCGACTCAAGCGCTTCCGCCGCCCACCTGCGACGAGCCATCGCCGAGGCCGAGCGCGGCGGGCTCGGCGAGTGTGCGGCCGAGACCAGGGTCAGCCTCATGGGCACTCTGGCCTACCGGGGCGACTTCGCCGGAGCCCTCGATCAGGCCGACTTGGCCGTCGGCGTCCTGCGCGGCGCCGACCGGGCTCGCCTGTGCACCCAGCGCGCCTCGGTGCTGCAGTGCCAGGGCCGCCTCGACGACGCTCTGGACGGATTTCGCCGAGCCCTCCCGGTCCTTCGCCGGGCAAAGGACTCGCCCTGGTTGGCCCACCTGCACAACAACCGCGGCCTCGTCCACTGCCTCCGCGGTGACCTGGCTTCGGCCGAGGTCGATCTTCGTCGGGCCGCGTCCCTGTACCAGCAGGTGGGTATGGACGAGATGCTCACCCACACCCGCCAGAACCTGGCCGTGGTGGCCGCCCGCCGGGGCGACCTTCCCGCCGCCCTCGCTCTCTTCGACGCGGCCGATGTCTTCTTCGCCGAGCGCGGGGACGTGGATGCCGTGGGGCTCTACGACCGCTGCGAGAGCCTGCTCGCGGCGCGGCTGGTGGAAGAGACCAGGCGGACGGCGGGCCGGGCCATCGAGGCGCTCGAACGCGAGGGCCGGTGGAGCTACCTGGCCGAGGCCCGGCTCATGGCGGCCGAAGCTGCCCTCCTCGATGGCGACGCGCCGGCCGCCCGAGAGGCCGCGGCGCGTGCCCGGCGGGCCTTCTCTCGTCAGCGCCGACCCACATGGGTGGCCCGCGCCCGCTATCTCGTCCTGCAGGCCCGCTGGCTCGACGGCGACTGCTCCGTCAACATGCTCGCCGAGGCCCGCAAGTCGGGTGATGCGCTGTCGTCGGCCGGCTTCGAGCTCGCCGCTGCCGACGCCCGGCTGCTGGCCGCTCAGATCGCGCTCGACCGGGGCCGCCTGGACGTGGCCCGGGGCGAACTGCTCCTGGCCCGGTCGGCCCGCCGGGGGGAACCCGTCGCCATGCGATCGCGAGCCTGGCAGGCCGAGGCGCTGCTGCGGCTGGCCGACGGCAACCGCTCGGGGACCTACAGCGCCCTTCGGGCCGGGGTGAAGATGCTCGACCGATACCGAGCGACACTCGGCGCCACCGAGCTGCGGGCGCACGCCTCCGGCCATTCGGTCGAACTGGCGCAACTGGGCATCCGCCTGGCCTGTGAGGACGGCAATGCCGAGCGGGTCCTGGTCTGGGCCGAACGCTGGCGCGCCGGTGCTCTCCGGCTCCGCCCGGTACGACCACCGGGCGACGCCCGACTGGCCGCTGACCTGACGGCCCTGAGACTCGTCGTGGCCGAGGTGCAGCAGGCGGCCATGACGGGCCAACCCATCCATCGCCTGCGAGCCCGCCAGGCTTACCTAGAGGACGCCGTCCGCCGCCGCTCCCGCCACGCGGTCGGCATTCACGCGGGCGACCCTGGCAAGCCTCCGACCATGGCCGGACTGTCGCGGTGGCTAGGCGCGGCCACGCTGGTCGAGATGGTCGACGACGGGGGCCTC
>JBBSHU010000036.1:0-26083 GCA_038232455.1 Acidimicrobiales bacterium
GCCGAAGCCGCCAGTTGTGGCGCAGACGCTGCCGTCGGCTCCCCCGCCGGCTCCGGCTTCGTCGACAGGGGTGTCCTCAGGGGTGGCCTTCACGGGCGCCAACATCCTGCGGTGGGCCCTGATCGCATCGGTCATGGTGGTCGTCGGCACATTGCTCGTCGCCGCCAACCGGCGCCGCGTCCACGTCGCCGCGTAGCTCGAATTCCAAACGCCTCGTAGCCGGCAGGCCGCCGGGTACCACTGAGAATTAGGGTACCGCTGACGTTCAGAGCGGATCCGACCTGCCGTCTCTCACCGGCAACGACGGGTGCGGCTGCCAGGAGCCACCCAGGTCGACGATGCCGCGGATCGAGCCGTGGGGCGTGCCGGCGTCGACGACGAAGCGGAACGACCGGTCGTGGGCGTCGACCGTCTGGCCCGTACCCGGATCGGTGATGCTGGCGCTCACGTCGTAGGTGCCGGGGAGCAGCGGGAGCGAGTCGACGACGAGGTCGACGTATCCTCGCCCTCCGTCGCTGTCGGCTATTCCGGCGTCGACGAACGTGGTGGCCGTCAGCTCCATACCGCCGTCGGTGTGGACGGCCATCCCGAACACCGGGCACGCGAGCGTGCCGTCGAGGCGGTAGTGGAACCGGAACACCACCGTGTCACCGGTGAGCGCCTCCCGGACCGGGAGGTGGGCGTGGTCGAGCAGTTCGATATGGATGAGGGCGTTGCCCCCGGTACCCGGCGCGGACGCCTCGGCCGCGTCGTCTCCTCCACCCACCACGTGCAGGTAGTGGTCGATAACCGTGTCAACGGGTCCCATCATCTTCAAGGTCCCGCCGTCGAGCCAGGCGGCGATGTCGCACAGGTTGCGGATCGACTCGAGGGCGTGGGAGACGAGCACCACCGTGCTGCCCCGGGCGCGGAGCTCGGCGAACTTCTCCCGACAGCGCCGCTGGAACACCTCGTCGCCGACGGCCAGCACCTCGTCGACGAGCAGGACGTCGGGGTTCACGTTGATGGCCACCGAGAAGCCCAGGCGCAGGTACATGCCCGACGAGTAGTTCTTCACCGGGGAGTCGATGAAGCGCTCGAGTCCGGCGAACTCCACTATCCCGTCGAACTTCCTGTCGAGCTCGGTCTTGCTCAGGCCCAGGATGGACCCGTTGAGGTAGACGTTCTCTCGGCCCGACAGCTCGTGGTGGAACCCGGCGCCCAACTCCAGGAGCGCCGACACCTTGCCGTCGGTGACGATGGTGCCGGCGTCGGGACGCAGGATCCTGGCCATGCACTTCAACAGGGTGCTCTTGCCCGAGCCGTTCTCGCCGATGAGGCCCATGGCCGTGCCCCGGGGGACGTCGAGGGAGACGTCGCGCAGGGCCCAGAACTCCTCGAACGTGCCCCGGCGACGGTTCAGCAACGTCGACTTCAGGGACTGGTTGCGCTCCTTGTAGAGCCGGAAACGCTTGGACACGTTGCTCACGGCGATGACACTGCCGTCGGAAGCGGGTGCAGCGGCTTTGGTCGAGCTAGGCGAGGTCACTCCTGGGGTCGGAAGCGTTCGTCGGCCTGGTCGCCGGCCGACAACCACACGTTGCGCGCCTTGCCGGTGACCTTGCGGGCCAGGTGCACGGCCGTCTCGGTTCGGCCCGACCGTCGGCCGCGCAAGCGCGGTGTTGGCATCCAGGCGAAGATGGCTTCCACCTCCACCCGGTACGCCGAGTCGGCGATTGCCGGCGGACAGCGGTAGACGACCTCGGGTGCGGCCCGCGACGCCAGGACCACGTTGTCGGCGAGAAGGGTTCCGTTACGGAACTGCAACTGGGAGAACTGGTCGGCCAACTCGATGCGGACCTCGTGGCGCTCCGACGAACCTCGGACCGAGAAGGACAGGCTCAAGCGGTCGAGACGGAGCACGCCCGGCTCGTCCGAGCAACGGATCATGACCGCTCGAAGGGGCTGGGCGGCGATGTCGGCCAGGACGTGGCACAGGCCGTTGGCGTTGGGGCCGGCCACCACGCGGAGGGCCTCGTCGAAGTTGCCCCCGGAGTCGACGAACACCCCGACGGTGCACCCCTGGCCCCCCTCGAAGGCCTCGGCCGGAAGGGTTCCGTCGAGGACGGCGCCCGCCCCCAGGCCGAGCCGCGGGTTGTGCATGGCCGCGGCCCCGAACGGCCAGTAGACCTTGGTCATCGGTAGGGCGAGAAGCTGACGGGGGGTCAGGTACTGCAGGGTGGAGACGAAATCGTCGTTCACCACCTGATCGGAGCTCTGCGAACCGAAGTTCTGGTCGTGCAGCCAGGACGCGAAGAGGGCGACCTCCTCGGTCGTGGGGGCCACGATGAAGCGGGTGGTCGCGTTCACCAGTTGCGGCACCGCCCGAGCGTCGAGGCCTCGGGCCTCCGGGGGGAGAGCCTGGTAGTACCGGCCCCACTCCCGCTGGAAGGCCAGGATCCCGCGCTGCACGGCGGCACGTTGGAGGACCTGGACTCCACTCTGCGGGGTGTCCCGCAGGATCGGTTCACCATCGTCGGTGAAGTCGACCAGCGTGCCCTCGTCGTGCATGCACACCTGCTCGAGGATCTCGGGGCTGCGGGTGATCCACGAGGCCTGATCGGGGAAGCCGGCCGACGCCAGGAAGCCTTCCGAGCGCACACCGTCGAGGGTTCGATCGAGCGCCCCCTCGTTGGTGAGCAGGTACAACCCGAGGGTGTCGATGCCGGCCCCGGCACCAGCCAGGGCGGCATCGAGGTTCACCTGGATGGTGCAACCCCAGCCCAGGTCGACCACCACGGCCCGGCCGTCGGTGGGCTGCACCGTACGGAGGACGTAGTCGACGAGGCGACCGCGGACCTCGGCGGCCTTGGCCACGATGGCCGCCCGCACGTGGGGTTGTTCGGTGAGCCGACGCAGGACCAGGTCGGCCAACTGGGGGTCGTCGAGGCGGGTGTCGGCGTCGGCCGCCAGCTCTGGAAGTTGGACGAGACCGATGCCGAGCGTGTCGCAGAGGTCGGCCAGCGTGGGCGACACCTGGCGATCGAGGAACGTGCGCAGCTCGTCGATCCCGGCCTCGAAGATGGCGGCCCGCGAGCTCACGTGGCGCGACATCCACAGAATCTCGGCCCGCACCGGGCTTCGCAGGTAGCCCCGCGCCCCGTTGATCAGACGGGAGAGAAACTCGCCCTCGCGCATCATGCAGTAGACGGTGTCGACGCCCTCCTCGCGGGTCCGCCGGTGCACCCACTCGGCGAAGCCGGTGAAGACCGGCCCGAGGACGGTTGCCCCGAAGCGCCAGTAGGGATCGGTGGACGCCGGCAGGCCGCTTCCTTCGAGCTGGCTCACGGCCTTGGCCCGGAGGGCGGTGAGGCCGAAGTCGCCCCTGAGCGGGTCGAGGGTGGGCTTGGTCTTCTGGCGATCGTCGGTGCGGAGCAGGCCCTCGCCTTCGAGCACGGTGCGCAGCGAACCGGGGTACTTGTCGAACAGGACGCTGCGGATGCCCTCCCGTTCGGCCCGCTCGCCGTCGGCGTCGGCGTTGTCGCCGATGTGCAGCACCCGGCTGGGGTCGACGGCCAGGGCGTCGAGGACCACGGGGAACAATCCCGATCCTTTGCCCACCCCGTGCTGGCTCGAGGTGAACACGTCGTCGATCCTCAGCTCGTCGAGCGGCTGACGGTCGAGGATGTGGCGCAGCTCGGCGGCCGAGTAATAGGTGTCGGACACGGCCACGATGCGTAGCCCGAGCTTGGCCTGGGCCACCTGGGCGAGGCGGAGCACCTCGAGGTCGGGGAAGGTGATCGTCTTCTCGAAGTCGACCTCGAGGGCGGGGGCGTCGAGGATCGACTCGGCGAACAGGTGTGCCGGCATCTCCCGGTAGATCGCCGCCAGGGTCACCTCGGGGATCCGTCCGGTGCGAGCGACCCGTTTCCGGGCGCGGCGTTCCGCCCGTTCCCGCAGCCGGGCGAACAGCTCGGGAACGATCCCGTCGGCGAGGTGACCACTCTCGGCCAGGCGCCGACCGAGGAGGACGAAGGCATCGACGGGCTCGGGGGTGATACGCCAGACGAGGGTGTCGAAGATGTCGAGGGAAAACACCGAGAACGAGCCCTGCTCCAACAGGCGCTCGGCGTGGACCAACCGGGCGTCGTTGACGGCCGGCCCCGCATTGGGCCCAGCGGGCCCGCCATCCCGCTCAGGGGGCCGTTCGGGCCCATGTCTGTCGACTTCGTCAGCTGCCACTCGTGCGCACGTCTCCAGGCTCGGCCCGGCCCAAGGTTACCCTTGCCCTGGTGATGCGACCCCCCCTTACGCCAGCGGACGGCAACCGTCCGGACAGCCCCGAGGTCCCCGAGAGCACCCGCGGCGGGCTGCTGCTCTATTCCCTCGCCGCCTTCCGGGAGATCATCCTGGGCTGTCTCGACCTGATCGAGGGTCGATCGGTCACCGAGATAGGCGGCGAGGACGGCACGTTCACCCGGGAGCTGCTGTCATGGGCCGAGGGCCGCGACGGCCGGGTCGCCTGCATCGATCCGTCGCCTTCCGACGCCCTGGCCGCCCTCGTCGAGAATGCCCCGGCCGGTGAGCTGCATCGAAGTACCAGCCTGGAGGCGCTCCCGGGCATGGATCCCAGCGACGTCTACCTCGTCGACGGTGACCACAACTACTACACGCTGGTCCACGAGCTGGAGGTGATCGAGGCCATCTCCGGTGGCGACTTCCCGCTCGTGTTCGTCCACGACGTGGGCTGGCCGTCGGGGCGGCGCGACATGTACTACGCCCCCGACACCCTGCCCGCCGAGGCCCGCCACCCCTACGACTACGACAAAGGGGTCACCGTCGGAAACGGCGCCCTGATCACCGGTGGCTTCCAGGGCATGGGCGAGTTCGCGTGGGCCCTCAGCGAGGGGGGGCCGGCCAACGGGGTGCTGACTGCGGTCGAGAAGTTCCTGGCCGACCGTCCCCATCTCGAGCTGGCGGTGGTGCCCTGTGTGTTCGGCCTGGGCGTCGTCTACGCCCGGTCCGCACCGTGGGCGGGCAGCGTCGCAGAGTTCCTCAGCCACTATGACCGCGACCCGTTGCTCGAGCGCCTCGAGCAGAACCGCCTCGATCTCTATCTGCAAGTGCTGAAGCTGCAGGAGGATCTCGACGGCGCGGGCCTGAGGATGCGTGATCTCGACGTGGAGAACCGCGCCCTGTGGGCCAGGGTTCACGAGCTGGAACGGCAGATGAACGAGGTCACCGCCCGGGCCCGCGAGTTGGCCGCCGAGGTGACCACCACGGTGACGGCCCGGTCGTTCAGCGTGGCCGAACGCCTCTCGCGTCTGCACTCCCGGGGTGGCGGCCCCGGCGTCTCCGGCGCCCGGCTCCGAGCGCTCGCCGACTCCGCCTCCGAACCGACGGCGGGCCCCACCCGGTGAGTCGCCGGCGTCCGCCGCGAAGGCGACCCGGCGTCGTTTCGGTGGTGCTGGTGAACTACCAGGGCGCGTCCGCCACCATCGAGTGCCTCCGGGGTTTCGACCAGGTCGAGTGGCCGGCTGACCGCCTCGAGCTCATCGTCGTCGACAACGGGTCCGGCGACGGGAGCGTCGAGGCGATCCGCCAGGCCGTCCCGGCCGCCACCGTCGTGGCATCGACCGACAACCTCGGCTTCGCCGGCGGCTGCAACCTGGGCGTCGAGCGGGCCGCCGGCGACTACATCGGGCTCATCAACAACGATGCCCGCCCGGACCCTCGATGGATCTCGGCTGCCGTCGATGTCCTCGAAGCCCAGCCGTCGGTGGCGTCGGTGGCCAGCAAGGTGCTCGACTGGGAAGGCACCACGATCGACTATGTCGACGGGTCACTGGCCTGGTTCGGGATGGGCTACAAACGCGAGGTCGGCCGGACCGCCACCGGCGCGCACGACGAGGCCGCCGACGTGCTCTTCGCCACCGGTGCGGCCATGTTCGTGCGTACCGCCGTCTGGCGCGAGGTCGGCGGCTTCGACGACCGCTACTTCATGTTCTACGAAGACGTCGACCTGGGATGGCGGCTCAATCTCGCCGGCCACCGCGTGCGGTACGTACCCGCCTCCGTGGCCTATCACCGCCACCACGCCTCGATGCGGGGTTACGGCAGCTGGCGCGAGCACTTCCTGCTCGAGCGCAACGCCCTGTTCACCCTCTACAAGAACTACGACGACGAGCGCCTGGCCCGGGTCCTACCCGGAGCTCTCGCCTTGGCCGTACGCCGGGGCCTGGCCCGGGGAGACGCCGATCATCATGCCCTCGACCTGGCCCTGGCGCCGGTTGGCGACAGGTCGGCGATCGACGAGCCCGAGCGCACCGACGTATCGCGCGAGACCCTGGCACCGGCGTTCGCGGTTGTCGACTTCGTCGACCATCTTCCCGGTCTCCAGGCCGATCGGCGTCGCGTCCAGGAGGCCCGCCGGCGCACCGATGCCGAACTACTCCCGCTGTTCCGCGACGCCATGGAGCCGGCGTTCTCCGACGTGGGGTTCCTGGCGGGCTATCGCGCCGTGGTCGACGCCTTCGGCATCGCCGAGGCATTCGGTGGTCGACGCCGTATCGTCGTGGCCACCGAGGAGCCCCTCACCGCGGCCATGGCCGGGCCGGCCATTCGGGCCTGGAACATCGCCGGTGCCCTGGCCGTCGAGCACGAGGTGGAGCTGGTCACCCTGCGCGATTGCAGCGTCAGCCATTCCCGGTTCCGTTGCCGGTCGGTCACCGACGACGAACTGCGGTCGCTCGAGCGGTGGTGCGACGTCCTCGTCGTGGGCGGGATGCTGGCCTGGGTACAACCCTGGATCTTCCGGACGAAGAAGGTTCTCGTCGTCGACGTGTGCAACCCCTTTCACCTCGAACAGCTCGAACAGGCCAACGACACCGACGACGGTCCGGGGCGCGTCGCCATCGTCGACGAGTGCACGTCGGCGCTCAACGCCCAGCTGGCCCGGGGCGACCTGTTCCTGTGCGCCTCTCCCAAACAACGAGTTTTCTGGTTGGGCCAGCTGGCCGCCCTCGGGCGCATCAACCCCGCCACCTACGACGAGGATCCCACGCTCGAGTCGCTCATCGCCGTGGCTCCATTCGGCCTGCCCGATACCCCGCCGGTCCACTCCGGCCCGGCCATGCGCGGCGTGGTGCCGGGGATCGCACCCGACGACCGGATCATCCTCTGGGGCGGCGGCATCTACAACTGGCTCGACCCGCTGACGCTGCTCCATGCCGTGGATCGCCTGCGCCACCGCTGTCCCGATGTGCGGCTGTTCTTTCTCGGACTGCGCCATCCCAACCCCGGCGTGCCCGAGATGCGCATGGCGGTGGCCGCTCAGGAACTGTCGGAATCGCTCGGTCTCACCGACACCCACGTGTTCTTCAACCACGGCTGGGTCCCCTACGCCGAGCGCCAGAACTATCTCCTGGAAGCCGACATCGGCGTGAGCACCCACCGGTTGCATGTGGAGACAGCCTTTTCGTTCAGGACCAGGATCCTCGACTACCTGTGGGCCTCGCTTCCAGTGGTGGCCACCGGCGGCGACGCCTTCGCCGAGGTCATCACCGGGAAAGGGGCGGGGCTCATCGTTCCCCCCGACGACGTCGGTGCCCTCGAAGACGCCCTGTTCCGCCTGCTCGACGACCTCACCCTGGCCGCCCACTGCCGCGAGGGTGCGGCCGCAGCCGCCACCGGGTTCACCTGGTCGGCTTCCCTTGCCCCCCTCGTGCATTTCTGCCGCGCGCCCCGGCGGGCCCCGGACCTGTTGGACGGGCTCGGCGCACCCACCACGGGTGCCACCGGCGGATCGCGCCCGGTGGACCTGCGACGTGACCTCGCACTCTTGCGCGAGTACCTGGGCGAAGGTGGCCCTTCGGAGGTCGTCCGCCGGGCGTACGGCCGGATCGGCCGCCTGCACCTACGCTCTCGGCCGTGACCAGAGCCCGGCCATGACGAGGATCGCCGAGCTCGTCGACTCGCGCGAGCTGATCGTCAACCTGACCCTGCGGGAACTACGGGGAAAATACAAGCGCTCCGTGCTGGGGTGGGCATGGTCGCTGCTCAACCCACTGGCCACCATGGCCATCTTCAGCGTGGTCTTCCTCTACTTCCTGAAGGTCACTTTCCCGCCCGGTCAGCCGAGCGGCTTCGACTCGTTCCCCTTTGCCCTGCTCATCGGGCTGCTGCCGTGGAACTTCGTGTCCAACGGCATGAACGGCTCCATGGACGCCCTCATTGCCAACTCGAACCTGGTGAAAAAGGTGTACTTCCCTCGTGAGGTCCTCGTGTTCGCCAACGTGGCCTCCTCGGTCGTGACCCTGCTCATCGAGCTCAGCGTGCTGTCGATCGCCCTGGTGATCGCCGGGAACTTCGTGATCCCGTGGCTTCTGCCCGTGGCTCTGCTCGTGGTCATCCAGACCATCTTCGTGATCGGGATCGGGTTGACCCTGGCGGTGCTCAACGTGTACTTCCGCGACGTTCAGCACCTCGTGGGGATCCTGCTGCAGCTCTGGTTCTATGCCACGCCGATCGTGTACCCGGAGAGCGCCGTTCCCCCGCACGCCAAGATCTTCGGTGTGGGCGTACTCACCCTGTACCGGCTCAATCCCATGGTGCGCTTCGTGGAGTCCTACCGCGCCTGCCTCTACGATCTGCGCCTCCCGCCGCTTGCCGACATCGCCTACCTGGTGGGCGCCGCGGTCGTCGCTGTCGGCGTCGGAGCGGTTGCCTTCGCCCGCCTCGAGCCCAAGCTTGCCGAGGAACTTTGAGCCTCGTCGGGTCCTGTCCCGTGGCCGGCCCCTCCCACCTCCCTTCGGTCGGCGGGCCCCTCCCCACGGGCCACCCGTCTCGGGAACGTGATATCGACGCCCTTCGGGCGGCGGTCCGGCGATGAGCCGGATCGTCGTCGCCACCTGCGACGCTCTCACCCCCAAGATGGCCGGTCCGGGCATCCGCGCCCTGCAGATCGCCGTGGCCCTGGCGGCCGAGCACGAGGTGCAACTAGTGACCACGTCGATCGTCGGCGTGAGCGACCGCCGGTTCGCCGTGCGCAGCGTCGGCGTCCCGGAGTTGGAGGAGCTCGAACGATGGTGCGACGTCTTGGTCTTCCAGGGATGGCTCATCACGGACCGACCCTTCCTGCTCGCGTCCGACAAGGTGCTGGTGGCCGACATCTACGATCCGATGCACCTCGAACAGCTCGAACAGGGCCGAGACGACGGTGAGACGGCCCGCAAGCTGGCCGTGCAGGGCGCCACCGGAGTGCTCAACGAGCAGCTCATGCGGGGCGACTTCTTCCTGTGCGCCAGCTCCAAGCAACGTGATTTCTGGCTGGGCCAACTTGCCGCCGTCGGGCGCGTCAACCCCCGGACCTACGACGACGACGTGACCCTGGGTTCGCTGATCTCCGTCGTGGGCTTCGGCGTTCCCGATACCCCGCCGGTGCCCACCCGGCCGGCGGTGAAGGGTGTCATCGCGGGCATCGGCCCCGATGACAAGGTCGTGCTCTGGGGCGGAGGGATCTACAACTGGTTCGATCCCCTGACGCTGTTGCGGGCCGTCGACAAGCTCCGCCACCGCCAGCCGAACGTCCGGCTGCTGTTCATGGGACTGCGTCACCCCAACCCCGACATCGCCGAGATGCGCATGGCGGCGGCCACCCGCGACCTGGCTGCCGAACTGGGGCTCACCGACATGCATGTGTTCTTCAACGAGGGATGGGTGGCCTACGACGACCGCCAGAACTACCTGCTCGAGGCCGACATCGGTGTGAGCACGCATCTGGCCCACCTCGAGACGGCACTCTCGTCGCGCACGCGCATCCTCGACTACCTGTGGGCGTCGCTGCCGGTCGTAGCCACCGAGGGCGACGTGCTGTCCGAACTGGTGGCGTCTCGTGGCCTGGGCCTCACCGTGGCTGCGGGCGATGTCGACGCCCTGGAGCAGGCCCTGTTCCGCCTCCTCGACGACGACGATCTCCGCCAGCAGTGTCGCGATAACGCTGCCGCTGTCGTGCCCGAGCTGAACTGGCCCCGCGTGCTCGCACCCCTCGTCCAGTTCTGCCGTCGACCCCGCCGGGCGCCCGACCTCCTCGACCCCGAGACCGCGTCCCGGATGCGCCGTCACCTCGGCCCCGCCCCCCGGGGCCCGGCGTGGCGACACGACCTGGGCGTGGGCTGGGACCACCTTCGCGACGGTGGCCCCGCGCTGCTGGCGTCCAAGGCGTGGAGCCGGGCACGCCGGCGGTCGCGCTGAACGCCAATTTGGTGCCGCGGGTGGGCGTGGTCGTCCTCGACCACGACGGTAGTGATCTCACCTTGCGGTGCCTTCAGAGCATCGGGAGTACCGACTGGCCAGCGGAGGCGTTGTCCGTGGTGGTCGTCGACAACGGGCCCACCGGTGCGCTCGCCGATCGGCTCGAGCTCCCGGGGATCACGGTGGTCGACGCCGGCCACAACCGCGGCTTTGCCGGCGGCTGCAATCTCGGGATCGAGGCCCTGGGCCAGGTCGACCACGTGGCCCTGTTGAACAACGACGCCATCGTGGAACCGGGCTGGTTGGCACCGTTGGTCGAGGTGCTCGAGGCCGATCCCACGGTTGGAGCCGCCTGCCCCAAGATCGTGTTCGACGGTTCCTTCGCCGACGTCGAGCTGCATTCGACCACCAGCGCTCCCGGGGGTGGGGACCACCGCGCCGTCGGTGTGGCCGTGCGGGGCGCACGCGTCGAAGGTGCCGACGCGTGGAGGACGGTCCAACTCGTCGAGGGCTTCTGGGGCGTGCAGCACGATGCCCGCAACACGGTGTCCCACCAATGGACCACCGGCGATGCCCGTCTGCGGGTACCGGTGCGGGCCGACGGATGCCTGCCCGCCACCAGCCTTCTCCTCTCGGCGAACGAGCCGCGCATCGTCGAGGTCGTGTCGGGCGACCGGCGGGTGGAACACAAGGTGGGCCCGGAGCCGGCATGGGTCGACGTGGCCCTGGGGGGCCAGGCGGGTGACGTGATCAACAACGTGGGCTCGGTGCTGCTCCAGGGCGGATATGGGGCTGACCGGGGCTTCCTCGAGCGTGACGAGGGACAGTACGAGACGGTCGAGGAGGTGTTCGCCTGGTGCGGGGCGGCGGTCCTGCTGTCGGGTCGATACCTCGACGCCGTCGGCACCTTCGACGAGAAATACTTCCTCTACTACGAGGACTTCGACCTGTCGTGGCGGGGGAGGGCTCAGGGTTGGCGGTACGTCTACGTTCCCGGACCGGCCGTCCGCCACGTGCACAGCGCTTCGACGGTGGAGGGTTCGCGCCTCCATCATCACTACACCGAGCGGAACCGGATGCTCACCCTCACCCGCAACGCGCCGGCGACCATGGCTCTGGTCGCGGCCGCCCATCACCTGCTGGTGACAGCGTCGTACGCGCGCCGCGATGTCCTTCAGCCTCTAGCCCGCGGCCAGGAACCCTCGTGGGAGACGGTACGCCGAAGGGCGGCCGCCTTCGCCTCGTTCACCGGCGCCCTACCCAGCGCGCTGGCCGGACGACAGGCCCTGCGCCGGCGTCGCCGGGTGCCCGATGCGGAACTACTCGGTTGGGCCGCTCGTCCGACTCCGTCGGGGTGATCGACGACCACCCGAGACGTTCCGGTCGGGTTCCTGACGTCCCTGGGCCCCACGAAACCCGACCAGAAGGTGGACAGCCAGCTCGGCCCCTGGCAACCCGCCCACCGGCCTACTCGGGGTCACTGGCGGTAGGTTTGTCCTCCATGGACGTCCCGCCCGCTCCCGACGCGGCTCCGGATGCGCAACCGGTCGAGCCCACCACGGCCGAGTTGGCCGTTCGCCTGGAGGCCGTCGAGGCCGGCCTCGGTCGCCTCGGTGGTCGCCTCGAGGCCCTGGCCGTGTCGTTGGAAGCGAGCTTCGAGACCGCCGTGGCCACCGAGGTTCAGGCCGCTGCGGCCGAGTTGCGCCACACGGTGAGCGAGTTGGGACGCATCCTCGTGCGCGACCTGGGGAAGCTGCCGCAGATGCTCACCAAGCACCGCCAGGCAATTGTCGCCGAGCTCCGCGGCACCGATGTGTCCTTCCCCGCAACCAGCCCTAGCGGTGTTCCCACCGGAGCCGACCCGGCCACGGCCGCCTCCGCGGGCGTGGGTTCCGTCGACGACAACGGCCCGGGGGGCGAGGTCATGGACGCCGACGACGACGTGGAACCCGGTCACCCTGACCCCGACGGGACAGATGCGGCCGGCGAGGGCGACAGCGGTGACCGCAACTGGCGCGGCCGTCCCCGCCGGCACCGCCAGGTCTGAGTGCCGACGTCGTCTCCCCAGACCGCGGGTCCCGCCTGACGTGTTCCGCATCGGCTTCGACGGCACACCCCTGCTCGGGCCCAAGACCGGCGTCGGTTGGTACACCCACGAGCTGATCGACGCGGTGGCCAGGCGAGCACCCGACGACGACATCCAGGTCTTTCCCATCTCGTGGCGAACGGCGCGGATGTTGCACCTCGACCCACCTCACCGTCCGAACGTGAGCGTCACCCGGCGGATGGCGCCGGCCCGCCCCCTGTGGGCTGTGTGGGACCGGGTCCCGTTCCCTCCCGTCGAGTGGCTGGTGCGGTGTGACGTCTTTCACGCCACCAACTTCATCTGCCCTCCGTCGTCGAAGGTCCCCACAGTGGTCACCGTTCACGACATCGGGTTCGTCCACCACCCCGAGTCGGTCTCGCCCGCCATTCGCCGCATGGCCCACCTCCTGCCCGCGGTGCTGCGCCGGGCGTCGATCGTCATCGCCGTGTCCAACTTCACCCGCGGGGAACTGGCGGAGTGGCTGCCCGATGTGGCCGACCGGATTGTCGTCATCCCCAACGGCAGCCATCAACGGTCCATCGCCCCCTCCGACCCCGGCCTGGCTCCAGGGCCGCCGTACGCCCTCATGCTCGGCACGCTGGAACCCAGGAAGAACGTCGCCCTCGCCCTCGACGCCATGAGGATCCTGCGCGACCGCGGCGTCGAGCTAAGGCTGGTGCTGGCGGGCAGTGCCAGTCCCCGCTTCGACCTGGGGGCCAACCTGCGCCGGAGGGGACTCGGGGCGCCCGAGGTCGTGAACACCGGTTACGTCGACGACGCCCGGATGGCCGCCCTCATGACCGGGGCCCGCCTTCTCGCCTTCCCCTCCCTCTACGAGGGCTTCGGCATGCCGATCATCGAGGCCATGGAATCAGGTGTGCCCGTCGTCGGCGTGAAGGCGGGGGCCACTCCCGAGATCGCCGGTGAGGCGGCGATGCTCGTGGAACCAGGCGATGCCGAGGGCTTCGCCGACGCAATGGAACGGGTGGCCACCGACAACGAGTTGAGAGCGCGGCTGATTGCCGCCGGCCGGGTCCGGGCGTCGGGGTTCTCGTGGGACAAGGCCGCCGACAGCGCTCTGCGCCTCTACCACAGCCTCGCCGGTTGAGGCTGGGTCAGCCCGCGCTCGATCCGGGACGCGACGGTCCGGGTTCCCGCCGCCGGCAGCACAACCGTTAACCTGAGCCGAATGCGCGCTCGATCCGTCCTGTCCGCCGTGGTCGCGATGGCCCTGTTGAGCCTGGCGTCGATGGCGGGGGGTGCGGGAGCCCAGACCCGCGAGGGACGGCCAGGACCCACCGACGAAAAGCAGGCCACCGAGGCGGGCCGCAATGCCAACCGCGACACCGGTCGCCAGGCTTCTTCCGCGCAATTTGCCGCACTGAACTCGACGGGGCTGGGACCCCAGCAGTTCACGACAGTGCGGGTCTTCGCCACGCAGTACAACCCCAACACGCCGGGAAGCTTCGAAGTCGCCGTACCCGACAAGTGCGCCAAGTTCGCCGCCCTGCGTGACACCGGCGCTCTCAATCAGCTCGGATGTCCGGCAGCCGGTTACCCGCTGGGTCTCGACTACCGGGTGGTGGTCACCCGCGACAGCGGTCAGAGCGCGGTCATCCCCGTGAAGGACTCGGGTCCATGGAACATCGACGACAACTACTGGGACTTCGGGCCCGGTTCGCCTCGGCCCCGCCGATTCGGGGCTGATCTGAGCCCGGGTCTGCCCGCCGCCCAGGCCGCGTTCTCCAACGGTTACCACACCTCCCAGAACTGCCTGGGTCTCAACGGCCAGGCGAGCGGTCACGCGGGTGGGACCGACCAGTTCGGTCGCTGCGTGCTCAACCCTGCGGGCATCGACCTGTCGGCCGCGGCCGCCTCCCAGTTGGGCTTCTCCGGCAGCGGCTGGGTGACGGTCACCTTCCTCTGGGAGCCGTTGCGTAACGACATCGTGTCGGTGAGCAGCGCCAAGGTCGTCGACGTCGCCGGTGTCTCCACCGACCCCGGTGGCCGGGTGATCCAGTGGTCGCCCAACGGGGGCCCCAACCAGCAGTGGCGCTTTCTGGCCCTGAACGCCGATACCTTTGTGATCCAGTCGGTCAACAGCGGACAGGTCCTCGACGTGGCCGGCGCTTCGACAGCCGACGGTGCCCAGGTGATCCAGTGGCCCTGGAACGGCGGAGCCAACCAGTGGTGGCGTTTCGAACCGGTGGGTGATGGCGCGTTCCGTATCGTGTCGGTGAGTAGCGGCAAGGTCGTCGACGTGGCCGGGGTCAGCTTCGCCGAGGGCGGCACCGTTATCCAGTGGCCGTGGAACGGCGGGGCCAACCAGCAGTGGCGGATGGCACCCATCGGCAACGGCTGATAGGCCGTCGTCGGTCGCAGAACGGCACGTGACCGGTCACGCCCTCACGAGATGAGCTTCCACGACCTTTAAGGAACAGCGCGAGGCCCTGCTCGCCGACGCGGAGATGCGAGGGTCGGAGTTCGCCCGCGCTTATTCGCGCCTGGCCGACGACTGGCTGGGCGAGCTCCTCGGAGACGAGCCCGGTGTCACCCTCGTTGCCCTCGGCGGCTACGGGCGGGAAGAGCTGTGCCCCCACAGTGACCTCGATGTCCTCCTGGTCCACGACGGCCACCGCGACCTCGACGCCCTGGCCAATCGCATCTGGTACCCGATCTGGGATGCGGGGATCCGTCTCGACCACAGTGCCCGCACCGCACGCGAGACGCGTCGCCTGGGCCGCTCCGACCTCAAGGTGGCCATGGGCCTTCTCGATGCCCGGGCGGTGGCCGGTCCCCCCACGCCCGCCGATGATCTCAGGGCCAAGTCCACCAGCGAATGGAAGGAGCATGGGCGGCGCTTCCTCGGCGAGCTGTCGAAGTCGACCCGGCAGCGCCATTCCTCCTTCGGTGATGTGGCCTTCCTTCTGGAACCCGATCTCAAAGAGGCCAAGGGCGGCCTGCGCGACATCACCGCCCTGAGAGCCGCCGCCGTGGCCGCACCGTTCGCCGCCCGGGTCGACCTCGGCGACGACGCGGCCGAGGTCCTGCTCTCGGCTCGAATCGAGCTGCATCGCAGCTCAGGCCGTGCGAATGACCGCCTCCTCCTTCAGGACCAGGACGACGTGGCCGCCCGGCTGGGCTACCGCGACGCCGACGCCTTCATGGCCGCCATCGCCGGCGCCGGGCGACGCATCGCCTGGCTCGGCGACGATGCCTGGCGCAGCGTCGACGCATGGGTGGCGGGACCGAGCCGGTCCCGTGCCGCCCGGGACAGAGATGTCGGGCCCGGCATGGTCATACGCGATGGCGAGCTCCGTCTCACCGAGCCGCTGGCGGGAACCGACGACGGCCTGGCGTTGCGAGCGGCGGCGGCGGCCGCCATCCACGGCGCCCGCCTCGGCCATGAGGCCCTGGCGCGCCTCGGCGGCCTGGATCCCCTGGACGGATCCTGGCCTGAGGAGGCCCGCCTGGCCCTGGTCGACCTGCTGGGCAGCGGCGACGAGCTCGTCACCCTGTTCGAGGCCCTCGACCACTACGGCGTGTGGACCCGGCTCATCCCCGAGTGGGAGCCCGTCCGCAGCCGGCCCCAGCGCAACGCCTACCACCGCTTCACGGTCGACCGACACCTGGTCGAGGCCACCCGCAACGCCGCAGCCATCCGCGACAACGTCGGGCGCCCCGACCTGCTGTTGGTCGGTGCCCTGCTCCACGATATCGGGAAGGGCTATCCGGGAGATCACTCGGTTATCGGCGCCGAGCTCACGGCCACGATCGCCTCCCGCATGGGCTTTCCCTCCGACGACGTCGAGGTCCTGGAACGCATGGTCCGGTTGCACCTGTTGTTGCCCGATATCGCCGGGCGGCGCGACCTCGAGGACCCAGGGACGATCGACTCGGTGGCCGACCAGGTCGTCGACCTCACCACCCTCGAGCTTCTCGGCGCGCTCAGCGAGGCCGATGCCGCGGCCACCGGTGACGCCGCGTCCAGTCCCTGGCGGCGCACCCTGCTGGGGGACCTGGTGGAGCGGGTGCGCCGCCGGCTCGAGGGCCAGCCGCACCGCCTCCCGAGCGATTCGGCGGATCAGGAGCACCTGCTCGACCAGGCCGGCGGGCGGCTGCTGGTCGTCGGTGAAGATCGCAGTGTCCAGGTGGTCGCCCCCGACGGGCCCGGGCTGCTCAGTGCCATAGCCGGCGTTCTCAACCTCAACGGGCTCGACGTCGTCACCGCAACCCTGGGTGCTGCCCGCGAGGGCATGGTCGTCGACTCATTCCGCGTCGAGCCGGTCTTTTCCCGCCCGCCGGACTGGTCGGCTGTGGAGCGCGACCTGAGCCGCACCCTCGCCGGGGAGTTGTCGCTCGGCGACCGACTTCAGGAGAAGGCTCATACCTACCGACCCCGTGGGCCCACAGCCGCCCGGCCCGCCGAGACCGCCGTGGTGTTCGACAACGAGTTGTCGGCGTCGTCGACGGTGATCGAGGTCCGGGCCCCCGATGCCATCGGCCTCCTGTATCGCATTGCCTCCGTCCTTGGTGACCTCGGACTCGACGTTCACCATGCCACCGTCAGCACCGTGGGCCACCAGGCCATCGATGGTTTCTACGTCGTCGACGCGTCCGGTTCCAAGCTCACCGACCCGGAACGGCTCGAAGAGGTGGAAGCTGCCGTCCGCGCCGGACTGGACGGGAAAGAACTCGCCTGACCGCCAACCGCCGGTTGACTGCTGCCATCCTGGCGTCATGCCCAGCCTCACCTCGACCGAGATGGTCGCGTTCCTCGCTGAGCCCGGTCACCTGGTTCGCATCGGGACCATCCGCCCCGACGGTTCCCCCCTCGTCGTCCCCACCTGGCGGCTGCCGCTCCCCGACGAGGACCCCACCACGTTCTGGGCCCGCCGGTACTGGGAATAGTGGGTGGCGCTCGCCGGCGAAGCTCACACAATCCTGATCCGGGGCTCATAGGGCACTGATCGCCACTGGTCAAGGTTTGAGCCATGACCGAGCAACTGCCAGTGAACGAACCGACCTCACCGACCTCGTCACCCCCGGGCCCCGCCCGTCAGTGGTGGGGACGGGGCGGCGCCGTGGCGTTGCCACGCTCGTTCTCGTCGGGGCGGGCGCCGGGGTGGGAATGGCCGTCACCGGCGACAACTCGACCTCGGCGCCAGCGACCGGGTCGGCCGGCACGGCCGCCCCCGGCAAGGCGGCCGGCAAGAAGCACGCCGGCAAGCAACCCGACCGCCCCAAGATCGACCCTGCCCGTCAGGCGTGGGCGCACAAGTACGGCGTAAACCGGGCCACCATGGCGATCCTGGCCGACGCCGCCCCGGCTTCGGCCGAGCAACAGGCGGCGGCCAAGGACCTGCTGGTGCGGACCGAAGCGGCCACCGCCCCGTACGCCGACCTGGCCAAGGCCAAGGCGGCCGGTTTCGACGTGGATGCCAGCCTCGCCCGAAGCGAGAAGGAACACCCCAATGAGGCCTCGAAGCTGGCGAACATCGACGCCGGGCAGAACACGCCCGACGGGATGATGCCGATGCTGCACGTGGGAAACAAGGCCAACCGAGCCGACGGCAAGGTCCTCGACCCGTCGGCGCCCGAGACCTTGATGTACAGCTACCAGGGCCAGGGTCACTGGACGCTCGTGGGCGTGATGTACACCGCCAACGAGTCCTATCCCCAAGCGCCCCCGGACCCGGGCGGCCCCATCACCCGGTGGCACTACCACGAGCAGTCCGGCGGACAGAAGCTGATGATGCACATCTTCTTCGTTCCGGGGAACGATCTGGCCCACGCCTACGCGGCCGAGATGAGCAGCTGACAAGTGGTGTACATCGACGGCATGACCGCGAGCGACCTCCTGTGGACGCCGCTGCACAGCCGGTGGCGGTGGCCCCTCGTCGCGGCCACGGTGGTGACGGCGGCCGCCCATCTGCCCGTGATCGCACCGCACCTGCGCGAGGCGCCCTACATGGGCGAGGAGTTCATCGTGCTCACGATCGCGTGCCTGCTGCTGGGGCTCGCCGCCGTCATCTGTGACAGCCCCGCCGTCTACGGCCTCACCGTGGTGACGTGTGGTCTGGCGATTGCAGTCACGGGCTGGTCGGTCCGCACCCGCCGTCGCTCACCGGCGAAGGCCTGACCCCGCAGGACTCAGCGGGGAGGGCCCCCACCTCGAGGGGGGGATGGCCGGCCCGAAGGGGTGGTGCCGGGCTCGGCGGCCGGAGCTGACGAGCTCGGGGAGTTCCGCCCGTTCCCCCTCGCGATCGTAGATTCGCGCCCTGGGCGGGGCGCAGGCTCGTGGTCCGGCTCGGGCCGTTCGCCCTGGGGCTCCTTCACCTCCGAGCGTTCCTGCACGCGGCGGAGGTCGGCCATGGCGTCCTGCATCTCCTGGAGCCATCCCGTCGACTCTGTCTGCATGATCCCCTCGGCCTGGTCGACCAGCTTGTTGACGTTGGCCTGTTTCAGCTTCGCGTCTGCGGGGAGGGAGACCCACCAGCGCCGGATGGTCTCGAGGTCAGACGCCGCCTGGTTGTAGTGCAACAGCGTGTTCTCCACCTGCGTGTACTCGAGGTAGGTGGTGACGGCACCGATGACCGCGGTCGTGACGGCGATCCACAGTTCGAACCCGATCGCGGCCAGGAGCGTCCCCAGGGCGCCGAACCCGATCACCGCCCACCGCAGCAGCCGATGCGTGCGCTCCACGCGGATGACCTTGCCCTGGTACCACTCCGCCTGATGCAGAACGCGCACCTCGAGGTACTGCTCGGGCGTGAGCGGGCTGAAGCCGTTGTCACCTTCGGCCACCGAGTTCCTGGGGGGGGAGGGGGCCGACATAGCGACGAAGGCCGGCCCGGTTGACGTCGGTCTTCATGACGCCGCCGGCGATCGTCCCGACACGCTCGGAGAGCCTGACCTGGCGGGATGTCCTGGCGTGGCCCGTATTGCTGTAGACGACCGCCCGGGCCCGGTAGCGGAAGATCTCCCGCTTGACGGCCTCGGCACTGCCCCGCAGCACCAGCCACTTGTTCCCCGACCCGAAACGGGCGGCGGCCGTCAGCAGGGCCGCCAGGGTGATGGGAACCAGGATGATGGCGTAACGCAGGACGTCGCGTACCCAATGGTTGCCGAGCACGCCCTCGGCTTCGATCGTGCCTTGGGTGACCGCGAGCAGGGTGCCGACAACACCGAGGGTGAGGATCGACAACTGCATGCGCCGGAACTCGGTCTGCTGACGGCAGGCATTGGAGTCGAGGTCGGCGAACTCCTGCCACACCAACTCGAGGGGCTCGTCCGGTCGTAGGCGTCGCAGGATCAGCCCGGCCAGTTCGCTCGGGTCGGATCGGAGCGCCACCGTGTCGATGTTCCGGTAGGCGACGATCTCGGCCATGACCGGGTCTTCGATCGCTTCCACCTCGGGGTCCGCCCGCCGCTGGGCAATGGCGTCGGCCAGACTGTCGGCTACTCCGCCCGTTCCCGTGATGATCAGCAGCGGCCAGTCGCGCCGTACGGTCTGGAGCGCCTCCTCGCGGGCGACCTGGCCGCCACCCACGAGCACCACCGCCACGTGGGCACCGTCGGCGAGGTCGTCAGCCAACTGGAAGAGCAGTTCGGTCTCCTGGCCCCACTCGCCGCCGTCGGTGAGCACGAAATGCGTGTGGTTGGGCTCGAGCGCCACCCGCTCACCGTCGGCCGGAGGCCCACCGGGGTAGGTGACCTTGGCCAGCGGTGCAACTCCGAGAAGGTCGGGACGGGGCTTACGATCCGCAACCGCCTCGCCGAGCACCGCCATGGCGCCCGACGCCGTCCCCCCGTCGATCAGCACGGCGTCGGTCTTGGCGGCCGCGACCCCCAGACCACGCGAGAACTGTTGGGTGAGCCAGGGAACGATGCTGGGATCAAGGCTGTCGGCAGCACCGACGACCACGACGATGGCCCCCGGCGTCTGGATCCCCAGCTCACCGAGAAGGCGGCTGGGAGAAGCGTCGGAGGCCGCCTCGACGACCAGTGCGCGTCCTCCGTTGGGGAAGTCGATGGGGTTCCCCACGCCTCGGATCGTACCCGGTCACCCCAACCGGTCGCCCGGCTCAGGTTCGTCACCGACTGACGGGCTTGAGGTCGGTCAGGCCTCCCCCGGTGTAGGTGACGACGACGCAGTCGAACCTTTCGCCGGATCAAATGGGCCGCTGTGCTCGAAGCGACAGGCGCTACGAAGGGTCATGACGCGAGGATCGGCTCGGGCCGCGCTGGCCGTCGCCGTCATGGCCCTGGTGACCGGCGCCTGCGGCGGAAGCTCGAGAGTCGCCGTCCCGCTGCCACGCGCACCTGAGCCGGCGGCCTCGCCAGCGGCGTTTTGCGAGTTGCCCGGCACCGTCTTGGCCCTCGACGGCGCTCCCGAAGGCATAGCCGGCATCCGCTCTGGCGCCGTCGCCGTCAGCGTGCGCAAGCCCGACGCCGTGGTGTTGTTCGACTGTCAACACCTACAGACCGGCGAACGGTGCCCCTGACTGGCTCGGCTCGCCATCTCTCCTCGGCGAGGGACGGGCCACTCCTCATCCCACAGGAATCAGACGACCGCTTTGTGGCCATGAGCGTCGTCCGGCCGCGCCTTCAGACAAGAGCCGCGGCACCAGTGACACGGCGATGCCAAGTCAGACGGTCCCGACGGAGGACCCTCGATCTCGGGGACCGGGCGATGCCGAGTGGGGGAGCAGGACTGGAACACGGCTATGGCCGGGCCCGACGCAACCAGTCCCAGGTGCCGTCACTGGCACGGTCTCGAAGGCCATGCCCGGCGAGAAGAACACGCCGCGCGAGCGAAGGCCGCCAAGGTTCTGAGCCGCGATTAGTGCGTCCCGCGTGCCCGACGGCACCGCGGGACCAAAAGGGTGCCGTGATGCCGCCGGGCGCCGGAAACGGTGGGCATCGACCGTTGAGGGGTATAGTTTCGAAGTTGGCGCACTTCAGTGCGCTGGCCTTCCAGGCACGTCGCCCCGGACCCCGGCAGCGCGTCGTCGGCCCCAGGGAAAGCACACATGACCAGCAGCTTCGTTCCGGAGGACCCGGTGACGGTGGGAGCGGAGGACGATGGCACCTCTGCGCCGGTCGAGCCTACATATAGGCCGTCGTCTAACGCGTACGCCCGGGTTGCTGCGCTGCTGCATGAGTCTCGCCGCCAGGCACCGGACCAGGTCGGGGCGTTCCTGGCCCAGCGGGTGACTGACTTCGGGATGGGAGACCTTTCGGTGTATGTCACTGACTTCGAACAACGGCGCCTGGTGTCGATCGTGGGCTCAGCCGCGGCGGGGTCGCTGGACATGGATAACTCAACCGGCGGGCAGTCCTTCACGACCGCTAAGCAGGTGGTTGAACCGGCAGACGGTGGTGAGCGGCTGTGGAGCGTGGTGGTCGATGGAGCGGCCCGCCTCGGCGTGATGTGCGTCACCATGCCCAGAGTCGACGACGACGCTCGGGCTCTGGCCGACAGTCTCGCCGGGGTGGTCGCTGCCCTGATTGTGACCCGCGGCCAGTGCACAGACGCCTACACGACCCTGCGCCGGACCGAGAAGTTCAGTCTGGCGGCGGAGATGCAGTGGGACCTGCTGCCGCCGCTGAGCCTGGACAGCGGGCGGGTGTCGGTAGCCGGGCTGATCCAGCCCGCATATGAGGTCGGGGGTGACTCCTTCGACTACGCCGTCAACGGCGACACCCTCGACTTCGCGGTCTTCGACGCCATGGGCCACGGACTGCGGTCGAGCCAGCTGGCTCATCTCGCTGTGAGCAGCTATCGCCACAGCCGGCGCTCCGGCCTCGATCTAGAGGCCACCTATGAGGCCATGGACACCGCGGTTGCGGCCAGGAGCGAGGGCGAGGAGTTCGTCACCTGCATCATCGGACGACTCGACCTGCTCGAGGGGCACCTCACCTGGATCAACGTCGGCCACCCTCTGCCGCTGCTGGTGCGGGCGGGCAGAGTCGTGGGGCAGCTGTTATGTGAATCGACGCTGCCCGCCGGGCTCGGCCTCGATGGTGTGATCGAGATCGCCCACGAAGTGCTCCAGCCGGGCGACCGGCTGTTCTGCATCACTGACGGCGTGGTCGACTCCCACCGCCCAGGGGGTGAGGATTTCGGAGAGGAACGTCTGATTGCCCTCCTCTCCGCACAGTCCCGTGCCGGTTTGGACGCGGCCGAGACCGTCCGCCGGCTTTCCCACGCCGTTCTCGATCACCACGGTGTGCTCAGCGACGACACCACCGCCTTCCTGGTCGCCTTGCACTAGGAGCGTGTTGATCTATGGATCGACCGCTTCGCAGCCGAACGCCTGACCAGCACTTTCGCTCTGCTCAACTGCTGTTCAACGGATAGATAAGCACGCCAGGAGCGTGTTGGAACCCGCCGCTTCGGGAGCGCACAGCAAGCGGATCTTGCGCTCGATCCGCAGTCGACGGTCGTCCGGTCTAAGGCGGGAGCGATGCCGTCTGCCGAGGGCCGTTGGCTATGCGATGAGCGGATCGACGTCTGTCAACTCGGCGCAGTCGGGCTCGCATCGATAGAAGGAAACGAGCGGGTGGCAGGGGCCGGCGGAGACGCGAGGCGTGGCCCGGCCCTTGGCCATGACCCTTGCCGGGGCCAGGTCACCCGGCGTCGCCCCACCCAGCCGCTTCGTGGCCCTCGCCGAGGGGAACTGGTGAGTCTTGGGTTAGGACCCAAGATCCAGTGGGCGAGGGGGGGACTTGAACTCCGGTTCGGCGGGTGTTGCCAGACGCTCGTCCGTCCGTCAAATGGCCTCTGAGCAGCACGTCGCGATGTGGCTTGCCAGACGGTGTTGTTCGCTTCCACCCCGTTTTTACCCGTCCGGTAGAAGTTTCGGTAGAAGTCACGGCCGGCCAGCACGACCCCACGCGGGCGCGAGACTGACCCCGTGCTCGTGGTCCGAGGCACCAAGAAGCTGCGCGATCGAGTGAAGGGCGCGCCCGTCGTCGACGGCCACGCGTCGACCACCGTGCTCGGCGACTGGTTCGCGACGGCCCTGTTCTGGCGGCCGCAGGTCGCGCTGCTGGTCAACAGCCGCACGCTGTTCCCGGTGTTCATGGAGCTCGCACCAGCGGCCACGCTGCTCGACCGTGCGCCAGCGGCGATCGAGTCGGTCCTGCGCCGTCACGGCGTCGACGAGGCGTTCCTGGCCGTGGAGCGCGACGCCATGAGCGAGGTGCGGATCGCACCGACCAACGATCGCAGCGTCGTCGGCGTGATGAACGAGTTCGCGTTCCATGGCGAGTACCTCTGGAAGGACGGCCTCGAAGACTTCGAGTTGCTCTCGCTGCGGATGTCGAGCCTCATCCTCGGGCCACTCCACCACCGCGCCGGGTCTCCCGATCGCGAGCTCGCCGCCGTCGTCGGCAGTGCGGAACCGCTGGCCACGGTGATCGCATTTCCCGGCCAACGGACAACCTCTGACCCAGCGCCGCGCCCTTCCAAGGGCGGGAGCGTGTTCCAGCTCAAGGTCACCTTGCTCGACACCAAGCCGCCGATCTGGCGCCGCGTGCTCGTCGACGGGTGCGCCACGCTCGACCAGGTCCACGAGGTCATCCAGGCCGCCTTCGGCTGGTGGAACTACCACCTGCACGAGTTCGGGGTCGGACCCAAGCGCTACGGGATCCCCGATCCCGACGACGACTGGGGCGAGCCACCGGGAGACGAACGGCGCACCCGCCTCGATGCGATCGCCCGCGTTGGCTCGTCGTTGCGGTACACCTACGACTTCGGCGACGGCTGGGACCACCGGGTCGTCGTCGAGAAGATCCTGCCGTCGACAACCGAGTCAGCGGTGCCCGCGTGCGTCGACGGCCGGCGCGCGTGCCCACCCGAAGACTGCGGTGGCACGTGGGGCTACCGGGAGCTGGTCGCGATCCTCGCCGACTCGGCGCACCCCGAGCGCCACGAGCGGCTCGAGTGGCTCGGCCGCCCCTTCGATCCCGAGTCGTTCGATCCCGGCGACTTCGAGAACAACCTCCGCAACGGGCAGCTCACCCGCTTCGAGGACCAGTAGTGGCCTCTCGCCAACGCGCTCGGCGCGGTCAGGGAGCGAGCGCGCCGACCGGGATGACGGCGATGCCGTCGAGGCGGACGTAGCCGAACCCGGTCCCGGCGATGACGCCGAGTACGGCGGGCTCGCCCCTCTTGCGGGTGTCGATGGCGTCACGAAACCGGAGTAGCGCCTCGGCCCCTTCGTCGACGAGGCCAGCGCCGAGCTTGACCTCGAACGCCCCCCACCGGCCATCGGCGAGCTGCACGACGGCGTCGGCCTCGACGCCGTAGTTGTCGCGGTAGTGGAGTACCTGGCCGTCGAGGGGCTGGGCGAGCACCCGAAGGTCACGGATGACGAGCGACTCGAAGAGCAGCCCGAGGAGGTTGAGGTCGCCGAAGAGGCGCTCGGGCCCCGCTCCCAGCGCAGCCACGGCCAGCGATGGATCGACGAAGTGCCGTTTCGGCGAGCTGCGGAGGTTTGCCCGCGAGCGGAGGTGCGGCGCCCATGCCGGCTGGTCCTCGATGACCATCAGGCGGTCGAGGATGTCGAGGTACTCAGCGACGGTGTGGCGATCGAGCGGTCCGTCCCCGCCGCCGGCATCGGCGGCCAGCACGGTGGTTGCGACCTCGGTGGCGGTGTTGCGAGCAAGCGAACGCAGCAGTCGCTCGATGCGCGCTGGGTCCCGCCGCGAGCCCGCGACACGAAAGACGTCCACCTGGCGGACCTGTTCGAGGTAGTCACGCGCGGCGCGGGCGGCATCGGCGACGCGACGATCGTGCTGTGCCGGCCAGCCCCCGGACGTGATGCGGCGGGCGAGGTCGGCCACCGTCAGACCCGGGTCGTCGGAGCGGGGAGGGTGCCCCGTCAGGAGCGCGCCCAGCGACACGGCGCCGTTCGTGTGCCCGGTTTCGAAGAGGGTCATGGGGCGCATTCGCAGGAACGAGAACCGGCCGGCGCCCGTGTGCCTGGCGACGTCGTCGGCCGGCACGGACGAGCCGGTCAGCACAAACTGGCCGGGAACTCCCCGATCGTCGACGGCCCGCCGGACGTGGTTCCACAACCCGGGCTCGACCTGCCACTCGTCGATCAGCCGCGGGGTCGGGCCGTCGAGCACCAGTGACGGGTCCACTGCGGCCGCCCGACGTGCGTTCTCGTCGACGTCGAGCAAGACCGAGCTCGCCGCTCGCCGGCGCGCCGTCTCGGTCTTGCCGCTCGCCTTGGGTCCCTCGATGACGACCGCACCCGCGGCGCCGAGCCGGGCGTCCAGCTCAGCATCGACGATTCTGGGAAGGTAGGTCACTGGCAGGCTCCAACTCGCGACCGATTGAGGCACCAGATTGTAGGGCTTTCAACCACCACCTCGTAGGACACGCAGCCACCGACTCGCTCAGGGGGAGGTCTTCGAGGCGATGGTGCGGGGCGCCGACGCCGTCGCCCGACGCGCGTCGCCTTCGCCGACCCAGACGCGCGGTGCACCACAACGCCGCCGATCGGGCACACTCGTGGCGGCTCGGACCGCGCGCCCTGAGTAAGGTGTTGCGCGCAAGCCTCACCCGAGGCAATCTTCGTTTGTAGTTTGGCCATCAGCATTCAGCTGGTGATGGTTATACTCCTCGTAAGCCTCCCGAGGAGAACGAGTCGTTGGTTGTCTGGCGCCCCCAACCCGAGGACCTGCAGCGGGTCTTCGACGAACAGAACCCTTGGCAACGGACAGGCCAAGTGCCGCCCGCCCTGGCGC
>JBBSHU010000037.1:0-25637 GCA_038232455.1 Acidimicrobiales bacterium
CATATATAGGTAATACACCAACCAGCGACAGAACGCGAGCCTTTGACCAGCACAAACGCGCTGGTCAGGGGCTTCTTTGGAAGAACGTTCCGAGCGGGCTGGAGATCAGCTCATCGGGATAGCCCGGAAACTCCCGCTAGCCTGACGGGATGTCCAAGAAGACGAACAAGCGCAAGATCAAGGCCAAACGCAACAAGGCGAACCACGGCAAGCGCCCCAACGCAGGCCGATAGCCACCCCGCCCCTCCCCGTCTCCCAACCAGTCGTCCCGCCTGCGCCTGAAGCCCGGGTCGACGATGTCGTCGAGACGCTGCACGGCACGCCGGTGGCCGACCCCTACCGCTGGCTGGAAGATGGTGACGACCCCGACACCGTCGCCTGGACACGGGCCCAGAACGATCGCACCAGGGCAGTGCTCGATGCTCTGCCCGCCCGAGCCGTCCTGCACGAGCGCCTGCTCGCGCTCCTCAGGGTCGGGACGGTCGGCGCACCGGCGGTGGCCGGCGACCGTGTCTTCACCCTCGACCGTGAGGGCGTCCAGGACCAGGCCGTGGTCGTCGTCCGCAGCGCCGACGACGGCGGTGAGCCCCCCCGGCTGCTGATCGACCCCCAGCGGTTGGCGTCCGACCACGCCGCGGCCGTGGACTGGTTCTCCCCCTCCCCTGACGGGCGGCTCCTGGCCTACGGGGTGTCGGAGGCGGGGACCGAGCGGGGCACCCTGCGGATACTCGACATCGACGGCAACACCATGTTGGACGACGCCATCCCCAATGTCCGCCATCCGTCGGTGGCCTGGCTCCCGGACGGCTCGGCCTTCGCCTACAGCCGCTTGCCCGACCCGTCCACGGTGCCCGAGGGCGACGACGGCTACTGGGAAACGGTGTGGTGGCACGAGGTGCAGGGCCCGAGCGGCCCGGCGAGCGCGGTGGCCGGACAACGGGACAGCCTGGTGCTCGGCGATCTCGACCGCACTGCCCTGCCCATGGCCGTTGTGTCCCCGGACGGGCGCTGGCTCCTGCTCCACGTCCACCTGATGCCCACCCGCACCGACGTGATCCTCGTCGACCGCCACACCGGCACGCGCACGGTCGTCGTCGAAGGCCAGGAGGCCTCGACCTGGTGCCAGGTGGTGGGCGAACGCCTCTTCGCCGTCACCAACCTCGATGCCCCCCGGGGGCGGGTGATCGGCGCCTCGGTGCACGATCCCGGCGTGGCCCGATGGACGACGCTCGTGCCCGAGTCCAGCGCCGTCATCGAGGCTGCCGTCGTGGCTGGAGGCTGGCTCCTCGTGGCCTCCACCGAACACGGTGTCTCCCGGCTCGACCGCTACCGCCTCGACGGCTCCGGGCCGACGAACGTCGCCCTTCCGGAGACGGGATCGATCGCGGGTCTCGATGCCGACCCCGCTCACGAACAGGCCTTTCTCACCTTCACCTCCTTCACCCGACCCCCCAGCCTGTTGCGCTGGACGCCGACGGGGGGGATCGAGGCCTGGAGTCGTTACGAATCTCCAGTCGACCCGACCGCCTTCGTCACCGAGACGGTGACGTACGCCTCGACCGACGGCGTGTCAGTGCCGATGTTCGTCGTGCGGGCGTCCACCACCACCCCGTCGCCGGAGACTCCTACCGTCCTGTCCGGCTACGGCGGGTTCGCCATCGTGTCGTCCCCGGGCTTCAGTCCCGGGCTGGTGTCGTTCTGCCAGGCCGGCGGCGTCTGCGCCGTAGCCGGCATCCGCGGGGGCGGCGAGTACGGCGAGGAGTGGCACCGGGCGGGGATGGGTGACCGCAAGCAGCAGGTGTTCGACGATTTCGCCGCTGCTGCCGACTGGCTCGTGGCCACAGGCCGTGCCAGCCGGGCGCGCCTGGCCATACGCGGGGGCTCGAACGGAGGTCTCCTGGTCGGCGCGGCCATCACCCAGCGGCCCGATCTCTGCCGGGCCGCGGTCTGCGCCGTCCCCCTGCTCGACATGCTCCGCTACCACCGCTTCCTCATAGGAGCCTTGTGGGTACCCGAATACGGCGACCCCGACAGCCCCGCCGGTTTCGCCACCCTCAGCGCCTATTCGCCGTACCACCACGTCGTCGACGGCACCCCGTACCCGGCCGTCCTGGTGATGACCGCCGAGTCCGACTCGCGCGTCGACCCCATGCACGCTCGCAAGTTCACCGCCCGCCTTCAAGCGGCGACCGACGAGCCTGTCCTGCTTCGGATCGAGACCCGAGCCGGCCACGGGCAGGGAAAACCCGCATCGAAACAAGCCGACGAGCTGGCCGACAGCTGGTCATTCCTGGCGTGGCAGCTCGGACTCGACCTCTAAGGTAGTTGCCTAGCGGCCGGCGAAGGCACGGGCGGGATGCACGTCGACGTTCGCAGGCAACTGGGCGGCGACGGCGTTGATGGCTTCGGTGGCCACCGCCAACATCGGCCTCTGCAGTTCGTCGTCGTTCAGGCGACTGGCCAGTTCATAGACCGACGCGACGATGGAGATGTCGCGGAAGTAGGGGTCGGGGTCGGGACCGGGATCGGGCTTCTCGTTGATCTGGGTGAAAATCGGGAAGCATTGCTTGGTGCCATCGGACATCGTAAAGCAGAACTCGAACATGTCACTCTCCTTTTCGAGATGAGTCGGCCGCACCTTGCCGCCGACACTCCTAGGAGCGAGACGGGCCCTCGGTGATACGCCGGGGGAGCAACACCGTCGGTTTTGACCCCTTCTAGCGGTCAGATCGCCACTAGGGGTCAGATTCAAGAAGGATTTTGCCGACGGGAGGGCGAATTCAACGGCCGAGGGAGCCGGTTCACGTCACCTTGGGGGGACGGCATTCGGTAGCCCGCCTTACCGATGCCTGCCGAAACCGCCTCTCCGCCGATGTCCGACGCCCACGCCGCCACCCCGGGCGGACGGCTCTGCGCCGTGTGGCCGGCGCGCCGACAACGACTGGTGGCCACGATCTGCCTGGGGGCGTCGATCAGCCTGGCCACATTCGGCCTGGCCGCGGCGGCCGGGCGGCTGTCGGGGTTGCCCGACGGCGTGACGGCAGGATCGATCCCCCGGGTCCTGCCCCGCAGCCTGCCCTACGGCAAAGGCATGTGGATCTGGCAGCCCGAGAAGACCGAGAACAACGACGCCGGGGCCATCGTGGCGCGAGCCCTCGATCTCGGTCTGACCCACCTCTACGTACGAACCGGTTCGTCGTGGGACGGCTTCTACGCCGGCGACTTCCTGAACCGCATCCTCCCCGCCGCCCACGCCGCGGGGATCCGGGTGTACGGGTGGGACTTCCCCCGCCTGATCTCCACCCCCGACGACGTGGCCCGCGCCGCCGCGGCGGTGGACTACCGCACCCCGGACGGCCACCACATCGACGGCTTTGCCGCCGACATCGAGACCGCCGACGAAGGCACCCATATCAGCGCCGACGCCGCTGACGCCTACGGCGACGCCCTCCGTCAGGCCGCGGGCCCGGCCGTCCCCCTCGTAGCCGTCGTACCCCGGCCCTCGACCCATACCGCGGAGATCTCGTACCCGTACGCCCAGGTCGTCGCCCGCTTCGACGCCGTGGCGCCCATGGTCTACTGGTTGAACCGGGAGCCCGGGTCCGACGTGGCCGGGGCGCTCGCCGACCTGCGGGGGTACGGCAAGCCCGTGTTCCCGGTAGGCCAGGCCTACGACGGAGGCCCCGAGGGCGGTCGTCCCGGTGTACCGCCCCCGGCGGAGCTACTCCGGTTCTTCGAGGTGTCCTACGACGAGGGGGCCGAGGGTGTGTCGTTCTGGTCGTGGCAGGAGGCCGACCAACAGGCATTCGACACGATTCGAGACGCTCCCGAGTTCCGGTCCCATGTCACCGGGTCCGGGAGGACCATCCGGGTCGGGCTCGCCCACCCCAAGTAGGCCCTCCGACCCTCGAGAGACCGGTCCGAGCCCTGTCACCTATGTTGGTCGTGTTGTCAGTGTTGCGGATGTTGTCTACGCTTCCGTCAGCCTGGCCGGTGTCGCGCCGGCTGGTCGTTCGACGTCGTGTTCTCCCGAACCCCGCCTCACACCCATGCTGTGCGCCCCCCTGCCCGGCGGCGCCCCCCCTGGGTACGGCCGCGCCCGGCGAGCGTCGTCACCCTCGTCCTGGGCCTTGTGGCCATGGGCTCTGGGGTGGCTCCGGGGGCCCGGGCCGACGATCGCGACGCCACCCGACAGAAGCAGCAGGAGGTGCAGGCCCAGCTCAATCTGGCCAAGGCCACCGACGCCGGGGTGCAGGCGGAGTTGAACCGGCTCAACCAGGCGGTGGCCGCCCAGAAGGCTCGGGCCGACGGCGCCCACCAGGCCGAGCTGGTGGCCCTGGCCGGGGTGCAGACCGCGACGGCACGGCTGACTGCCATCGACACCCGGGTCCAGGGTCTGCGCCAGGAGCTTTCCCGGCGCGCCGTGCAGGCCTACACCGACCCCTCCAGCCAAGGTGGCTTCGTGGCCCTCACTCGAGCCTCGACCTTCGACGAGGCCGCCCATCGCCAGGCCCTGCTCGATCTCGTCCAGTCGACCACGACCGGGGCCGTCGAGGGCATTCGAAGCACCCGCCAGGACCAGGCCGAGGCCACCAAGGCGCTCCAGGCGGCCGAGAAGGTCGCCCGCCAGCGGGCGTCGGCGGAGGCCGACCGCACCAAGGAGCTGCAGGCGTCACAGGCCGCTCAGCAGGCCGCCCATGCCGAGCTGGCCAAGCGCATCGCCCGCCTCGAGGCCGAGAGCGCCGAGTTGAACAGTCATCAGGCCGAACTGGAGAACCTCATACGCCAGCGGTCGGCCGCCGTTGCCGCGACGATCGCGCCGAGCAGTGGCACCCCGCCGGTCGCAGCCGGGACCCAGGTGGGCAGCGGGCCGGCCTCGTCGGCCGGGATGATCTGGCCCCTCCACGGTCCCGTCACCACCGAGTTCGGGGCCAACGGCGGCCACCCGGGCATCGACATCGCCGCGCCCAACGCCACGCCCATCGCCGCGGCCAAGGCCGGCACGGTCGTGTTCTCCGGACCCAACGACGGCTATGGCAATTACGTGTGCATCGACCACGGCGGCGGCCTGTCCACGTGCTACGCCCACCAGTCGCGCATCGCCGCCGGTGAGGGCCAGAGGGTCGGCCAGGGCGAGATCATCGGGTTCGAAGGCTCCACGGGCAACTCCACCGGCCCCCACCTCCACTACGAGGTCCGCGTCGACGGGGTGGTCCAGAACCCCCGCAACTACGAGTCGGGCAACCCGTAACGATTTGACCTCACCGTGCTATCTGGTCGGGCGAGCGGAGCCACTCCGACCATCCCCACCCGTTGATGTCGCCGATCGAGTACGAGCACAGCGCCCGGATCAGCACCCCGGCGTGCGGCCCGGCACCGTCGAGGGGCACCGGGGCCAGGGCCAGAGGTACGACGCCGACCTCGACGTCGCCCAGGGTCAGGTCGGCCGAGGCGGGCAGTCCGTCGTGGCCCCACGTCGTGTCGAGGGAGCCGGTCGTCTCCTCCGGCCCCGACTCCTGGGATCCTTCGCCCGACGGCCAGGTGCTTACCCGGCCTGGGCACCGGGCGGCCACGGCCGTGCCGTCGTCGAAGGTCGCACCCAGCGCCCACCACCGTGGGTCCCGCCACACAGGCGGCCCCCAGGCGTGGGTGTACCAGCCCGTCCCGTCGAGGGTCAGACGCTCGGCGCCCACCAGCACGTCACCGTGCACCACGGCGGGCTGGACATAGCCGGGCTGGGGAAGCGGGCGGGCCGAGGACTGCATCTCCCACTCGAGGTCGAGGCCCAGCGCCGTCGGGTCTCCGCGTTCGTCGCCCCACGCCCGGGCGGGATCGTCAATGGCCACGGCGAAGGCCTCCAGCCCGGCGCTCCAGTGCTGGAAAGGTGTCTCGCAGATAACCTGGGCCCACAGGCCGTCGCCGCGTACTTCGAGCTCGCGACCCCGGGGGGCCTCGACGTCGTGGTCGCGGACGACGACCACGGGCCGGCCAGGCCGGGCCAGGTAGGCCCAGTACCAGGCCCGTCGCCGCGTCGGGTGCAGAGCCAACCGCACGAATCCCCCGAGGGCACCGCTACCGGCGGCGAAGTCGAACGACCACGATTCCTCCCAGTCGGTCTCGGGGCCGGGTTGATGACGACGCTCGTCCACCGCGGGCACGGTACCCGGGGGATCAGAACGATGACTACTGGATCCCGGGGATAATGGTGGCGTGATCCGGTTCCTCAGCCCGGAATGGCTGGCCGCCCTGGGGGCGGCCGCAGCCGGGAACGAGCGCCTCTGTCAGGCCGCCGCCGACATCGACCTCACCGTCCGTCAGGTGGTGCGGGGCGGCCCGGACGGTGACGTGTCCTATTCGCTGAGACTGGCCCACGGCAGCGCCTCGGTGACCACCGGTGGGGACGACGCCGACATCGAGGTGGTGCAGGACTACGGCACGGCGGCCGCCATCAGCAGGGGCGACCTCACCCCGGCGGCCGCCTTTGCGGCCGGACGCCTCAAGCTCGGCGGTCAGGTCGGCCGGCTCATGCGTCATGGCAATGTGGCCGTCGGGCTGGGCGACGTGTTCGGTTCCCTGCGGGCCTCCACCTCGTACTGATGGGCCCGACCGGATGACGGCCGCGGCGGGCTGACGGGATGGGCCATTACGAGGAGCTCGGCGTCGCCCACTCCGCCACCCACGACGAGATCAAGCGGGCCTACCACCGGGCCGCCCGACGCCACCATCCGGACGCACACAGCCAGGCGTCGGCCGCCATCCAGGACTCGGCCCGGCGCACGATGGTCGAGATCAACGCCGCCTGGGCCGTCCTCGGGGATCCGGACCAGCGACGTCGATACGACGCCGAGCTCGCTCCCCCGCCTGCTCCCTCGCCGACGACAACGCCGGGCCGGAGCGACGCAGCCGTGTCACCATCGGGGTACCCGGACTGGTTCGATCCCGAAGAGACGGTGCCTGCGGCCCACCTGGAAGAAGACGTCCACCAGGGGCCGCCCGGCCGGGGTGAGCTGCTCGTGTTCGTTCCCGTCGGCCTGGCCGCCCTGACGGTGGCTGCGTTCGCGTTCGCCATGGTGCTCCAATGGCCGGGGCTGTTCGTGCTGTCCTTCGCTCTCGTTCCCCTGACTTTGGTCAGCTTCCTGGCCGCTCCCTTCGTGGCCATGGCCACCCGGGTCCGGACGCCGCCCGCCGGCGACTGAGGGTCCTCAGGCGAGACCGGCGACCTCGGACTGGCGGGTGCGGACGGCCTCGGCAGCCTGGCGCAGAGCGACAAGCTCACCATCGGCCAGCGGCAGCTCGACGATCTCGATCACCCCGGCGCGACCGATCCGGGCGGGAACGCCGAGCCAGACCCCGGCGATCCCGTAGGCCCCGTCAACCAGCGTGCTCACGGGCATGACCGCACCGGTGTCGAGGGCGACGGCGCGCACCATGGCCTCGGCCGCTGCCGAAGGGGCGAAGTAGGCCGAGCCCGATCGCAGCAACGCCACGATCTCGGCGCCGCCGTCACGGGTTCGGGTGACCACGTCGGCGATCCCGTCGTCGTCGAGGACCTCGGTGAGCGGCCGCCCACCCACTCGGGAGAGCGATGGAACCGGCACCATGGTCTCGCCGTGGGATCCGAGGGTGAAGGCCTCCACCTCCTTGGTCGACACGCCGAGGTGCTCGGCCAGGAAGTGGGCGAAGCGGGCGGAGTCGAGCATGCCCGCCTGGCCCATTACCCGGGCGCTCGGTAGTCCGGAGACCTCAGCGGCCAGGGCGGTCATCTCGTCGAGCGGGTTCGACACCACGATGATGACGGTGTCGGGCGATCCGTCGACAAGGCGACGGGTGACGCCCGCGACGATCCGGGCGTTCGTGTCGAGCAGGTCGTTGCGACTCATGCCCGGCTTGCGGGGGACGCCGGCGGTGATCACACAGATGTCGGAACCGGCCGTCTCGTCGTAGCGGTTGGTGCCCACGACCCGGGTGTCGGTGTCGTCGATGGGCCGGCACTGCATCATGTCGAGGGCCAGGCCCTGCGGGCGTCCTTCGATGATGTCGGTGAGGACGACCTCACTGGCGTACCCGCCCTGGGCGATGCGCGAGGTGAGGGTGGACCCGTAGAAACCCGCACCCACCACGGTGATCTTCATCGGTCGCTGCCACCGCCCAGCCGCTCGACGATCGCCGACGCGAACTCCGAGGTCTTGACCTCGGTGGCCCCCTCCATGAGGCGAGCGAAGTCGTAGGTGACGATGCGCTCGGCGATGGTGGCCTCCAAGGCGGCCACGATGTCTTCGGCTGCTTCGGTCCACCCCAGGTGCTCGAGCATGAGGACGCCCGACAGCAGGAGCGAGCCGGGGTTGACCTTGTCGAGGCCGGCGTAGCGGGGAGCGGTGCCATGGGTGGCCTCGAAGATGCCGCAGCCGGTGACGTAGTTGATATTGGCCCCGGGAGCGATGCCGATCCCGCCGACCTGGGCGGCCAGGGCGTCGGAGGCGTAGTCGCCGTTGAGGTTGGTGGTGGCGATCACGTCGAACTCGTCGGGCCGGGTGAGCACCTGCTGGAGGAAGATGTCGGCGATCGTGTCCTTCACCAGCACCCGGTCGCCCGGCTTGCCCTCGCAGTCGTCCCAGCTCACGGCCACGTCGGCGAATTCGTCACGGACCAGGTCGTAGCCCCAGTTACGAAACGCTCCCTCGGTGAACTTCTGGATGTTGCCCTTGTGCACGAGGGTGACCGAATGGCGCCCGCGCTTCACCGCGTAGTCGACGGCGGCGCGGACGAGGCGCTTGGAACCGGTCTCGGACACAGGCTTGAGGCCGATGCCCGAGTCGGGGCGCAGGTCCCAACCGAACTCGTCGTGGAGGAACCCGATCAGCCGCTTGGCCTCAGGCGTCCCTTCCTGGAGCTCGAAGCCGGCGTAGACGTCCTCGGTGTTCTCCCTGAAGATCACCATGTCGACCCTTTCCGGATGGCGCACCGGCGACGGCACCCCGGGGAACCAGTGGATCGGGCGGAGGCAGACGTAGAGGTCGAGAAGTTGGCGCAGGGCCACGTTGAGGCTGCGGATACCGCCACCGACCGGTGTCGTAAGCGGACCCTTGATGCCCACCACGTGCTCGGCGAACGAAGCCACTGTCTCGTCGGGAAGCCACGAGCCGGTCTCGTCGAAAGCCTTCTGGCCGGCCAGGACCTCGGTCCAGGCGATGCTCCTGCCGACACGGGCCACGGCGGCGTCGATCACCAACCGGACAGCCGGCCAGATGTCGACGCCCGTTCCGTCGCCTTCGATGAACGGGATTATGGGCTCGGCAGGAACCGACAGCGTCCCGTCGGCCGCCACAGTGACTTTGGCCGGTGTCATCCCGAGAGGTTACCGGTCGCCCGACAGCCCCAGATTGGCGTAGATCTCCCTCGTGGCGGTGGAGCGGTTAAGGGTGTAGAAGTGCAGCCCGGGAGCGCCCGCGTCGAGCAGGGTCCGGCACAACTCGGTGGCCATCTCCACGCCCACCTGTCGTACGTCCTCGGGATCGTCGGCGACCGCCTCCAACCGCTCGACCACCTCCGGGGGCACGGCCGCCCCCGACATCGCCGCCATGCGCTTGATCGACGACAGGTTGGTGACGGGCATGATGCCCGGGATCACCGGCTTGACCATGCCCAGGGCCTCGAGGTCGCCGACCATCGACAGGTAGTCGTCGGGTCGGAAGAAGAACTGGGTGATGGCGAAGTCGGCCCTCTCCAACTTGGCGGCCAGGTGCTGCCGGTCGCTGGCCCGATCGGCGGACCGGGGATGCAACTCGGGATGGGCGGCCACGCCCACGCAGAACGAGCCGACCCCACGTACGAGGTCGACCAGCTCGTCGGCATGGGTGAGGTCACCGGCCGGAAGGTCGAGATCGGTGGGGGGATCGCCGCCCAGGGCGAGGATGTTCTCCACGCCGGCCTCGCCGTAGCGGGCCACGATGTCGACCAACTCGGCGCGGGTGTGGGCCGCGCAGGTGAGGTGAGCCATGGCCGTCATGGACGTGCTGCAGTTGATCGACACCACGAGGTCGTGGGTGCGCTCCCGGGTCGATCCTCCGGCCCCGTAGGTGACGGACACGAACGAGGGCTTGAGCAGCTCCAGCTCGGCCAGAGTCATCTCCAGGGTGATCTCCGCCTCGGGGGTCTTCGGCGGAAAGAACTCGAAGGAGAAGGTGGGGCCACCCGACAACAGGTCGGCGATACGGGTCATGTCACGCTTCTCCTGATAACGGCGGCTTCGATGGTGTTGCGCAACAGCATGGCCACGGTGGTGGGCCCCACGCCACCGATACGTGGCGTCACGAACCCGGCCACATCGGCCACCGACTCGTCGACGTCGGACAGCACCCGCCGGCCTTCGTAGACCATTCCCCCGCCCACGACCGCTGCCCCCGGTCGGACCATGCCGGCGCTGACGATCCCGGGGACACCCGCCGCTCCGACCACGATGTCGGCCTGGCGCGTGTGGGCCCCCAGATCGGCCACGCCCGTGTGCACGACGGTGACGGCGGCGTTGGCCCCGGACCGCTTGAGGGCGAGCAGCATCGACAGTGGGCGGCCGAGGGTGGGGCCCCGCCCGACGATGACCACGTGCCGGCCCTCGATGGCCACACCGTAATGGAGGAGGATGGCCTGGATGCCGGCGGGCGTACACGGCAGCGGGCCCTGGGCGCCGAGTGCGAGCTTGCCGAGGTTCACCGGATGGAGCCCGTCGGCGTCCTTCGCCGGGTCCACCGCCTCCATGGCCGCGTTGAAGTCGAATCCCGGGGGCACGGGGTTCTGGACGATGAAGGCATCGACGGCCGGGTCGTCATTGAAGCGGGAGATGGCCGACAGCAGCTCGCCCTGGGAGGCGTCGCCGGCCACGTCCTGATGAAACGAGGCCATGCCCACCTGGGCACAGGCATCGTGCTTGCGCCGGATGTAGCCGGCACTGGCCCGATCGCCGCCGACGAGAATGGTGCCCAGGCCCACGGTGACGCCGTCAGCCGCCAGGGCGGCCACCCCCGCGGCCACCTCGGCCATCACCGCATCGACGACCGGCGCCCCGGCCATGATCACGGCGCTCATCGACGTATTCCGACGGCTCGCATCTAGTGCCGGAACTGCCGTTCGCCGGTGAGGACCATGGCGATCCCGGCCTCGTCGGCCGCGGCAATCACCTCGTCGTCACGGATGCTGCCGCCGGGCTGGACGACGGCGGCCACCCCCGCGCCCACGACGGTGTCGAGACCGTCGCGGAACGGGAAAAAGGCGTCACTGGCGGCGGCACCGCCCTGGGCCCGGCCGGCCGCCTTCTCCACGGCCAGACGCCCGCAGTCCACCCGGTTCTGCTGGCCGGCACCCACCCCCACGGTCATGCCTCCGGCGACGAGCACGATGGCGTTCGACCTCACATGCCCACATACCCGCCAGGCCAACTCCAGGTGGCGCCACTGCGGCTCGGTGGGCGCCACCTTGGTGACCACGCGCCAGTCGTCGCGACTGGCTGCGAAGCGGTAGCTCTCCTGGACGAGGAATCCTCCGCTCACCTGACGCAGGTGCAGCGGCTCCATCTCCGGGGTCGGCGCTTCGAGCACGCGCATGTTCTTGCGTTTGGCCGCGAAGCGCTGGAGGGCGCCGAGCGAGTAGCCGGGGGCGACGACCACGTCGGCCTTGGGGTTCGCCGCCATCTCCTCGGCCAAGGCGTCGTCGACGGGACGGTTGAGGGCGACAATGCCGCCGAAGGCCGACATGGGGTCGCACTCGAAGGCTCGGTGGTAGGCGGTGGTGATGTCGTCGGCCACCGCTGCGCCGCACGGGTTGGCGTGCTTAATGATGGCGGCCGCCGGGGCATTTCCGTGTCCTCCGCTCAGAGGGCCGCTCATACCCAGGTCGTGCACCAGCGCCCAGGCGGCGTCGGCGTCGAAGAGATTGAGGTACGACAGGTCCATGCCACCGTGCTGGACGACTTCGTCCCACCAGCTGGCCGAACCGACCACCCGGTAGCGGGCGCCCCGTTGGTGGGGATTCTCCCCGTAGCGCAGATCCTGGGCCCGCTCCAAGGACAGATCGATGGTTGCCGGGAGGGCGTCGGCGTCGGCCTCGGTGCCCGGCCCGGCGTCGAACCACGAGACGATCGCCGCTTCGTAGGCCGCGGTGTGGGCGAAGGCGTTGCGGGCCAGGCGCCGACGGGTCGCGGCGCCGAGGCACCCGTCGCGCTGGATCTCCTCGAGCACCAACGGGTACTCGGCCGGGTCGACGACCACCCCGACATGGGCGTGGTTCTTGGCTGCTGCCCGCACCATGGTGGGCCCGCCCACGTCGATCATCTCGATCGAGGGTCGAGCGGTGAACGGATAGAGGTTGCACACCACCAAGTCGACGGGGACGATGCCCCGGGCGTCGAGATCGGCCAGGTGCTCGGGCTTGTCGCGGTCGGCCAGGATGGCGCCGTGCACGGACGGGTGCATGGTCTTCACCCGGCCCCCGAGCATCTCCGGGCTGGCGGTGATGGCCTCGACCTCGATGTAGGGCACTCCGGCGTCGGATAGCGCGGCCGACGTCCCGCCGCTGGCGACCACCTCCCAGCCGAGGTCGACCAACCCGCGCGCCAGGTCGACCATTCCGGTCTTGTTGTAGACCGACATCAGAACTCTCACGGCTCGGGGATTCCTTCCATGAACGCGCGGATCGTCTCAGGGTAGAGGCGGTGCTCGACCGCCTTGATGCGCTCGTGGAGCGCCTCGGGGGTGTCGTCGGCAAGTACCGGCACGGCCTCCTGTGCCAGTATCGGTCCGGCGTCGACCTCGAGGGTGGCCAAGTGGATGGTGCAGCCGGTGACTCTGACACCGGCGGCCAGGGCCTCTTCCACCGCGTGCCAGCCGGGGAAGGCTGGTAGCAGGGCGGGGTGCGTGTTCAGGATGCGGCCGGCGAAGGCGTCGTGCATCTGCTTGTCGAGGATCGTACCGAAGCCGGCCATGGCCACCACCTCGATTTGATGGGCCTCGAGGGCGTCGACGACTCTCAGGGTGTAGGCCCCCCGGTCGAACTCGGGACCGTAGCTGTCCCGCACGACCACGACGCTGGCCACGCCGGCCGCCTCAGCCACCGCGGTCGCCCCGCATTCCCGGTCGACCACGACCACCGCCACGTTCAGACCGGTCGATAGGATGGCCGCCAGATTGGAACCTCCGCCGGACGCCAGCACGCCGAGACGCCTCACGCCTGCAACCTAACGCGGTCGACCGACCAGGACGGTCCTTCCCAAATGGGTCGGCGGGTGATTGACTGCGGTCGTGGCCGACACCAAACGAGGGAAGCTCACGACCGGCGAGATCGTCATCGTGGCCGCGGGCGGCGTCGGCCTCCTCGCGTCGTTCTTTCCCTGGTACACGGGCACGTTGCTGGGCACGTCGTTCCACATCGGAGCCTGGGGCACCGGCCTCTTCCCGCTGGCCACCCTGGTGCCCATCCTGGGCACGTTGATGCTGGTGCAGGTGGTGGTCGACAAGCTGACCTCGGTGCCCTTGCCGGCGCGCCTTGGTGAGTTCACCTGGGAGCAGCTGCACCTCGTAGCCGCGGCCGATGCCGCGGTGATTGTCCTCTGCTATCTGGTCCGATCCCGCGAGCCGGCAACAACGTTCGGATTCGGCTTCTTCGTCGACCTGCTCACGACCATCGGCCTGGTGGTGGGAGCCGTGTTGATCCGCGGCGAGCGTCGCCGGGCGGGACCCGCACCATTGGCCTAGCCCGCATCTCACAGCGGCGGGTCGACACACTCCGGGAGTGGGGTGTCGGGCGGTGACGACGACGGGTTGGGGACCCGGGGATAGGCATCGGTGAAGCCCGATCCCGGATCCGAGGTGCGCAGGTAGCGGACGATGGCCCGGGCCACGGCGTCACCTTCGACGGCCTGCACGTCCGTCCGTCCGAGCAGGTCGGCCTCGGCCTGGTTGGAGATGAACGCCAACTCGGCCAGGGCGCTGACGACGGGGGCGGGCTGGCGGAGCACGGCGTAGTAGTCGCCCTGGTTGCCGGGGCGGATCTTGGCACCGGCGTCGGTGTCGCTCACCCAGGCCGCGTGATAGCGCGCCAGCGCCTGCTCCACCTCTTCCCAGAGGAGGCCGGCCAGGCGCTTGGAGTCCTCCGACCCCTGCTGGTAGTACGTCTCCGTCCCCGGTTTGGGCCAGGGCCCGTCGGGGTCGGCGTTGTGGTGGATGGACACGAACGCCTCGGGACCGAGAGCCTTGGCCATCAAGGCCCGGGGCGTCAGCTCCACGCGGTAGTCGTCGGTCCGGGTGAGCACCACGGAGATGCCCTGGGCCTCCAGGGCGGCGCGGGCACGGCGGGCCACGGCGAGGTTCACCCCGGCCTCGGCCAAGCCACCGGGCGAGATCGCCCCCCGCTCGTCACCACCGTGACCGGGATCGAGGACGACGGCGGCCCGGCGTACCCGCGTGCCGGAGGTCAGGGTCCGGTCGTTGCCACACGGCGTGCGGACTTCCCACCCACCGTCGACGTCGGCCACGACAGGAACGACCACCCCCGTCGGCGTCACCACGACACCCGGGTTCGACGACGTCGCGTCCGGGGGCCCGTTGTCGGCCGGGGCCGCGCCGCTACCGCCCGAGCGGTTGGAAGCGGCCGGATCCGTGGGGGGAACCGGCTCGGCCGGCGCCGACGGGGCCACCGACGAGACCGGCGCGGCGCTGTTGGCGCTGGCAGTCAGGTTCCCCTGCACCACACCGCTCGGACCGTCGCCGCCCCGACATGAAGCCGCCAGCAGGGCCAGGGCGAAGAGGGTCGCAGGCCGGACTGCGCTCATGAGAGAGCAAGCCCGGCTACCACCTCGGCCATGCGTTCACCGAGGTCGGTCGGGGTCTCGACGACCTCGACACCCGCCCGGCGCAGGGCCTCGATCTTGGACCGGGCTCCGCCGGCCGACCCTGACACGATGGCACCGGCATGTCCCATGCGCCGTCCCTCCGGAGCGGTCACACCGGCGACGTAGGCCACCACCGGCTTGGTCATCTCCGCCATCACGAAGTCGGCGGCCGCCTCCTCGTCGGTGCCACCGATCTCGCCGATGAGAATGACAGCTCGAGTCTCGGGATCGTCCTGGAAACGGCGTAGGCACTCGACGAAACCGGTTCCCGGCACCGGATCCCCACCGATGCCGACGCACGTGGTCTGACCGATTCCCTTACGGGTCAACTCGTACAGGGCCTGGTAGGTGAGCGTGCCCGAGCGGGACACCACGCCGACGGGGCCCCCGGCCAGGGCTATCTCCACCGGCGTGATGCCGATGTTGGCGTGCCCCGGCGAGATGATCCCAGGACAGTTGGGCCCGACCAGGACGACGTCGGGGTACGTGCGGCGCAGGTAGCTGCTCACCCGGACCTCGTCGTGCAAGGGGATGCCCTCGGTGATGCACACGATCAGGCCCACCCCGGCGTCGGAGGCCTCCACCACAGCTCCGGCGGCAGCCTTGGGCGGTACGAAGATCAGGCTGGCGTCGGCGTCGGTCTCGGCTCTCGCCTCCGCCACCGTGTCGAACACGGGAATGCCCTCGACGTCGGTACCACCCTTCCCAGGAGTCACTCCGGCGACCACCTGGGTGCCATAGGCCCGGTTGCGCAAACCGTGGAAGCGGCCCTGGCTCCCGGTGAGTCCCTGGACGACGACCCTCGTGTTTTCGTCGACGAGTATCAACGCGTCGATCCCGCGGCGATGTCGACGGCACGACGGGCCGCCGCCTCCATCGTGGGTTCGGACAACAGGAAGTCCGAGGCGTGGCCGGCGAGGATCGCCCGACCCTCCTCGGCGTTGGTGCCGTCGAGGCGCACAACGATGGGACTTCGCAGCGCCACCCGGCCGAGGGCCTCGACGATACCCTCGGCGACCAGATCGCCTCGGGTGATGCCGCCGAAGATGTTGACCAGGATGGCCCGAACGTTGGGATCACTGTTGACCACCTCGAGGGCGGCGGCCACCATGTCGGCGCCTGCACCACCGCCGATGTCGAGGAAGTTGGCCGCGGTGCCGCCGGCCTGGTTGACCACGTCGAGGGTGCTCATGACCAGCCCGGCACCGTTGCCGATGATGCCCACCGTGCCGGCCAGGCCGATGTAGTTCAAGCCCTTGTGACGGGCCCGGCGTTCGCGCTCGTCGAGTGCCTCGTTCGCCCTCCACTCGGCCCATTCCGGATGGCGGAAGGACGCACTGTCATCGAGGCTGACCTTGGCGTCGAGGGCCACCACGGTGCCGTCGCCGATAACGGCCAGCGGGTTCACCTCGATCAGCTCGGCGTCGCCGTCACGGTAGGCGGACCACAATGCCAGGATCACCTCGGTGACCTGATCGGTGGTCGCGGTGTCCAGACCCGCCCGCTCCACCAGGTCGCGCGCCGCCCCGGGATCCAGGCCGTCGAGGGGATCGACGTGGAGGCGGGCGATGGCACCTGGATCATCGGCCGCGACCTCTTCGATGTCGACTCCTCCCCGCGCCGACACCATGGCCAGATGGAGCTTGGCGGCCCGGTCAAAGGTGATCGAGGCGTAGTACTCATGGATCGGTGACGAAGCCTCCTCCACCCACACCCGGCGCACGACGTGACCCTTGAGGGGCCGGTGCAGCATCGACCGGGTTGAGGTCCGCACGTCGTCGGCGGTCGCCGCCATCTGGATTCCACCAGCTTTGCCTCGCCCGCCCACCTGCACCTGGGCTTTGACAACCACTGGATACCCGAGATCGTCGGCCTGGGCCACGACCGCCTCGACGGTGTCCGCCACCCCGCCGCGTGGCACGACCACGCCGTGGGCGGCGAGAAGCTGCTTTCCCTGGTACTCGAGCAGGTCCATTGACTACGAGGCCTCTCGCTCGTCGAGGGTGGTTTCCAGCCACTCGCTGATGGACGCCATGGTGGCTCCCGGCGTGAACACGGCGGCCACCCCCAGGGCGCGCAGGCTTTCGATGTCGGCCGGAGGAATGATGCCCCCGCCGAACACGACGACATCGGCGGCCTCCTTGGCGGCCAACAGGTCGAGCACCCGGGGGAACAGCGTCATGTGGGCCCCCGATAGCACCGAGAGGCCAACGGCGTCGGCGTCCTCCGCCACCACGGTCTCGGCCACCTGCTCCGGCGTCTGATGGAGACCGGTGTAGATCACCTCGAAGCCTGAATCGCGAAGGGTACGCACGATGACCTTGGCTCCCCTGTCGTGACCGTCGAGGCCGGGTTTGGCCACAACCACCCGGTACGGACGGTTCATCGACCGCAATACTAGGCGGGTGCCTCCCTCGTCACCGCCTCCCCCGCCCCCGCGCCGCCGTCCGCTGGTCACGTTCAGCCCGGCGGTGCTGCTGGTGACCGTGGGCGGTCTCATCGTCGGGGTGCTCCTGTTCGTGGCCGTGATGAACTCGATCAGCTCGGGCAACGCCCGTAGCCCGGTGGGCACCACCCTGTACGTCCTGGGCAGTGCCAAGTCCCTCGGCGCCTCCGTCGACCGTCAGGGCCCCCTCCTGCTCTCGGACCCACTCGGTTCGAAACGCTCCATCTACGTCCAGCACCTGGGGGGCAACGACTGGCGCACCTTCGACACCCGTGCTCCTGGCGCGTCGTCGGGATGCCTGGTCGTGTGGCAGGCAGCCGAGCGGGCCTTCGTCGACCGGTGCTCGCGCCAGGCCTACCCCGCCGACGGGACCGGGCTCACCAGCTTTCCCACCCGGGTCGATGACGACGGCAAGGTGCTGATCGATCTGCGTTCTCCCCAGGCGCCGACGACGACGACCACGGCCCCGCCGGAGACGACGACCGGCCCACCTGAGACCACCACGACGGTGCCACCCGAACTGCCTGTACCGCCGGGCTGAAGAGCGCGGGCGGTACTCAGCAGCCGCTGGTGGTGGTCGTGTCCGCTCGCGGCCGCACGTAGAGCCCCTTGACCCGGAGTCGCCACCACCGTCCCAGGAATTCGACTGCGTGGTCGTCCTCCCACTTGGCGAGCCTGCGCCCCCACGAAAGGTAATTGAGACCGAACCCGAGAGACATCGCCGGGAGGAGGAAAGTGCGGTGGGTGAGGACCACGTCGAGTGACAATAACGCGAGCACCCAGCCGGCCATCAGCGCCCCACGAAGGACTGGACTCATCGCCGATTTGACCAGCACGTCCGATAGGAGAGGTTGAGCTGCGTCGATCCGCGGAAAGGTCGAGCGGCTGCTGATCGCAGAGAAGAAGACCACGGCGACCGCGTACTCGATGAGGATGGCCGGAACCCCATGATCATCCGGATAGGCGACCAGGTACGCCAAACCGACGAGCCCGGCGGTTGCCAGCCCCCAACCCTCGGGAACAACCCAACGGCGCACCAGCGTCAGCGGCTTCACGCGCACTACCGCACGACCTTCTTGATGGGGGTCCAGGCCAGGAGGAGGTGCTTCTCGCCCAGGCCAGGGAACCGCACCACAGCTTCGGTCTTGTCACCGGATCCCATGATCTCCAGTACTACCCCTTCGCCCCATTTTCCGTGCATGACGTCGTCGCCCACCGACAGGCCCAGGCGCTCGGCGCCCGTCGTGCGCGCGGGTGACGGCGCCTGCCGCGGGCCGGCACCGGCGGCGGTGCCGCCCCTCACGCCCCGCATGGCGGCGTCGACGATGCGGTCCCGACCTGAACGCTCGCGTCCGAAGCGATCTCGCGACTTCCCCGACTCCACCATGGCGGTGAGGTGTTCGGGGATCTCCTTCAGGAAACGGCTGGGGGGGTTGTAGAGGGTGGTGCCGAACAGCATGCGGCTCCAGGCGTGGGACAGGTGGAGGCGGCGGCGGGCCCGGGTGATGCCCACGTAACAGAGGCGGCGCTCCTCCTCCAGCTCGTCGGGCTCGCCCAGCGAGCGCAGGTGGGGAAACACACCGTCCTCCAGGCCGATCATGAACACGCCGTCGAACTCGAGGCCCTTGGCGGTGTGCAGGGTCATGAGCACGACGCTGGACTCGTCGGGGTCGAGATCGTCGGCGTCGGCCACCAGGCTGACCGACTCGAGGAACGCCTGGGGGGTCGCGGGCTCGCCGGCCTCGCCCGCGGCGGCCTCGAACTCGTGTGCGGTGCCGACGAGCTCACCCAGGTTCTCGGCCCGCCCCTGGGCCTCGATCGACCCGTCGGCCAGGAGCTCGGCCAGGTAGCCGGTGTCGGCGAGGATCCGCTCGAGCAGCTCGCCCGGGCCGTACGAGCCGGCCCGCAGCTTCTCCAGCAGGGCCACCACGTCGGCGATGCCGGTGAGGGCCCGGCCGCCGACGCCCGCCTCGGCGGCCCGGCCCAGGGCGTCGGCGAAGGTGACGCCGTGCGACGCGGCCCAGGCTTCGATACGGGCCACGCTCGTGTCGCCGATGCCCCGCTTGGGCACGTTGAGGATCCTGCGGATCGACACCTCGTCGGTGGGGTTCACCACCGCCCGTAGATAGGCGACGGCGTCCTTCACCTCGCGACGCTCGTAGAACCGCGTTCCCCCGATCACCTTGTAGGGGATGTTCTGGCGCACCAGGTGTTCCTCGAGCACCCGGCTCTGGGCATTGGTGCGGTAGAACACGGCCAGGTCGGACCACCGGTAGTTGTCGGTCTCGCGCAGGCGGCGCATCTGGGACGTGACCCACACGGCCTCGTCGTGCTCGTCCTCGGCGTAGTAGCGCTCGATGAGCTCGCCCCCGACCTGCTCGGTCCACAGGGCCTTGGGCTTGCGCATGAGGTTGTTGGCGATCACCGCGTTGGCGGCGTCGAGGATGGTCTGGGTGGACCGGTAGTTCTGCTCCAACACGATGAGGGTGGCGTCGGGGAAGGCGTCCTCGAACTCCAGGATGTTGCGGATATCAGCGCCACGAAATCTGTACACCGACTGGTCGCTGTCGCCGGCGACGCAGATGTTGCGGTGGGCCTTGGCAATCGTGGTGACGATCTCGTTCTGGGCCTTGTTCGTGTCCTGGAACTCGTCGACGAGAAGGTGGCGGAACCGCTCCTGGTAATGGGCCAGCACCTCGGGCTTGGTGCGGAACAGCTCCACGGTGACGAGGAGTAGGTCGTCGAAGTCCATGGCGTTGGCCTTGCGCAGCCGGGCCTGGTACTCGCGGTAGACGTCGGCGATGCGCCGTTCGTAGATGCTGCCGGCGCGGTCGTGATAGGCGTCGACGCCCAACGTCTCGTTCTTGGCCGCACTGATCACCGCGTGCACGGTGCGGGGCGGGAAGCGCTTGGAGTCGATGTTGAGGTCGCGCAGCACGTAGGTGGTAAGACGCTCGGCGTCGGCCTGGTCGTAGATGGAGAACGACGACGAGTAGCCGAGGTGCTGGGCCTCCCGGCGCAGGATCCGTACGCAGGCGGAGTGGAACGTGCACACCCACATGCGCCGGGCCACCGGCCCGACCAGGGCGGCAACCCGCCCCTTCATCTCGTCGGCCGCCTTGTTGGTGAAGGTGATGGCGGCGATCTCGAACGGCGACACGCCCATCTCGAGGACCAACCAGGCCACCCGGTGGGTGAGCACCCGGGTCTTGCCCGACCCCGCCCCGGCCACCAGCAGCAGCGGGCCCCCAGGGTGGGTGACGGCTTCGCGCTGTACGGGGTTGAGATCGGTAAGGAGGTCGGCAGGCTCGGGCATCTCCCTCCCCAAACTACCGGGAGGGTGTGTCGCCGCCGGTTACTCCCACTCGATGGTGCCGGGGGGCTTGGAGGTGATGTCGAGGGCGACCCGGTTGACCCCCGGGACCTCGGCGATGATGCGCGACGACAGTGTCTCGAGCAGGTCGTAGGGAAGGCGGGCCCAGTCCGCGGTCATGGCGTCGTCGCTCTGGACGGCCCTGATGATCACCGGGTGTGCATAGGTGCGCTCGTCGCCCATCACGCCCACCGAGCGCACGGCCAGCAGGACCGCGAACGCCTGCCACAGTTCCCGGTGCAGGCCGGCCCGCTTGATCTCCTCCACCACGATGGCGTCGGCGGCCCGCAGGATCTCCAGGCGTTCGGGGGTGACGGTCCCGACGATGCGCACGGCCAGGCCGGGGCCGGGGAAGGGCTGGCGCCACACGATGTCCTCGGGCAGGCCCAGCTCCTCGCCCATGGCCCGCACCTCGTCCTTGAACAGGTTGCGGAGGGGCTCGATCAGCTCGAAGTTCATGTCGTCGGGAAGGCCGCCCACGTTGTGGTGCGACTTGATCCGGGCTGCGTCCTTGGTGCCCGACTCGATGATGTCGGGGTAGAGCGTGCCCTGGACCAGGAAGCGGGCGGCGCCTTCGCCCTCGGGGGAGGTGCCCGGGGCGGCGAGCCCGGCGTCGGCGGCCACCTCCTCGAAGACCCGGATGAAGGTGGTGCCGATGGCCCGGCGCTTGACCTCGGGGTCCTCGACACCGGCGAGGGCATCGAGAAAGCGGTCGGCGGCCTTGGCATGGACGAGGTCGACCTGGAACTGGCGGCGGAAGGTGTCCTCGACCTGGTCGGCCTCGCCTTCGCGCATGAGGCCGGTGTCGACGAAGACGCACGTGAGCTGATCGCCGATGGCCTTGTGCACGAGGGCGGCGGCCACCGCCGAGTCGACACCGCCGGACAACCCACAGATCACCTTGCCGGCGCCGACCTGGGCCTGTACCGCCTGGACCGCCTCCTCGATGATGGAGGTCATGGTCCAACGGGGCCGGCACCCGCACACGTCGTACAGAAAGTGCTTGAGGATCTCCTGGCCCCGGGCGGTGTGGGCCACCTCGGGATGGAACTGCACGCCGTAGATGCGCCGGTCGGCGTCCTCGAGGGCGGCCACCGGCACCAGGGCCGTGCGCGCCGTCACCCGGAAGCCGGGGGGGGCTCCCACGATGGAGTCGGCGTGGCTCATCCACACGTCCTGGTCGGCGGGCAGGGCGCCGAACAGGGCGGAGCCGCCCGTCACCTGGAGGGCGGTACGGCCGTACTCGGCCACGCCGGTGCGGGCCACCTCGCCTCCGAGCTGGCGGGCCACGAGTTGGGCGCCGTAACAGATGCCGAGCACGGGAACACCGGCGTCGTAGATCGCCGGGTCGATGTCGGGTGCTCCCTCGACGTGAACCGACTTCGGGCCGCCGCTGAAGATGATCCCGGCCGGGCGCCGAGCCAGAATATCCTCCACGGGCATGTCGCGGGGCACGATCTCGGAGTACACGTGGGCCTCGCGCACCCGCCGGGCGATGAGCTGGGCGTACTGGGCGCCGAAGTCGACGACGAGGACGGTGTCGAACGGACTCTCGGCGGCCATGGCCCAGCCTACCGCCGGCCCGATGGGGTGGAGCTGTATCTAGGAGCCCATCCCGATGTGCTGGGCCTGCTGGAGGCCCTTGCCCTCGGTCTGCAGCGCGGGCGCCACCATGACCTCGGCCTTCTGGAACTCCTTGACCGTCTCGTAGCCGCAGGTGGCCATGGACGTGGCCAGGGCCCCGAACAGGTTGAGGCGGCCGTCGTTCTCGTGGGCCGGCCCCACGAGGACCTGCTCCAGCGTGCCGCGGACGGCGGTGCGCACCCGCGCTCCCCGGGGCAGAGTGGGGTGGAAGGTGGCCATGCCCCAGTGGTGGCCCCGCCCGGGCGACTCCTGAGCGGCGGCGAGAGGCGAACCCACCATCACCGCGTCAGCTCCGCAGGCGATGGCCTTGGCGATGTCGCCACCGGTGCTCATCCCCCCATCGGCGATGACGTGCACGTACACACCGGTTTCGTCGAGGTGGCGCATACGGGCACCGGCGGCGTCGGCGATGGCCGTGGCCTGGGGCACGCCGAGGCCGAGCACACCCCGGGTCGTGCACGCATGGCCCGGTCCCACACCGACCAGCACGCCGACCGCTCCGGTACGCATGAGGTGCAGAGCGGCGTTGTAGGACGCACAGCCGCCCACGATGACGGGGATCTCAAGCTCGCGGATGAAGCGCTTGAGGTTGAGCGGCTCGGCGGTCTTGGACACATGCTCGGCCGAGACGACCGTGCCCTGGATGACGAGGAGGTCGAGCTCGGCGGCAAGGATGGCCTTGGTAAAGCGATCGGTGCGCTGAGGAGTGACCGATGCACACGACACAACCCCGGCGTCTTTGATCTCGGTGATGCGCTGGCCGATCAACTCCTCTTTGATGGGCTCGCCGTAGATCTCCTGCATGCGCAGGGTGGCCTTCTCGGTGTCGAGGGAGGCGATCTCCTCGAACAGGGGCCCAGGGTCGTCGTAGCGGGTCCACAGCCCTTCCAGGTTGAGCACACCCACCCCGCCCAGCCGTCCGATCTCGATGGCCGTGGCCGGGCTGACCACGCCGTCCATGGCCGCGGCCATGAGCGGCAGCCCGAAGGTGAAGGCGTCGATCTCCCAGGAGATGTCGACGTCCTCGGGGTCGCGGGTTCGGCGACTCGGGACGATGGCTATGTCGTCGAACCCATAGGCCCTGCGGCCCGATTTGCCGATGCCGATTTCGATTTCAGCCACCTGTACCACCTTGTGGGCCGTCGTTGCCGGGAGGGGAAGCCACACCCACGATACCCGCGAGCCGACGCGTTGCCGGGGGACGAGGCCGAGGGTGGACGCTCAGGACGGCGGCGACGACGGTGACCCGATACCGGCGGCGGCTGCCGCCTCGGCCTGGGCCACGAGCGATTCGAGCACCTCACGCAAGCCGCCGCTCTTGAAGTTGGTCAGGACGCGACCAGGAGTGGTCTCGCCCTTCTCCCACTCCATCCAGGCGGCGAGGAGCTTGGCCGGCTCCGGGGGTGGACGATCCATCGCACCACCCTACCGGTGCCTCGGCCATCCGGATGCCAGGATCTCCTGGTGATCACCAGCGCGCCCGGAACGCCGTGGTGGCGCACCGCGGTGATCTACGAGGTGTACGTCCGCAGCTTCGCCGACTCCGGCGGTGACGGTATCGGCGATCTTGCCGGCACCCGCTCCAGGCTGGGCTACCTGGCCGGCCTCGGCGTCGACGCCATCTGGATGACCCCCTTCTATCCGTCGCCCCAGGCCGACGCCGGCTACGACGTCGCCGACTACCGCGACGTCGACCAGACCTTCGGGACACTCGCCGACTTCGACGGCCTCGTCGCCGACGCCCACGGCCTCGGGCTCCGCGTCATCACCGACCTCGTGCCCAATCACACCTCCAGCGAACACCCGTGGTTCCGGGCCGCTCTCGCGGCGAGGCCCGGCAGCGCCGAGCGGGCCCGCTACATCTTCCGCCAGGGCCGGAGGAACGGCGACGAGCCGCCCAACGACTGGTCGAGCGTCTTCGGTGGGCCGGCATGGACCCGGGTCGCGGATAGTGACGGCGCCGGCGGCCAGTGGTACCTCCACCTCTTCGCCCCCGAGCAGCCCGACCTCAACTGGACGAACGACGAGGTGCGGGCCGAGTTCGAGGCGATCCTGCGCTTCTGGTTCGACCGCGGGGTCGACGGCTTCCGCGTCGACGTGGCCCACGGCCTGTTCAAGGATCCCGGGTTGCCCGACCTGGCCGGGAACTTCGAGGCCGCCGGACCGGCGAGGGAGGGTCACCCCTACTGGGACCGCGACGAGGTCCACGAGATCTACCGCCGCTGGAGGCAGATCAGCGATTCCTACCCCGGCGATGTGGCGTTCGTGGGGGAGGCGTGGGTGCGGGACACCCGACGCCTGGCCCGCTACGTGCGACCCGACGAGCTCCATACCGCGTTCAACTTCGACTTCCTGCTGACCCCCTGGGACGCCGACGTCCTTCGCCAGTCCATCGACCGCAACATCGACGCCCTGACCGCGGTGGGCGCGCTGCCGACCTGGGTCCTGTCCAACCACGACGTCGTTCGCCACGTCACGCGTTACGGCGGCGGACAGCTGGGGACCCGACGGGCCCGTGCCGCGGCGATGCTCATGCTGTCGCTGCCGGGCGGCGCCTACGTGTACCAGGGCGAGGAGCTGGGCCTGGCCGAGGTGACCGACCTGCCCGACGAGGTGCTCCAGGACCCCACGTTCCAGCGCAGCGGCGGCGCCGAGCGGGGGCGTGACGGCTGTCGGGTACCGCTCCCATGGTCGGGGCAGCAGCCACCCTTCGGCTTCGGGCCTGCCGGTATCGCCTGGCTCCCCCAGCCGGCCGCGTGGGCGTCGTCGACGGTGGAGCGCCAGGAGGCGGATGCCACCTCGATGTTGAGCCTCTACCGCCAGGCTCTGCGCCGACGGAAGCGCATGGTCGGGCACGGCCCCCTCGTGTGGACCGACGCGGGCGCCGACGTCTTGGCCTTCACCCGCCCACCGAACTTCGCCTGCGTGGTGAACGTGGGGGCGGAGCCCGTCGAACCCCCGGTCGACGGTCGGGTCGACCTGTCCAGCGGCCCGCTGGCGGCGGGCGGCCGAATCCCGACGGACACCGCGGTCTGGTACACCACGGACCCGGCCGGGTAGTCAGGGCGCCTCCCGAGGTCGTGTCCGGCGCAGTACATCCTGCTCGACCACCTCGAAAGGCGGCGACACGACCGTGGTCTGGCCGGCGTCGTCGAGCCCTAGGAAGACGGCGTGTACGTCGACGGCGAGGACGGCCAGCTGGGTGGGGTTGGACGGAACGATGCCCTGGGAGAAGCGGTCCCGGTTCTCCCTCAGGAAGGCCGACGCGGCCCGGACCGAGGCGTGCTGAGTGCGATCGA
>JBBSHU010000038.1:0-25610 GCA_038232455.1 Acidimicrobiales bacterium
GGGGGGGGCGCGCGGGGGGGGGGCCCAGCGGCCCCGCGGGCTTCCCCCCCCGGGGGGGCGGGGGGGGCGGGGGTTTGGGGCGCCGCCGCCCCCGGCGCCGGGGTCGGCGCCGGGGCCTGGGTCGTGGCGGGCCCGACCGCCGTCGTGGGGGGTGCGGTGGTGGGGATCTGGGACCGGGGCGAGGTCGGCGGGGTGGTCGGGGCCCGACTGGCCACTTCCACCCGCTGGGGCGGTCGGCCCCCACCCGTCACGATCTGGGTCACCAGGGCGACCAGGGCGAGCGTGGCCAGGCAGTACAGACCGACGTTGGCGCGCCACGCCCCGGACAGGCCCCGCCACCATGCAGTGGCGGCATGTGTCCGACCTGGCTCGTCCATCCGGCTCCTCAACTTGGAACGCTCGGTCCTCCGTGAGTCAAAGTGGCCCCCATGGAGATCTGGCCCGGCAAACCCCATCCTCTCGGCGCGACCTGGGATGGAGAGGGTACCAACTTCGCTCTGTTCTCAGAGGGCGCCGACGCGGTCGAGCTGTGCCTGTTCGGCGGTGACCCCCCCACGCCGGGGAAGGGAGTCGACGGCGAGACACGCGTCCCCCTCACCGAGGTCACCGCCCACGTCTGGCACGGGTACGTGCCCGGGGTGGGTCCGGGCCGCCAGTACGGCTTCCGGGTGCGGGGCCCCTACGACCCTTCCCGGGGCCTTCGGTTCAACCCCGCCAAACTGGTGATCGACCCCTACGCCCGAGCTATCGATGGCAGCCTCGACTGGGACGATGGCGTCTTCGGCTACAAGGTGGGCGGCGACGACGGAGTGGCCGACGACCGCGACTCGGCGCCCCATGTCCCCCGGTCGGTAGTGGCCGATTCCCAGTTCCCGTGGGGGGACGACCACCGGCCGGACACCCCCTGGCACGAAACGGTCATCTACGAGGTGCACGTCAAGGGCTTCACTGCTCGCCACCCGAAGGTACCCGAAGCCCTGCGGGGCACCTACGCCGGCCTCGCCAGCCCTCCCGCCGTCGATCACCTGAGGGAACTGGGCGTCACAGCCGTCGAGCTCCTCCCCGTCCACCACTTCGTGGCCGAGCACGGACTCGTCACCAAAGGCCTCACCAACTACTGGGGCTATAACTCGCTCGGCTACTTCGCCCCTCACGCCGCTTATTCCGCCGCCGGCGGGAAGGGCCAGCAGGTGCGGGAGTTCAAGGCCATGGTGCGCACCCTGCATGCGGCAGGCATCGAGGTGATCCTCGACGTGGTCTACAACCACACCGCCGAGGGCAACCACATGGGCCCCACCCTGGTGTTCCGGGGTCTCGACAACACCGCCTACTACCGCCTGGTCGACGGCGACGCCCGGCACTACATGGACTACACGGGTACGGGCAACACCCTCAACGCCCGGCACCCCGAGGTTCTGCGCCTGATTCTCGACAGCCTGCGCTACTGGGTCACCGAGATGCACGTGGACGGTTTCCGCTTCGACCTGGCGTCGGCCCTGGCCCGGGGGTTCCACGAGGTCGACCGCCTCTCGGCGTTCTTCGATCTCATCCACCAGGACCCGGTGGTCTCGCAGGTCAAGTTGATCGCCGAGCCCTGGGACGTGGGCGAGGGTGGCTACCAGGTGGGCAACTTCCCCGTGCTGTGGACCGAGTGGAACGGGCGTTATCGCGACCAGGTGCGCGACTTCTGGCGGGGTGAGGCGGCCGGCGTCGCCGACCTGGGCTATCGGCTCACCGGCTCCAGCGACCTCTACCAGCACGACGGCCGGGCGCCCCACGCGTCGATCAACTTCGTCACCGCCCACGACGGGTTCACCCTGGCCGACCTGGTGTCCTACAACGGCAAGCACAACGAGGCCAACGGTGAGGACAACCACGACGGCACCGACGACAACCGGTCGTGGAACTGCGGCGTCGAGGGTCCCACCGACGGCCCCGAGATCTCCGACCTCCGCCGTCGCCAACAGCGCAACTTCCTGGCCACTCTCCTGCTGTCCCAGGGTGTCCCGATGCTCCTCGGCGGCGACGAGATGGGCCGTACCCAGAAGGGGAACAACAACGCCTACTGCCAGGACAACGAGCTCTCCTGGCACGACTGGGACCTCTCGGGTGCCGACGCCGACCTCCTCGACTTCACGTCACATCTCATCGCCCTGCGCCGCTCGCATCCGGTGTTCCATCGTCGGGGCTTTTTCCAGGGCCGGCCCATCCACGGATCGGGACTGGCTGACATCGGGTGGTTCGGTCCCGACGGTGAGGAGATGACCGCAGAGGAGTGGACATCGGGGCGGGTCCAAGCCATCGGAATGTTCCTCAACGGGGACCAGATCGGCGAGCCCGGGCTGCGGGGGGAGCTCGTGGTCGACGACAGTTTCCTCGTGCTGCTCAACGGTCCCGAGCCGGTGCGCTTCACCATGCCCGACACGAAGTGGGCCCAGTCCCTCGAGCTGGTGTTCGACACGGCCATCGGTTACGTCCGGCCCCCCGGCAGCCCTGAAGGCGTGATGTTCGGTTCCCACGACGAGATCTGGCTCGAGGGTCGGTCATTCGTGGTGCTCCGGAAGCTGACCTGACGACGCTCAGCTGAACGCTGGAAAAAAACTCCTTGACCTGGCCCCGAGGGCCGAGTTTTACCATGGTGGGGCAGGCACATCGGACGATGTGCTTCGGACCACGAAGCATGGAGAACAAGGAGAGCACACGATGGCTACGTACATCATGTTCATGAAGTGGACCGATCAGGGCGCCTCGGACATCGTCAACGCCAAGAAGGGTCGGGACGCCGGCAAGAAGGCGGCAGAGGCGGTAGGAGTCCACTGGAAGAGGTCCTACCTGGTCATGGGCGAGTACGACGTGATCGTGGTCGTCGAGGCGCCCGACGAGGAGACCATGGCCAAGTTCGCCCTCCTGGGCCAGATGTCGGGCGCGGTCAACATCAAGACCGTCCGGGCGTTCACCGAGAGCGAGGCCGACGACCTCGTCGGGTCCCTGTCCGGCCTCAGCGGGGTGCTTGCCTGAGCCGTTCCAAGCGGATGCGGTGATTCGGGGCCTGTCCGAACGTGGCACAGGTCCCGAATAGCGCCTTCAGGCGACGCGGTGCGTCAGGCGACGAGGCGGGCGTTCGGGGACCCGGGCCTCGACCAGCATCGCCTCGGCCCGCCTGTCGGCCGAGAACAATGTCAGTGCCAGCCCGGCGGTGAGCGTCCACACGATGGCGACCAGCAGAACAATCATCATGGACCGAGTATCGGCACCCAGGATGAGGTTCTACTGTGAAAATGTTGCGGTCTAGCTGAGGGTCCAGCAGATCCTGAGGGTCAACCGGGCCGGCCGACGCCCACGATGCCGTCACGGACCGGGACCACCCGTACGTTGAGCCCGGTGTGGGGAGCCTCGACCATCTCCCCGCCACCGACGTACATGGCATTGTGGCCGATGCTGCTGGTGCTGGAGCCGAAGAAGATGATGTCGCCGGGCTGCATGCTGTCGATCGGCACCCGGGTGGTCTCGGAGTACTGCATCTGCGCCGAGTGCGAGAGCGACACACCTGCCTGGTTCCACGCCCAGAGCATGAGCCCCGAGCAGTCGAACGAGTCCGGACCGGCGGCGCCGTACACGTAGGGCTTGCCCACCTCGGCCTCGGCCGCAGCCACCGCCGTGCCGGCACCGCCCGAGGCCGGTGGGGCGGGTGTCGAGGCCAACTGGCGGGGGCCGGGCGCGTCGGGCGCAGCAGGCTCTGCCGAAGGGCTGGTGCGGCCGGCGGGGGTCGCCTGGGCGGTGGGGGTCGCCTGGGCGGTGGGGGCGGGGCCGCCGGTGAGGGCGGCCGACGCTCCGGTCTTCACTGCGGGCGGTGCGGCGGCGGCCTGGGCGGCCATGCGGGCGGCTGCCTCGGTGGCCACCAGCTGGGTGAGCTCGCCGTTGACCTGGCCCAGCAGGTTGCGCTGCCTGGCCTCGGCATCGGCGGCCGAACGCTTGGCCGCTTCGGCGGCGGAGGCGGCGTCGGCGGAGGCCTTCTCCTCATCGCTCAGGCGGGCCTGGGCGGCCGAGAAGTCTTCGCGAGCAGCCCGAACCTGGCCCAGGGCATCGCGCTGGTCGGCGGCCGTGAAGCGGAGATACTGCGTGCGCAGCACCAGGTCGTCCTGGTTGCTGCTGGCCAGATGAGCGATGAAGCTGGTGGAGCCGCCAGTCACGTATGACTGAACGGCGACCTGGGCGAGGACGCCCTTGGCCGTCTGCATGTGCTCGTCGGCCTTGGCCAGGTCGCCTTTAACCTTGGCCAGCGAGCTCTGGACCTCGGCCACCTTCAACTGGGCCTGGTTGAACTGCTCGGCGGCCATGCTCACCTTGTTGCCCTCGACATCGAGGTCCTTGGCGATGCGGGCCGCCTCGGCCTTCTTGTCGGCGACCTGGTCACCCGATGCGGGAGAGACCACGACCATGGGTAGGACCAGTGCGAACCCGACGAGGACGACGAGCCGCCGTACGTGCAGGGGGAGGATAAGTCTCACTGCCTTCCGGGGATCTCGGTTGGGGCGTGGCTGCGACGAAGTAGACGATTGATCGTTACTCGGCATGGACGTGCAGCTATGGAAACCGTGAAGCTTGGACCGTTGCAGCTGTGACGGTTGCGGCTAGTGACAGTTGCAGCTGGTGTCAACCACCGAGACGTCCCGCCCCGACGGCCAAGCCGAACACTAACGCCGGTCGATGAGGCATGCAAGGCAAACGCCCGCGCGGAAGCAGCGAGGCGTCGCGCTACGGTCCGCGTTACCCGTGATGGTTCCTACCCCACGGACCACGAGGAGGAACATGGGCCCCGAGGCTGATACTCCGTTCGGGCACGGAGCCGGCACTCCGTTCGGGCACGGAGCCGGTTACAGGACCGAGCACGACTCGATGGGCGAGGTCCAGGTGCCGGCGGCGGCTCATTGGGGCGCCCAGACACAGCGGGCGGTGGACAACTTCCCCATCTCGGGCCTGCGACTGCGGCGTGAGCTGATCTGGGCTCTGGGCGCGGTGAAGGGGGCCGCTGCGGCCGCCAACGTGGCGCTCGGGGTTCTGGACGACGACCTGGGATCGGCGGTGGCCGAGGCCGCCTCCGAGGTGGCAACCGGCACGTGGGACGATCATTTCCCTGTCGACGTGTTCCAGACCGGCTCGGGCACCTCGTCGAACATGAACGCCAACGAGGTCGTCGCCACCCTGGCCGGCGAGCGCCTCGGGCGGCCCGTTCACCCGAACGACCACGTCAACGCCTCGCAGTCGTCGAACGACGTGTTTCCCACCGCCATCCATCTGGCCGCTACCGACGCTGTCGCCCACACGCTCCTGCCCGCCCTCGGCCACCTGGCCGCCGCCCTCGGATCCAAGGCCGAGCAGCTCTCCGACGTGGTCAAGGCGGGCCGTACTCACCTCATGGACGCCACACCCGTCACCCTGGGCCAGGAGATGGGCGGTTACCGGGCGGCGCTCGACCACGGCGGCGACCGCCTCCGATCGTGCCTGCCCAGGCTGGCCGAGCTGGCCATCGGGGGCACGGCGGTGGGCACGGGCATCAATGCCCCGCCGGGCTTCGCCGCCCTCGTCGTCGAGCGACTGGTCGCCGAGACGGGACTGGTGGTCCGCGAAGCGCGCAACCACTTCGAGGCCCAGGGGGGCCGCGACGCCCTGGTAGAGGCCTCGGGGGCGGTGCGTACCGTGGCCGTGTCGCTGCAGCGCATCGCCAACGACCTCCGCCTCATGGCCAGTGGCCCCCGCACCGGCCTGGGCGAAATCCGTCTGCCCGACCTCCAGCCCGGAAGCTCGATCATGCCCGGCAAGGTGAACCCGGTGATCTGCGAGGCGGTCGTGCAGGTGGCGGCCCGGGTGGTGGGCAACGATGCCACGGTGGCGTGGGCGGCGGTGTCCGGTGCCTTCGAGCTGAACACGGGCATGCCGGTGATGGCCCACGCCCTGCTCGAGTCGATCTACCTGGTGGCCTCGGTCTCAAGGCTGCTCGCCGACCGGTGCGTGGCCGGTATCGAGGCCGATGTCGAGCGCTGCCGGGCCTACGCCGAGTCGTCGCCGGCCATCGCCACCGCCCTCAACCCCCACATCGGCTACGAACGGGCCACCGAAGTGGCCCGGATCGCCCTGGCCCAGGGCAAGACGCTCCGGCAGGTGGTCGTCGAGAAGGGCTGGCTCGACAGCGACGAGGCCGACCGGGTGCTCGACGTCGATGCCATGACCCGGGGCGGCGTCCTCGAGAAGTAACCGGGGTTCTCCACAGCGGGAGGGGGCTTGTGCCCAGCATTTCCCTTCTTGTGTTCCACAGGACGGCCGACCGAAGGTGGGGGAGCAGAAATGCGGATCGGGGGACCCTGTGGTCGTCGACGGAATCATGCTTGCGGCGGAGCTGCGACGCCGTCGGGCCAGGCCACGGTCGCTGGCCGACTCGGTCGCTGAGGTGAGCCGCTCGACGTGGGTCCTGGGCGACCTTCGCAGCGCCCCGATCTCTTCGCTCGTCCTGGCCGCCCTGTCCCTCATCGGACTACCCGCGCAGGGGCGCCCCGGTGAACGATCCGGGATCCGACGGCATGGGGATGGTGGGACGGCTCCAACTCACGATCCTCGATAGCTCGGCCGTCAGCCGCCGCCAGTCGGCGGGATCCCAGCCCTCCACCGCGTTCACGACCGTTCCGTCCATACCCACGTGGACGATGGCGGGAAGCGATTCCAGCCCAAAGCCCCGGATGGCCGTCAGGTCGGGGTCGGCGAAGGTGAGGATCTCGCTCGACCACCGGCCCAGGAACCTGCGGGCCTCCGCTGGCGTACCGGCCACCAGCCACGCCACGCGGCAGTCGGCCTGCTCGTAGTTGGTGAGCACGCGTCCCGCCGTCGGCACGACCCACGAGCTGCGATCGTTCCCGGGATCGACGGCGACGAACAGCAGGTGGAACGTGGTGAGCCACTGGCCGACGGAGCGGGCGCGACCGTTGATCGACGAGAGCATCAGGTCGGGAGACGGATTCATGGCCACGGCCGGGAACGTAGCGCAGCTATGTTCGCGGCAGCCAAGCGACACGTCGACCAGGAGGAGCGGGCATGGGAACCGGAGCTGGGAGTGGCCTCTACAAGCTGGTGCTCGTGCTCCATCTCTTGTGCGCCATCGTCGGGTTCGGCAGCGTGATGCTGGCCGGTGTGTTCGCCAGCAAGGCGCAGGCGCGGGGCGGCCGTGAAGGCCTGGCCGTCACCGAGGTGCTGGTCGACGTGGCCGAGCACTGGTCGGAGTGGTTCATCTACGCCGTGCCGATCCTCGGCATCCTCTTGATTCTCCTCTCCGACGATGCCTGGAAGTTCAGCCAGGCGTGGATCTCGGTGTCGTTCCTGCTGTACATCGTCGGCCTGGGGGTCTCCCACGGCGTTCACTTCCCCAACCTGCGGCGCATGAACGCACTCGCCGCCGAGCTGCTGGCTGGTGGCCCGTCGGCCGCGGGACAGGGACCACCTCCCCAGGTGGCCGAGCTGGAGGCACGTGGCAAGAAGGCGGCGGCCGTGGGCATGTTCTTGAACCTGCTCGTGGTCGCCATCCTGTTCCTGATGGTCTGGAAGCCCGGACGTTGAACGCCCCCCGGCGCCACCGGTAGCGAGGTACGCCGAATGCACCCGATCGAGCGGCTCCGGATGGTGGCCCGGGCGGAGGGTGAGGATCCGGGTCCGGTGGCCCAGGAGGCGGCGGCCGTGCTGGCGGCGTGCGCCGACGATCCGGCGTCCCTGGTCACCGGCTGCCGGCGCCTGGTCGACCACCAGGCCACGTCCGGACCCGTCTGGTGGCTGGCGGCCCGCATGCTCGCGGCTTCCGATCCTGTCGAGGAGGCCTGGCGGTCGGCTGACCAACTCGGAAACGACGCCACGCCTGCGGCCCTCGCCTATCACCTGCCGGCTGATCTCCAGGTCGTGGTGGTGAGCTGGCCCGACCAGGCGGCCGCCGCCCTCGCCCGGCGGGGGGACTGCAACGTGCTAGTCGTCGACGCCATCGGGACCGGGGGAGGGCTGGCCACCCAGCTGCGGCGGGCCGGCACCGATGCGATCGTCGTCGACCAATCGGGCCTCGGTGCCGCGGTCGTGGCCGGGGGCCTCGTCCTGCTCGAAGCCAGTGCCGTCGGCCCCGACGGTTTCGTCGCCGCGGCCGGCTCGCTGGCCGCGGCAGCAGTCGGCCGTCAGGCGGGGGTACCCGTCTGGGTGGTGGCCGGAGTCGGACGGGTGCTGCCCCGGGCCCTGTGGCAGGCGATGCTCAGCCGGATCGAGGCCGGGCCCGATCCGTGGGACCGCACCGACGACGTCGTCCCGCTGACCCTGATCGACAAGGTCGTGGGTCCCGATGGGCCCCAGGCCCCAACCGATGTCGCCGCCCGAGTCGATTGCCCGGCCGTTCCCGAGTTGACCCGCACCTGGGCGGCGCCCGGCACTCGCAGCGCCGGTTCTGGTTCCTCCAACCATGGGTAGGTCGCCCGCCATGGGAAAGACGGTGGAGTTCGCCAGCAACGGATCGAAGGCCGGGGGCTACCTGGCTCCCGCCCATGGCGGCGCCGGCCTGGGGGTGATCGTGATCCAGGAGTGGTGGGGGCTGGTCCCCCACATCGCCGACGTGTGCGACCGGTTCGCGGCCGAGGGTTTCACCGCCCTGGCGCCCGACCTCTACCACGGCGAGACCGTTCCCAACGGTGAGCCCGACGAGGCCAAGAAGACGGCCATGGGCCTGGATTCCGAACGGGCCGCCCGGGACATGAGCGGGGCCGTCGACTATCTGGCTGCCCACCCGGCGGTACGGGGCAACGGCCTGGGCGTCGTCGGCTTCTGCATGGGCGGGGGCCTGGCCCTGTGGCTGGCCACCCTGAGGCCCGATGCCCTCCGGGCCGCGGTTCCCTTCTACGGCGTGCCCAGGGAGAAAGAACCAGACTGGACGAAGCTGGCTGCCGCCGTCGAGGGCCACTACGCCGAGAACGATCAGCTGGCCGGCTTCGACGTGGCCCGCGGGTTGGAGACCAACCTCACCGACCTGGGCAAGGACGTGAGGATCTTCCTCTACCCAAACACCCAGCACGCCTTCTTCAACGACACCCGCCCCGAGGCCCACGACCCCGACGCCGCCCGCCAGGCCTGGATACGCACCCTGGAGTTCCTCAGGGCCAAGCTGGGGTGAGGCTGACTCGCTGGTAGGGGGTGGGGCACGGCGGGCGGCTGGGGGTGACAATGAGCGCTTTCCGAGTCTCGCTGACAACTCGGCCTCGTCGCCCAGCCCTAGTTTCCATTGGTACTCCAGTGCCAGGGTTCGCTGGGGAGGTTGAAGAACCCGTACTGGGCTGCGTTGCCGGCCAGCCACGAGTAGCCCCGGCTTCCGCGACTGAGGACGCTGCCCCCCTCGGTGAAGTCGATGGCCAGGCCCTGTTCGTGCATCGACGTACCCGGGCGTGCGGTCGGCGGGCTGCACTGCGACGGGGACATCTGGTAGATGGCGTAGTTGCTCGAACCGCAGTTCTGCGACCGAAGGGCCACCTGGTTCGAGGAGTCGCGGTAGCCGGAGCCACCGAGCTGGACCCCGTCGGCTGAGGCGGCGTTGAGGAGCGACTGGAGCTGACCGGCGATGGAGGCGGCCACGGTGATCCCGCCGACCGTGGCCAGCCCGATGTCGTTGCTCGGCGTCACGACCACGTCGCCACCACCACCACCACCGCCGCCGCCGGACGGTGGCTCGGGCGTCCGGGTGGCCACCCTGGCTTGGGCCTGGGCCTGCGCAGCCGCCCTCACCTGGGCCGCCAATTCGGCCTGGCGAGCGGAGATCTGTTCCGAGAGCTGGGTGTCGACGGCCGACAGCGCCGAGGCCTCGGCCAGTCCCGACTCGATGCGACCCTCGACCTGGGCTGCCACCTGTCGCTGCTGCTCGGCGGCCTGGCGCAGCCCGGCGAGGCGTTGCTCCACCTCGGAGCGTCGGTCGCCGGCCAGTCGCTCGGCGGCCTCGGCCGCCTTGCGCTCGGTCTCGAGGTCGGCCTTGGCCGTCTTCAGCTGTTGGGTCACCTCGGCGCCGTGGTTGGCACTGAGGTTGAGGAACTCCCGCCGCATCGACGCGTCGTTGAGCGAGTTCGACTTGAGCATGTTGACGAGTGATCCCTTGAGGGGGCTCATGTAGGCCTCGACGGCGATCCCGGCCATCTTGACCTTGATAGCCGCCAGCTCGTCGGCCTTGCGGCGCTCGGCCTGGCGCTTTTCGTCGAGCTGGCGCGCGGCCAGGTCCGACGCCTGCTGGGCCGAGGAGACGACCGCCTGTTGAGCGCCGAGATTGACGTCGAGGTCGGTGAGCGCCTTGTTCACGTCGGCATCAGAGGCACGCAGGACGTCGAGCTTGGCCGCCACCGCGGCGCGGTCCTTGCGAACCTGCTCCCGCTTCGCGGCGGGATCCTCGTCGGCTGCGACGCCGCCGATCGCCGATCCGAAGGTGAGGAGAGCGACTACTGCGGCGATCAGGGCGCGCGCGGATGGTCGGCGAGGTGTCGCGAACGGGCGCGCTCTCGGGCGTAGAGTCGGCATGGGCATGTCAGGCACGGCGCGACCAAAGGACAGGGTCGGGTCGCTGAGCACTCAAACACTACAGATTGGGCCCACCGGATCCAACCTCGACCGGTTTCGGGGATCGTTGACCCGGCATCGACGAGGAACGAGGATCGTGACGTCGTGACCTCCCAAGCGGTCAAGGTCCGCAGGTTGCAGGTGGGGGTGGGCGCCTGTGTGGCCGCAGCTGTCGCAGCCCTCACGATGGGCGGCGGCACCCGCCAATCACCGACCAGGACCTCCGCCTCCGGGTCGGCCAAGGCCAACCCCCCCGTCGCCCCTGCGGTGACCACCATGTTGCCCGGCCGACCATCGGCGTCGACCACGATGTCGCCGGCCCGGGTGATCGGCGGGGCCATCACCCCGAAGTCGGTGGTCGCCTCCGGCGCGGGCCATGTCTTCGCCCAGAACATGATGTACACCCACACGGTCACGGTCTACGACGTCGAGGGCAGCCTGCAGAAGACCATCAGCGATGCCGTCGACTTCTCCCAGGCCGGGCTCCCGGGAAAACCTCGCCTGACCCAGGGCGCGCCGGTGGAGGCGGCGTTCTCGCCGGACAAACGGTTCGCCTACGTCTCCAACTACTCGATGTACGGCACCGGGTTCGCCAAGCCGGGCGACGACGTGTGCTCACCCGGGCAGTACGACACCAGCTACGTGTACCGGATCGACGTCGCCACCCTGGCGATCGACCGCGTCTACCCCGTCGGATCGGTGCCGAAGTTCGTGGCGGTCTCGCCCGACAACCGCTACGTCCTGGTCACCAACTGGTGCTCCTACGACCTGAGCGTCCTCGACATCGCCACCGGTGCAACGGTCAAGCGGATACCGCTCGGCCCGTATCCCAGGGGCATCGCCGTCGACCCCACCTCGACCACCGCCTATGTGGCGGTGATGGGCACCACCGATATCGCCAAGATCAAGCTCGCCGATCTCTCGACGACCTGGATCCGGGGGGTCGGAGACGGGCCCCGTCACCTGGTGATGGACCCGGGCGGGGCGTCGCTCTACGTCACCCTCAATGCCGACGACCAGGTGGCCAAGATCGACCTGGCCACCGGCAAGGTCGTCCGCCGACGGACCACGGGGAAGGCGCCGCGGAGCATGACCATCGCCCCCGACGGGCAGGCCCTGTACGTCGTCAACTATGAATCCAACACGGTCACCAAACTGCGGGCCGTCGATATGGTTGTCCTCCAGGACCTCCCCACCAACAAGAATCCCATCGGGATCACCTACGAGCCCGTCTCCCACTCCGTGTGGGTCGCCTGCTACTCAGGCTCGATCGCCATCTTCAAAGACGGCTGAGGAAGCCGGGCCGGCTCGGAAAAACTGGACTTCGGCCACACCCGGTAAAATCCCCGGAATGGCCTCTCCGCTCCCCCTACCCTCCGAGGCCGACGTGATGGCCATGCTCCGCGGCGTCGTCGACCCCGAGCTGGGCTCCGACATCGTCGACCTCGGCATGGTGGAGGGCGTGGTGGTGGCCGACGACGGCCAGGTCACCGTCACCGTCGCCCTCACAATCTCCGGCTGCCCCCTCCGGGTGCAGATCCGCGACGACGTGAAATCGAAGGTCCAGGCCCTGCCTGGCGTCTCCGACGTCACCGTGCGCTTCGGGGAGATGAACCAGGCTCAGCGCAGCCAGGTCATGCAGCGGGCCCGCCGGGCGGCGGCCGACAACTCGCCCGAGACCGAGGTGCCGCTGAACGCCCGCGTCATCGCCGTGGCCAGCGGCAAGGGAGGCGTGGGAAAGAGCAGCGTCACCGTCAACCTGGCCTCGGCCCTGGCTGCCCAGGGGTTCACCGTGGGAGTGCTCGACGCCGACATCTGGGGCTTCAGCGTGCCCCGCATGCTCGGTGTCTCCGGCCGCCTGGGCGCGGCCGACGACCGCCTCATCCGCCCGCACGAGATTTCCGTTGGGGCCGGTCGCCTCAAGGTGGTGAGCATGGGCCTCCTCGTCGACGACGAGGACACGGCCATCATGTGGCGGGGACTGATGCTGGCCAAGGCCCTCGAGGAGTTCCTCGTGAAAGTGGCATGGGGCACCCTGGACTACCTGTTGCTCGACATGCCGCCCGGCACCGGCGACATCCAGATGGCCCTCGGTCGGATCCTGCCTCGCACCGAGATGCTCGTGGTCACCACCCCCGCCCAGGCGGCTCAGAAGGTGGCGGCGCGGGTCGCCGACATGGCCCGGCGCTCCTACCTCAAGGTGCTCGGGGTGATCGAGAACATGAGTGTGTTCACCTGCGAACACGGCGCCGAATACGCCCTGTTCGGTTCCGGCGGCGGCGCCGCACTGGCCGTTGATCTCGGCGTGCCGCTGATCGCCAGCGTCCCCCTGGAGCCGGCGGTCAGCGCAGCCAACGACGCCGGCAAGCCGTTGTCGGTGGCCGCCCCCGACAGTGGAGCGGGCGCGGTGTTCGCCGGCGCGGCCGACCGGATAGCCAACGAGCTTCTCCCCCCCATCGACATGACCGGGTGTACGGCCAGGGTGCTCACCGCGGTGGAGACGGCCCTGGGGGCCAAGGCTTAACGGAGCCGTCGCTGGCTGCGCAGGACCACCCGGTGCATCGCCCCGGCCCGCACCACTGAGCGCACCGGGGGCAGGAGGAGAAGCACGCCGAAGATATCGGTGACGAAGCCGGGCGTGAGCAGCAGGGCCCCGGCGAACAGGATGAGGACGCCGTCGGCCAGTTCACGGCCAGGCACGTGACCGGCCTCCATCTGCTGGCGGAAGCGGCGAGCGACGGTGATGCCCTCGCGCTTTACCAGCCAGGCGCCGCCGAGGCTCACGAGCAGGAGTAGGCCAATCGTGGGCCAGGTGCCGATCACCTGGCCCACCTGGATGATGACGGCCAGCTCGACGATGGGGACGACGAGGAACACGACGAACAGCACTGCCAACACGCCCCCAGGATACCGGCGGTACCCTCGTAACCCATGCCGACCACCCCCGATCCCGGCGACGAACCCGGCGAGAACCCGAACCCGGGCGAGGTCGTCGTGCTGGTCGACGGCCACGGCAACCCGTCGCGCCGCGCCGGTGGTCCTCCGCCAGCCACCCCGCCCGCCCGTCGGCGGGCGGAACCGGGGAGCGGATCTGAGGCTCCTCCGCCCGGGCCGAAAACCGCTGCTCGCGACCGGCCGTCGAGGCCACCGCCTCTACCTCCCGGGGCGATCGTCGGCGGTGGAGACGTTGGTGCCGGCTCACCGGCGCCCCCCCCGGCGCCGGTTGCACCTCGGCCTCCCGAGCCATCGCCGAACCGGTCCGGGGGTTCGTTCCTGCGTCGCCACCTCCGGGTGCCGGGGACGCTGGGCCTGGTGATCATGGTGCTGGCCCTCGCCGTCGGGATCGGGTTCGTCGGGGCATACGTGTGGGCCACCAACGACGCCCGCAACATCCGGTCCACGCCTGTTTCGCCCACGATTCCCCCGCGATCCAAGTCCGCGGGTAGCGCCGAAGTGACCACCACCACCAAGCCCGATCTGTCGGCCGACACCCTGGTCGAGAAGTTGGGGCCGTCGGTGTGGTCGGTCCGCACCTTCAACAGCGTCGGCCAGCCCGTGCAGGGCTCGGCGCTGCTGGCCCGATCGGCCGGCGGCCAGGCTCTGCTCCTCACCTCCCTCGCCGTGGTCGAGGCGTCCACCCATCAGCCGGCACCCGAGATCACCGTGTCGGGCGGGGGCTTCAACGGGAAGGCGCAGCTGTGGACCTGGGACGACGCCCACGACCTGGCTCTTCTGATCGCGGGCGGGACGAGCACCCCGGCGATTCCCTGGATCGCCGACCCGGCCGCCCCCAAGGCCGGCGACAAGGTGTTCGCCCTGGGCGCCGACGGCAAGCTGAAGCCCGGGCTGATCACCACGGTTTCCGGCCAGGCGCTGGAGCACAACATGTTCATTGACGACGCCCTACGAGGCGGTCCCATCGTGAACGTCAAGGGCGAGGTGATCGCCATGTCGTCGGCGGTGTACACGGGCGGGGGCACGCCCACCGAGACGGCGTTCTTCGGCGTACCCATCCGGGCCTCCTGTGGTGTGGTGCTCGCCTGCTCCGGGGCCTTCGCCGGACCGGGCTCCGAGGTTGCCCCCGTGCTCCCGTCGCCTGCCCCCACCACCACCACCGAGCCGGCCTGATCGGCCCGCCGGCCGTCGGGGTTACCCCGGACGGGGCTTGATCGTCGTGGTGGGGAAGAGGTTGGGCAGCGAGATCGGCGGCAGGGGCGTGGTGGTTGTGGGGCCCGTGGGCCGGGGCACGGTCGTGGTCGGTGCCGAGGTGATCGGCGGTCCGATCACCACGAACGGGCCGCTGGCCGGCTCGGGGGGCACTCGTTGCCCGCCCGGTGACAGGCCGCCGGCGGGGTCGCCGGGCAGGGGCCCTGGAGGGGGGAAATCGGGTGTGTCCACCCCCTCGAGGGCCTTGATCATGTAGTTGTGCCAGGTCTGGGCGGGGATGGTCCCGCCGAACACCTCCCCCACCCCCTTGATGCCCTGGAGGGGACGCTGGCTGTCGGAGTAGCCCATCCACACCGACGTCGACAGGGCCTGGGTGTAGCCCACGAACCAGGCGTTGCTGAAGTTCTCGGCGGTCCCGGTCTTTCCCGCGGTGGCCTCGGGCCGCTCGATACCGGCGGCAGTGCCCGTGCCCCCGGTGACCACTCCCTTGAGGACGTCGTTCACAGTGTCGGCCACGGCCTCGTCGAGGACCCGCTTCCCTTTGTGGGCGGTGTTGTCCTCCAGCACGTGCCCCTCGGCGTCGAGCACCCGCACCAAGGGGGTGGCGGCCTGGCGCACGCCCCGGTTGGCGAACACCGAGAAACCGGCGGCCATGTCGAGCGGGGAGACCTCGTACGCCCCCAGCGTGAGGCTCGCCCCGTAGGGGGCGCCGTTGAAGTCCTTGCCGTCGGCGTTCACCGAGGTGATCCCGAGGCGGTTGGCCATCTCTGCCGTCTTCTGGATCCCGACGTCCTGGATGAGCTGGGCGAACACGGTGTTCACCGAATACGCGGTGGCCTCGCGCAGGGCGATGGCCCCGAAACCGCCGGTCTCGGCGTTGTGGACCGTGCACTGGTCGCCCGAGCACCGGGGGAACGTGTAGCTGGAGGGACCCTCGTACACCCGGCCCGGCCCGATGCCCTCCTCGAAGGCCTTGGCCAGGGTGAACGGCTTGAACGACGAGCCTGGCTGACGCCCGGTGCCACCGCCGGGGACGCAGATGGGCGCGTCGGGGGCAAGGGGAGGAGCGTTGGGGGCGACCTCCGGGCAGTTCCCGAGGGCCAGGTTCACCTGGCCCTGGGGGGCGGCGAAATCGCGCCCTCCCACCATGGCCTTGACCAGCCCGGTGGCCGGCTCGACGGTCACCAGGGCCATCTCCAGGGGTGGGTCGGTGCCGCCCAGGGCGTCGGAGACCGATTGCTCGGCCTCGGCCTGGAGCTGCGGGTCCAGAGCCGTCTCCACCCGGAGCCCGCCCCGGTAGACCAGGTCGTCGCCGTAGCGCAGCTCCAGGTACCGGCGGACGTAGTCCACGTAGTAAGGCTGCGTCGGCGCCTGGTACTCCGGCGGCCGGATGACGGTGGCCGGACCAGGGGGATCGGCCCGTCCGGAACCCACCACCACGACTCGCTGGGCCATGGCTTCGGCGAACTGGGCGTCGGAGATGCGGTGCTGGTCGCGCATCTTGGTGATGACCTGCTCGCGGTCCGCCTCGGAGCGGGCGGTGGCGCTGCGGGGCTCGTCGGTGGAGGGCGACCGGATCAGGCCGGCCAGGAGAGCGGCCTCCGACAGGGTGAGGTCCTGCACGGGCTTGTGAAAGTACGACTGCGCCGCCGCCCCCACCCCGTAGGCACCCCCGCCCAGGTAGATGTTCTCCAGGTAGCGGTAGAGGATCTCGTCCTTGGTGAGCTTCTTGTCGAGACGGGTGGCCAGCACCGCCTCACGCAGCTTGCGGGCAAGAGTCCGCTCGCCGCCGGTGAAGGCGTTCTTGACGTACTGCTGGGTGATGGTGGAGCCACCCTGGACGGTCTTGCCCCCCGTGAGATTGGCCCACAGAGCCCGGAAGGCGGCCTTGAGGTCGACCCCGCCGTGCTCGTAGAAGCGCTGGTCCTCCTGGGCCACTACCGCCTGTTTGAGGATCTCGGGGATGTCGGTGATCTTCACCGGGATATTCGTGTCGAACTTGCGGAGGACGCCGAGCTCCTTGCCCTTGGCGTCGTAGATGTGTGTAGCCCGGGAACCGGCGGTGGCCTTGGGGACGGGGAGGGGCGGGGTGGGCAGCGGCAGGAAGAGGAGGGAGCCCAGGGCGGCACCGGCGGTGACCACCGGCGCGAGCACGGCGACGACCAGGAACACGGTGACGGCCTGTGCGGTCCGTTTGGCGGAGAACTGCATCGGACCGCAAGCATGGCACTCCCGGTTCTCCGGTCGCGGGCGGTCGCCGGTTCCGGGATACCGGGCTCCTTGCCCGGAGGGAGTGCGAGCGGGTCGTATCCTCGGCCTGTGAGGCCACCTTCCGTCGACGCAATCGCCCGTGAGCTGGTGGACGTGGGCCTCCCCCACCCGCTGCTGGTCGACGCCGCCCGGGCGGCTATCGCCGCCGGCGACCCCGCCTCCGCCCGTGCCCGCGCCGAAGCGGTGGCCACCGCCCTCCTGCGCCCGGTGGTCAATGCCACCGGGGTCCTCCTGCACACCAACCTCGGGCGGGCCCCTCTCGCTGCCCCGGCCGTGCGGCCCGACGGTCTCGGGCCCGATCGGCCCGCCGAGCGGGGTCCCGGTCGATACACCAACCTGGAGTTCGACCTGGCCGGCGGTCGTCGGGGCTCGCGTTCCGACCACGCGGCGTCGCTGCTGGCCCGGCTCACGGGTGCCGAGGCCGTCTTGGTCGTGAACAACAACGCCGCAGCCGTGCTGCTCGTGCTGGCGGCACTGGCCCGGGACCGGTCGGTGCTGGTGTCGAGAGGTGAGCTGGTGGAGATCGGAGGTGGGTTCCGGATCCCAGAGGTGATGGCCCAGTCCGGTTGCCGTCTGGTCGAGGTGGGCACCACCAACCGCACCCGCCTGGGTGACTACCGGTCGGCGCTCGACGACGACACCGCCCTGGTCCTCAAGGTCCACCAGTCGAACTACCGGGTGGTGGGGTTCACCGAGGAGGTCGGGGTGCAGGCGCTGTCGGGCCTGGGCCCGCCGGTTGTTGCCGACATCGGCTCCGGCCTGCTCGACGCCGCCACGCCCTGGCTGGACGGCCCGCCACCCGCATGGCTGACGGCCGAGCCTGCCGCCCGGCAGACCCTGGCTGCGGGGGCCGGGCTGGTCACGTTCTCGGGCGACAAGCTCATGGGCGGCCCCCAGGCCGGCATCATCGCCGGGCGCGCCGACCTGGTGGCTGCCTGTGCCCGTCACCCGCTCAACCGGGCATTTCGCCCCGGCGGTCTGGTTCTGGCGGCCCTTCAGGACACCGCCCTCGCCTACCTGCGCCATGACGGCGACGCCATCGGCTTCTGGCGGATGGCAGCCGCCCCGGTCGAGGCCCTGCGGGCCCGGGCCGAGGCCCTCGGTGTCGGCGAGGTGGGCGCGACGGTGGCCGTGGCCGGCGGGGGCTCGGTGCCCGGACAGGAGTTGCCCTCGGTGGGCGTGTTCGTCGCCGGCGACCTGACCGGCGCCCTCCGGGGCAACCACCCCCCGGTGGTGGCGCGGGTCCGGGAGGCAACCACGGTCTGCGACCTGCGCAGCGTCGATCCGGCCGACGACGAAGTGCTGGCCAAGGCCTTGAAGCGGGCCCTGGCATCGTCCGACCACACATGAGCGACGCCGATGCCGCGATGTTCGTGGTGGCCACTGCGGGCCATGTCGACCACGGCAAGTCCACCCTGGTCAGGGCCCTCACGGGAACCGATCCCGACCGCTTCGCCGAGGAGAAGGAGCGGGGCCTCACCATCGACCTGGGCTTCGCCTGGACCATCCTGGCGTCGGGCCGGGAGCTGGCCTTTGTCGACGTCCCCGGCCACGTGCGCTTCATCAAAAACATGCTCGCCGGGGTGGGAGCGGTGGCGGCCTGCCTGTTCGTCGTAGCGGCAACGGAGGGGTGGAAGCCCCAGTCCGAAGAGCACCTCCGCATCCTCGAGCTGCTGGGCATCGACCGCGGGGTCATCGCTCTCACCAAGGTGGGCCTGGTCGACGACGAGACCCGTGAGCTGGCTCGCCTCGATCTGGCCGAGCATGTCGAAGGGACCTTTCTCGCCGCGGCCGACGTGGCCGAGGTCGACGTCCCCGCCGGCATCGGGGTCGATGACCTGCGTGCCGCCCTCGATCGCCTCCTCGCCTCGGTCTCCAAGGCTGCCGACATCGACCGGCCCCGCCTCTGGGTCGACCGGGTGTTCGCCGCCAAAGGGTCGGGGACGGTGGTCACCGGCACGCTCGCCGGGGGCACGCTCGCCATCGACGACGAGCTGGTCGTGCTTCCCGGCGCGACCCGGGTACGGGTCAGGGGCCTGCAGAGCCTCAAGGAGAGCCACGCGCGGGTCGGCCCCGGGAGCCGGGTGGCCGTCAACCTGTCGGGCATCTCCCGCGACCAGCTGGCCCGGGGCAGCGTGATCGTGCGGCCGCGCCAGTGGCATGTCACCCGCACGTTCGACGCATCGCTCCTCGTCCTCGACAGCCTCGACCACGAGGTCAGCCGCAAGGGTGCCTATCAGGCCTACGTGGGCTCCGGCGAGCACGCTGTGTCGCTCCGGGTCCTGCCTGCCGGCTCCGTGCCCGAACGGAGTGCCGGCTCCGTGCCCGAACGGAGTGCCGGCGCGACGACGAGCGGTGCGGAAGGGGTGTTTCCCGGCGACGAGGGCTTCGTCCGCCTGCACCTTCCCCGGGCCCTGCCCCTCATGCCCGGTGACCGCTTCGTGCTGCGGGAAAGCGGCCGGGGCGAGACGGTCGGTGGAGGCGAGGTGCTCGACGTGTCCCCGGTGCTGGCTGCGACCAAGGCCCGCCCCTCCCGCTCGGTCCACCGGGTCGTGGCCGAGCGGGGCTGGATCGACGCCGCCACCCTGGAGCGTCTCACCGGCGAGCGGCGCTCACCCACCGTGGGCCGGTGGGTCGTGGACGAGGCGGTCGCCGCCGCCGATCTGGCCCGGCTGGGCGAGGCCGTCGAATCCGCCGGCCCCCTCGGGCTCGATGCGGCCACCCTCGACGAGCGTCAGCGGGCCCTGCTGCCCCATCTGGACGGCGTCGCCGTCGCCGGAGGACGGGTCCGGCGGGCCGAGGCCGTCGACCCGTTGGCCGCCCACCCGTTCGTGGCCGCGCTGGAGGCGTCGTTGTTCTCGCCCCCCGACCCTGACGGGGTCGATCGGGGCGAGCTACGCGAGCTCGTGCGCAGGTCGATGGTGGTCGAGCGCGACGGCCTGTATTTCGCCCCGGAAGCCGTGGATGCCGCCGCTCACCACGCCGCCGTGCTCCTTGCCGAGCACCCCGAGGGCTTCACCGTGGCCCAGGCCCGCGATGCCCTAGGTGCCACCCGCAAGCACGTCCTGCCCCTGCTCGCCATCCTCGACTCCACCGGCGTGACCCGCCGTCGTGGGGACCTGCGCGTGGCCGGGCCGAGACTGCCCGCCCCCTGACCTTCTCGTGGGTGAATCGTGGGGGTTCTCAGCGCGTTCGCGCCCGAGAACGTCAGGCCCCGACGTGCTGGCCGATCAGTGCCTTGCGCTCGAGCTCGTTGAGGCCACCCCAGATGCCATGGGGCTCGCGAATGTCCAGGGCGTAGTCGAGGCAGGCCCGACGGACCGGGCAGACGGCGCAGATGGCCTTGGCCCGCGTTTCCCGGCCCTCCCGTTCATCTCTTCGCTCAAGATGGGACGGAGGAAAGAACACCCTCGCCTGGGGGCCCTTGCAAGCTGCCTTGTCCTGCCAGAGCTCCTCGACCCGCTGACTGCTCACCTGAGGCTCCCTCGTTGCCTGAGGTCAACCTACCCCCGCCCTACCCGCGTGACAAGGGGCTGTTTTCGCGCGTACATGCAGGTAGGAGCGCCGCGTCCCCGAGCAGAAGATTCAACCTCGAGGAACTCGCTCCGCTAATGCCCGGCGTCTTTGGCCCCTCCGGTCTCGGGCTCGACCTCGAGCAGGAGACCGTCGATGGCCACCACTCGCACCGGCGCCCCCGAGGCGATGGGGGTGGCCCGATTGGTGCGAGCCCGCCACAACGCTCCTCCGACCCGAACCGTGCCGTCAGGGTCGACGCCCGTGTCGGCCTCGCCCATGCGCCCCACCATCGACTCCCGCCCGATGGTGGGTGTGGAGAATCGGGCCCGCAGCATGGAAGCCATGCCCGCCACCATCAGCACCACCGAACCGGCCACGACGACCACGATGGCGATCCACGACACGCTCACGCCGTCGTCGAACAGGCGCCAGGAGCCGGCGAGGAGGGCAATCGAGCCGATCACCGTCCAGGCGCGCGGCGCACCGGCCTGCACGTCGATCGCCAGCCCACCCACACCGACCACCACCAGGGCCAGGCCTAGCGGGTCGGTGGGTAGCACGCCCAGGCCGTAGGCGGCCAGAATCAGCGACCCGGCGCCGATCGCCCCGGCCAGGCCGACCCCCGCGGTGAAGAACTCGAAGACGATGAGCAGGAGGCCGACGACCAGCAGCAGGTAGGCCACCTGGGGGCTGGCGGCGGCGTGGAGCACGCGCTCGCCGATCCCGAGCTTGGCGAAGCGGACGTTGCCGGATGCCTGTCGGCGCAGGCTGTCGCCCTGGGGCACCACCCGGGCGGTGGACAGGACCCTTCCCCCCACGTTCTGACCGTCGAGTCCGACGATGAACTCGCCGAGCGTGGGGGCGACCACCTGGGTGGCGCCACTGGTCCGTGCCTGATCGGCGCCCAGGGCCCGGGAGACCGACAGGGGGCTGTCGTGGGGCCCGCCGGGGTCCTTGCCCACGTGGCTGCCGGGAGCCATCCCCGCCAGCCCTGCTGCCCTGACCAGGCGGTTGGCCCCTCCGTAGGCCCGCGACCCACTCGGCCCGACCCAGACGGCCACCGGCACGCGGGCATGACTGAGGCGGAAGGCCAGGGTGTCGAGAACCGTCCGGTCGACGAGGGCCCCCGGGCTGTCGAGCTGGATGACCAGGACCTCGTCGTCGTTCTTCTCGGCCTGGCTGAGCGACCGCTTCACGAAGTCGGCCTCGATGGGGTCGATCCGTCCGCTGACCTCGATGACGTCGACAGCGCGGGTCGCGGGCGCGGCCCTTCCCGGCGGCGCGGCCAGGACCAGGCTGCCGAGTACGAGGAAGGCGGTGGCTAGTCTGCGGATCGGCTCTCCAGAGGGGCGGGCTTCGAGGAGGATGGTTGGATCCTCGCGGATTCTGTCGCCAGTCCCGGCTGGTCATCGTGGCCGGGAAGGGCGGCGTGGGCAAGACGACGGTGGTCGCCGCGCTGGCGCGGCTGGCCTCACAGCTTGGCCTGTCGGTGCTCGTCGTGGAGGTCGAGGGCAAGAGCGGGCTCGCCGCAGCCTTCGGGGCCGATGACCTTTCCTACGCCGAAAGCGTGCTCTGCCCGGCTGGCGACGGCGGAAGGGCCGAGGTGTGGGCCCGCACCATCACTCCGGATGTCGCTCTCGTCGAGTACCTCGAGGAACACGGGTTGGCCCGGATTTCGCGTCGCCTGGTCCGTAGCGGCGCGGTCGACGTGGTGGCCACCGCTACCCCGGGTATCAAGGACATTCTGGTGTTGGGCAAGGTCAAACAGCTCGAGCGGGCGGGCGTGGCCGACCTCATCGTGCTCGATGCCCCGGCGTCGGGCCACGCGGTGCGCTTCTTGATGAGCCCCCGGGCCCTGCTCGACACGGTCGACGTCGGGCCCATCGAGACCCAGGCCAACGAGGTGCTCGAGATGGTGACCGACCCGACCCGCTGCCAGGTGATCCTCGTGACCCTGCCCGAGGAGACCCCGGTCAACGAGGTGGTGGAGACGGCATACGCACTAGAGGACAGAGTGGGCACCAACCTGGGCCCGGTCGTGGTCAACGGCTTGTACCCGGTTCTGTCCGGCCTCGATGTCGATCCTGCGGCTGCGGCGACGGCGCTGGGCTTCGGTCTGCGTCCCGGGGAAGCCGAGGCGCTTCGGGCTGCGGCCGCCTTTCGGAGCCGGCGCCAGGATCTCCAGGCCGCCCAGGTGGCCCGATTGGCCGATGCCCTGCCCCTGCCTCAGCTGCACCTCCCCGCTCTGTTCGACGTGACCATGGGCCTGCCTCAGATTGACGAGCTGGCCGGTGCCCTCGCCGCGGGCATCGAGTCCCTGGAGGTCACGTCATGAGTTCGGCGGCGGTGTCGGACAGCCCGGCCGACGACCCGGACACGACGTCCGACCTGGTCGACCGTACGGTGGTCGTGTGCTGCGGGCCCGGGGGGGTGGGCAAGACCACCGTGGCCGCAGCCGTGGCCCTGGAGGGCGCCCGCCGCGGTCGGCGCAGCGTGGTCGTCACCATCGACCCGGCGCGGCGCCTGGCCGACGCTCTCGGTCTGGAGTCGCTCTCGGACACGCCGAGCGCCATTCCCGGCCCCTGGCCCGGAGAGCTGTGGGCCCTGATGCTCGACACCAAGAGGACCTTCGACGCCCTGGTCGCCAAGTACGCCGCCGATTCCCAGCAGGCCGAGGCCATCCTGGCCAACCGCTTCTACCGCAACATCTCCGGTGCCCTTTCGGGAACCCAGGAGTACATGGCGATGGAGAAGCTCTACGAGCTCCACGACGGGGGCCGTTTCGACCTGATCGTGGTCGACACCCCCCCCACCCGGAACGCCCTCGATTTCGTCGACGCCGCCCGCCGCCTGACCCGCCTGCTCGACAATCGGCTGTTCCGCCTCCTCATGGCCCCCACCCGGGCGTCGCTCAAAGCCGTCAACCTGGCCAGCCAGACGCTGCTGCGGCCCATCGCCCGGGTGGTGGGGGCCGATGTCGTGACCGACGCCATCACCTTCTTCCAGGCGTTCGAGGGCATGGAGGAGGGGTTCCGTCAGCGGGCCCACCGCGTCGACGCACTGCTCTCCGACCCCGAAACGGCGTTCCTGGTGGTGGCCACGCCCCGGCCCGACGTGGTGGCCGAGGCCGCTTTCTTCGCCACCAAGCTGGGCGACGCCGGCATCGGCGTGGCCGCCCTGGTCGTCAACCGCATGCATCCCCGGTACGGCACCGAATGGTCGGAGGTCAACCGGGAGCGGGCCCGGACGCTTGCCGGGACGCCCCTAGGCCCCCTCTACGACAACCTGGCCGACCTCCACAAGCTGGCCGACGGCGAGGAGGTGCATGTGGCCGACCTGGTGGCCAGCGTGGCTCCCGCCCCGGCGCTACGGGTACCGGTGCTCGCCGGCGACGTCCACGACATGGACGGCCTGACCGAGATCGCCGCCTGCCTGTTCGGGACATGACCGACCCACGCCAGGTCGTTCTGGCGTGCGAATCGCGCTCGTTCCGTGGGCGTTTCGCACGCCAGAACGGTCGGCAACGCCCGGTCAGGGAGCCTTGTCGGCGCCTTCGGTGAGGGATCGGGCGGCCTCTTCCACCGTCTCGGTGACGGTGACGATGCGATCGAAACCCGTGGTGTGCAGGAGGCGAACGAGCGTGGGGCGGTTGCAGCACACGGCCACGTCGCCGCCGACCTCACGAGCCCGGCGGATACCGCCGATCAGGGCACCGAGGCCTGCCGAGTCGACGAACGGGACCTGGGACATGTCGATGAGGAGCTTGGGCTTGGACGCCAGCTCACCGAGGGCTTCCCGGAACTGTCCGACGGTGTAGGCGTCGAGCTCTCCGACAGGACGACACACGGTGTAGTCGTCGCCCTCGTCGAGTTGGATATTGAGCACGTTGCCTCCCTGAATGTCCCGCCCGGGTTTCGTCGAGCATGCTATCGAAGCACAGGGCCGACTACCCTCGGCGCTCGTGCCCGACGTCTTGGTGGTGAGCGACTCTCAGGCGGTGCGTGACGAGGTGAAAGCGGCCATCGTCGACAAGGGCACGACCGTGCGGGAGCTCACCCATGGGGCCGCCGTCCTGCCGACGGCCCGGGAGAAGGCCCCCGATCTGGCCATTCTCGACCTGCAGATTGGCAAGATGGGCGGCATGGCCGCCTGCATGGAACTACGGCTCGAAGAGGGTGCAGGGCGGTTGCCCCACGTCCCCGTGCTCATGCTGCTCGACCGCCGGGCCGATGTTTTCCTCGCCAAGCGGTCGGCCGCCCAGGGCTGGGTCGTCAAGCCCCTCGATCCCCTGCGCCTGGCCCGGGCCGTACGCGAGGTGGCCGCCGGCGGCACCTTCCACGACGAGTCCTTCCGACCCGTGACCGTGGCGTCGGGGGACCAGTCCGGCCCGCCGGCCTGAGGCAGTGTCGGCCTGCCGGCCTGAGGCAGTGTCGGCCTGCCGGCCTGAGGCAGTGTCGGCCTGCCGGCCTGAGGCAGTGTCGGCCTGCCGGCCTGAGGCAGTGTCGGCCTGAGTGAGTGGCCGGCTCGCTGAAGTAACATCGTGCTACCGGGAAGTGGCGCAGCTTGGCAGCGCGCAGCGTTCGGGACGCTGAGGCCGCGGGTTCGAATCCCGCCTTCCCGACCAAGCCGATCATGAGTCCCGGCGGCAAGGCCTCGGCGGTGGGTGTCCGATCTGGCGATGGGCTCCGAGCGCGGCCTCAGGGTTGTCCTTGTGGATGAAACCCGTGACCATCATCGGCAATCGGACGGCTTCTCCGTTGTCGTAAAGGTTTGCTTGTCCACTACTGGTGAGGGGGAAGGGTCCCGTTGCCAGAGATTCTTCGGCCGGGGAAGGCTGTTTCTAGCCGCCGGAGCTGCCGGCGCACCAGTAGTGGTGCACGAACGATCGTCGACTTCCCTGGATCATTGACCAAATGTCGTTTGCCACGCGCATGGGACCACCCTGAGGGCAGTTTTGCCACGGGCATGGGACCACCCCGTTGCCAGTCATGGGACCACCTCGGTATCCCCCAACGCCGGTCGGACACACGTTCGACTCGCACCCGACGTCAACC
>JBBSHU010000039.1:0-25607 GCA_038232455.1 Acidimicrobiales bacterium
GAATCACGGCTCCAGTACGCCCCAGCCCGCCGTGACGGCCGCCTGGGCGCCGGCGAAGCGTAGACAACAGCAGCCACGTTAGCAACACTGGCCACAGAAACCACAGGAGCGACGAGAGCCAGAAGTGCCTGGACCTCTAGAGCATCGCCACCAACTGCTCGAGCCGGAGGGGGGCCACCCCGGGCCGCCGACCGAGCAGGACGTTGAGCTCGTCCTGGATGGCGTTGGCCCGCCCGACCAGGCTCTGGGTGACGTCGCCGAACGACCGCATCCGACCGCCGGCGGGCACCGTCGCCCCGAACATCTCGTTGATGTCGGTCATGCCCGCCTGGGTCAGCTTGTCGAGGAGGAAGCGGTAGTTGCTGAGGGCCTGGCCGAACTCGTCCTGGAGCCGGTAGAAGTTCCACAGAAGACCGAAGCTGACGTGGTCACCCAAACCCGAGCGGGCGTCGTCGCCGCCTTCACCGGAGACGAAAACGTCGATGCAACGCTCGATGAGCCTCGTCGGCGCGGCGCAGACCCGTTTGGTCTCCTCCCGCTTGAAGTGGCCGCGCTCCTCGGCGAACCGCATCACCTCGGCGGCGCCGATCACCCGCTGTGGCGGCCCGGCGCTGTTCAACATGTCGACGGCCGCGGAGAAGACGCCCCGGCTGGCCTTGAAGATGGAGGCGATGTAGGTGGGCATCGCCCCGTGGGGCCGTACCGGCTCATGGCCCCGGTACAACAGCACGAGGGGAAGAGTGATCCCGAGGTTGCCGACGTCGAAGAACGCCTGGACGGTTGCGTCTCTCGCCGGGTGAAGTCGTAGATAGTTCTCACGCAGCCAGGCGAAACCGTTCAGGATCTCCGCAGTGTCCTGGCGCAGGGCCTCGTAGGCGGACACGTTCATCGTGCCCCCTTGCCGCGACGGGGAGTCCGGGTAGGGGCAGTCGACGGTCTTCATGGCGATGCCGGCCTGCTCGGCGCGCCGCCGGGCTTTGCGCGGTGCCGAGTCTTCGAGGAGCAGCCGTCCGCTCGTGTCGGTCTGGTCGCGCACCGTCAGGAGGTCGGCCAGTCCCATCCCCGGGAGCCTCGAAGTGGGGTCGTGGGGTGTGGTCACTGGTGCGGGTAACGTCGGCTCGGGTTGCCGGGCTGAGCGAGATCCTAGAGCGGCGGGTTCGATCGGGCCACGGGAAGCGCTTTCGTGCGAGCGGGTGGCACACTGTTGGGCAGGACAGCCGGCGATTTGTCTCACGAAAGGTGGCAATTGCACGCGCGAGCACAGTGGGCTGCCATTCGTACCTTTCACCGAAAGGTGAAGCTCGTCGGCGAGTCCGCTTCCGGCCAGCCGGTGTTCGCCATTGGGCCGGTGCAGCTCATTCTGCCGGGAGGGGCCCAGCACTTCTACCGGGTCGGCGCCTGCTCGCGCTGCGCCGAGATCATCGAGTTCCCCGAGCCGGTTCTCAGCGTTGGCGATCTGGAGCTCAGCGGTCAGCCGCATCTGTGCCAGAAGTGTGCGCGGACGGGTATCGATCCGCCCGGGTGGGACCGTCCCGGCGAGGAGACAATTCCGCCCGCAGGGGTCGACACCGACGCCGAGTGGAGTACTCCTTCTTCCGACGGCAACCCGTCGTCGGAGTCTGCTTCCGACGCCACCGGGGGCCATCTCGTACCTGCGGTCCGGGGTTCCGGCGACGATGTCGAACAGCTCGTCCGGGCCGGGGCCGACGTGTTCTGGGGAGTCGCCGGCCAGACCACCCGAGTGGGTGGCGGCAACGGGTCCGGCGATGGGCTCGATCGGGTGGGCGAATATGTGGCCGTCGTTCTTCGCTCGGCCATGTTGCAGGCCGAGGAGATCCGGGCCGGCGCCGAACGCGCCGCAGCTGCGCTCCTGGAAGACGCCGAGGAGCGGGCCGCGCAGCAGCAGGCCGCCGCCGCCCTGGCCCAGGACGCAGTCGACCACGACCGGGATCAAGTCGTCGCCCTGCGAGCCGAGTTGCAAGCCACCCTTGCCCTCCAGCAGCAGCAGGTCACCGGCCTTGTGTCCGAGGCAGAGTCCCAGGCGGCGGCCATCCGGGAAGAGGCCGAGGCCGACGCCGCTCGGATCCGGGAATCCGCAGCCGATACGGCGATTGCCACCGAAGCGGAACGGATGACCGCTCTCACCGTCCGAGCCGACGACGGCCCGTCGTCGGCTCCCGAGCCCGAGCCCGAGCCGGCGCCCGAGCCCTAGACGCGTGCTGATCTATGGATCGACCGCTTCGCAGCCGAACGCCTGGCCAGCACTTCGCTCCGCTCAACTGCTGTTCAAGCGGATAGATAAGCACGCTTCTAGAAGCGTGCTGATTTATGGATCGACCGCTTGGCAGCCGAACGCCTGAACAGCAATTTCGGAGCGCTCAACTGCTGTTCAAGCGGCCAGATAAGCACGCTCCTAAGGGCCGACGACGGCGTTGGTCACGGGGACGAAGCGGGATGCATCGAGTCCGTCGTCGAGAACGATGACGCCGTCGGTGCGTCCCCGAGCCTGGGCCAGAGGGAGGGCGACGTCGTTGACGTCGGCGATGGCCAGTGTCGGGATGCCGGCCTCGATGGCGGCGCCGGCGAACCCGTGGTCGGCCACCACCAGGTCAACGGCACCCGCGCCACCGATCTCGGCCAGCATGGCCTCCATGTAGTGCGGGTGGTGGGTGTGTTGGAGGGCCACGCCCCGGAACAGGCAGGCCACGCCGTCGAGGTATCGCAGCGAGCAGGGTTTGCCGTCGGCGGCACTGAGGCGGCGCCCCGCACCCTCCAGGGGCCGCAGGACGGTCACCCCGGCGTCGGTGAGGGAGCGAGCCACCGCCCCGTAGCGGCCGAGCAGGGCGAAGGGATGGCCGGTGGCCACGATCACCCGACCTCTCCCGGCGGCCACCAGCCGGGCGAGGTCGACCCGGTGTCTTTCTATGGCTGCCAATGCCGCGTCAGGATCGATGAACGCCTGCCGGTTCCCGCCGGGTGGCGGATCGTCAGGACGTCCCCCGGCTGCCCGCATGGCCGCCACCACTTCGTCGAACGTGGCGTTCTTCCAGTCGGAGAGCCCGAAGGTGTACCCCGGTCGCCCGGCGAGGAGGCGTCCGATGTTGTCGAGACAGTTGTCGATCGACGTGGCCACCGTGCCGGCCAGGCCTGCTGCCACCAGGTGGCGCCTGAGGGAGGCGGCGTCGGTCGGGGAAAGGCCCACGAACCCATCCTCGCCCGAATCGGCGTCGTCATGGTGCCGGCGCCGAGGACTCTGCAATCGTGGCTACCAAAATAGGAACTAGTTCTTGACAGTCTGTTAATAATCGGTTTCACTTTAACCATGAGCGACGATGAACGACGAAGAATCCTTACCGCGGTCGCCGGCGGCCAGATGGCCCCGGCGGCGGCAGCCGAGGCTCTCGACGCCCTCGGTCCGCCGATCGACCAACCACCGGCCACGGCTCCGCCGCCCGACCTGGCGCGGGTACGGGTGGTGGCCAGCGCACGGGTCGTCCGGGTGGTGGGTGATGCCGGCGTGCGAGAAGCGGTCGCCGAGGGGCCCCATGAGCTCCGGCGTGACGGCGACACCCTGGTGGTGAGCGGCGAGACCGACGACGACGGTGAGGGTTCGTTCGTGTCCTCCGGTCCCGGTTGGCGAGTGCGGGCCCGGGTCGACAACGGACCCCGCACCCTCACCGTGCGGATGCACCCCGACCTGGCGCTCGACGCCGACGTGAGCGCCGGCTCCCTCGACGTGCGTGGCGTGCGGGGCCCCATCCGCGGCGAGATGGCGGCGGCCACCGTCCGCATCGCCGGGTTCGCCGGCCCGCTCGACCTCGATGCCTCGGCGGGGCGTATCGACGCCAGCGGGGTGCTCGACGGAGGCTCGTCGCGGGTTCGCTGTCACGCCGGGCGGTTGACCCTTCGCCTCGAGCACGGGTCGAGCGTGCGCATCGCCGGACGGGCGACGGTCGCCAAGATGGTGCTCCCCGGCGACGAGGACACGAACCCGGCCGGCCGGGCGGTCGCCAGATCCGGCCGACGCCGCCTCGGCGATGAGCGTCAGGTCGTGGTCGGTGGCGGCTCGGGAACCCTCGACGTCGAGGTGAACACGGGCACCGCGGTGATCCGGGCCGATCCGTGAGCCTCGTCGGGTCCTGTCCCGTGGCCGGCCCCTCCCACCGCCCTCCGGGCGGCGGGCCCCTTATCTGTGGGTCGGTCCGGCCATGAGTTCTCCGGCGCCCGACGGCACCGGCCACACCGCCGGCACGGGAAACCGGGGGGACGGAGCCCGTCGCGCCCCCCAGGACTGCCCGGTGTGCGGTGACCGCCTGCTCGTCACCCGTCTCTCCTGCCGTCAGTGCGGCACCGAGTTGTCGGGATCGTTCACGGCCTGCGAGTTCTGTGCTCTCGACCCCGACGACCGGGCGTTGCTGCGGGTGTTCCTCGCCTCCCGGGGGAACATGAAAGACGTGGAGCGCCATCTCGGGGTGAGCTACCCGACGGCCCGGGCCCGGTTCGACTCGCTCCTCGGCCGCCTCCACGTGCCGCGACCCCCTCCGCCATCGGGTCGCCAGTCGATCCTCGAGTCTCTCGCCGCGGGCGACATCGATGTCGACGAAGCCCTGAAGCGGCTTTGACCCGACGACCGGGTGCTCGCCGCCAGCCGCGGGTGTTAGAAATCGCGCCGAGACAGGAGGGTTCGGCTTGCGGTTTGCGGAGTGGGTTTCTGACGCGGGGGCGTCGCTGCTGCTGCTGAGCCTGTTCGCCCCGTGGGAGCACCGGCCGGCATCAAATCCCGCTCTCACCGAGACGCGCAACGGCTGGCTCGCCGTGGGGTTCCTGGTGATCATCCTGGTCGCCACCGCCGCCGTTCCCCTCTGGTCGCTGGGGCGGAGCATCCGGGGGCATCGGGGCCTACGCCCACAGGCGAGCCTGTGCGCAGGGGCCGCCGCCGTCACCACTGTCATCGTCGATCTCGCCTTCCGCTCCGGGGAGTCGGTCGTACCCGGAGGTGGCCTCCACCTGGGGTTGGCCGCAGCCGGTCTGATGGCGTTCGGCGGTGCCCTCGGGGTCTGGCTGGCCCCGGCGGCGTGGCGCCCGGCGGCTGCCCAAAACGACGAAGCGGGACCGCCCGAGTCAGGTGAACGACCCCGCGTAGACTCAGGCGATGCCCAGCGCTCCCGAGCCCGCTCCCTCCGGGGCAGGCGTCGAGCCGGGCCCGCCGGCCCCGCAGGGCCCGCCGGACCGAGTTCTCACTGTGCCCAACGCCCTGTCGTTGGTGCGGTTGGCCTGCGTGCCGCTGTTCCTCTGGCTCCTCTTCGGGCGTAACAACCCCGACGGGGCCGCCTGGCTCCTCGCCGTCCTGGGGGCCACCGACTGGGTCGACGGGTACATCGCCCGCCGTTTCAACCAGGTGTCGACGGTGGGCAAGATCCTCGACCCCGCCGCCGACCGTATCCTGCTGATCGTCGGCATCTTCGCCATCCTCGACTACGGGGCGGTTCCCGCGTGGCTGGCATGGGTGGTCATCGCCCGTGAGGTGGTCGTGGGCGTCGGCGTCCTGGTGCTCGCCGGCCTCGGGGCCCGGCGGGTCGACGTGCAGTGGATCGGCAAATGCGGGGCCTTCGCCCTCATGGTGGCCTTTCCGCTCTTCCTGGTGTCGGACTCCGGCGTCTTGTGGGCCGACGAGGCCAGGTTCGTGGCCTGGCCCGTCGCCCTGCTCGGCCTGGCCTTCACCTACTGGTCGGCCGTGATGTACATCCCCCTGGGCCGGGTCGCCCTGCGGGAGGCCCGGGCCGAGAAAGCCGAGAAAGCGTCACACGGCGGTCAGATAGGGTCGGCCGGGTGAAGGCCGTCATCATGGCCGGGGGTGAAGGTACCCGCCTGCGTCCCCTCACTTCGAACCAACCCAAGCCCCTCATGTCGCTGGTGAACCGGCCCATGATGGAGCACATCGTGCTGCTCCTGAAGAAGCACGGCTTCGACGAGATCGTCGTCACCCTGGCCTTCCTGCCCCAGACCATCCGCAGCTACTTCGGCGACGGGAGCGAGTTCGGGGTGCGGATCGCCTACGCCACCGAGGAGACGCCACTGGGCACGGCCGGCTCGGTCGGCAACGCCAAGAAGGAGCTCGACGAACCCTTCCTCGTCATCTCCGGCGACGTGCTCACCGACGTCGACCTCAGCGCCATCGTCGACTTCCACCGCGACCGGCAGGCTCTGGCCACCATCGCCTTGAAGTCGATGGAGAACCCCCTCGAGTTCGGGATCGTCATTACCCACGACGACGGCTCGATCGAACGCTTCCTCGAGAAGCCCACGTGGGGCCAGGTGTTCAGCGACAACGTGAACACCGGCATCTACGTGCTCCAGCCCGAGGTCTTCGACTACATCCCCGACGGGAAGTCGGTCGACTTCTCCGAGGACGTGTTTCCGGCCCTCCTCGACGATGGCAGGAAGGTGTTCGGCTATGTGGCCGAGGGCTATTGGGAGGACGTGGGCACCCTCGACGCCTACATCAAGGCCCATCAGGACGTGCTCGACGGCAACGTCGAGGCCGAGATTCCCGGCTTCCGGGTGGCCGACGGCGTGTGGTTGGGGGAGGGCGCCGAGATCGACCCTGGTGCCAAGGTCGAGGGTCCGGTGGTGGTGGGGGAGAACTGCCGGGTCGAGGCCGGCGCCCGGCTGGGCGAGTACACGGTGCTGGGCAACAACGTCGTCGTGCGGGCCGACGCTTCGTTGCAGCGCTCGGTGGTGCACGACAACGCCTATGTGGGTCAGTCGGTCACGTTGCGGGGGACGGTGATCGGCCGGGCCGCCGACCTGCGGCCCTACTCCCGCTGCGAAGAGGGCGTCGTTCTCGGCGACGAGTGCCTCGTGGGCAACCACGCCGTCATCAACACCGGCGTCAAGGTCTACCCCTTCAAGACGGTCGAGCCCGGGGCCATTGTCAACTCCTCCATCGTGTGGGAGTCGCGCGGCTCGAGAAGCCTGTTCGGCCCCCTGGGGGTCAGCGGGCTGGCCAACGTCGACGTCACCCCCGAGCTGGCCGTCCGGGTGGCCATGGCCTACGGCACCACCATGAAGAAGGGCTCCACGGTCATCACGTCCCGCGACACGAGCCGGGCCGCCCGGGCCCTGAAGCGGGCCATGATGGCCGGCCTCAACGCTGCGGGGATCAACGTCGACGACCTGGAGATGGCGCCGGTTCCCGTCACCCGGTTCGCCGTCCGCACCCAGCGGGTCCAGGGGGGCATCACCGTGCGGCTGGCCCCGGGCGACCCCCAGAGCGTGTCCATCCGGTTCTTCGATCCCGAGGGCACCGACATCGACGAGGCGGCCCAGCGCAAGATCGAGCGGATCTTCCACCGCCAGGACTTCCGTCGGGCCCTGGCTGCCGAGATCGGCGAGATCGGCTTTCCCCCCCGGGCCCTCGAGCACTACACGGCCGCGCTGACGGCCAGCGTCGACGTGAACGCCATCCGGGCGGAAGGGTTCCGGGTGGTGCTCGACTACGCCTACGGGTCGACCTCGATGGTGATGCCCAGTGTCCTGGCCCCGCTGGGAGCCGATGTCCTCTCGGTCAACGCCTACGCCGCCACCGCCGGCGCCGTCACCTTCGATCCCGCCGTCCATGCCCAGCGGGTGGCGGCTCTGGTACGCACCGCCAACGCCCACCTGGGCGCTGTCATCGACCCCGACGGTGAGCACATCGTGCTGATCGACGACGAGGGCCGGGTCCTCGACAACGACCAGGCCCTCATGGCGATCGTCACAATGGTGGCCCGTTCCCGCAAGGGGGCCCGCGTGGCCCTCCCGGTATCGGCCACCCGGGAGGCCGAGCGCATCCTTTCCGACGCCGGAGCCGAGCTGGTCTGGACCAAGCAGTCGTCGGCCCACCTCATGGACGTCGCCGCGTCCGAGGGCGTCACCCTCGCCGCCGCCCAGGACGGCGGCTTCATCTTCGGCGACTTCCTTCCCGCCTTCGACGCCACCGCCACATTCGTCCACATACTCGCCCTACTGGCCGGTTCCGACGAAAAGCTGTCCACCGTGGTCGACGGCCTGTCGAAGGTCCACGTGGCCCACGAGACGGTCGACACCCCCTGGGAGGAGAAGGGCGTGTTCATGCGCAAGCTGGTCGAAGCCCTGAAGGACGAGGATGTGCTGCTCGTCGATGGGGTCAAGGTTCAGCTCGACTCAGCATGGGTGCTCGTCCTCCCCGACCCCGCGGAGCCTGTCACCCACGTGTGGGCCGAGGCCGACACGGATGGCAGGGCCCGAGGCCTGGTCCAGGAGTACGCCCGCAAGGTCCGCAAGATCCTCCGCTAGGAGCGACGGCGGACCACATCCGCGGCAGGGTGGGCGGTCCGTCCGGTACCTTCTGCGCCATGGATATCCCCGACGACCGGCGCTACACCAGCGACCACGAATGGGCGCGCCTCGAGGACGGGCGGCTGCGCATCGGCATCACCGACTATGCCCAGGACGCGCTGGGCGACGTGGTGTTCGTCAAGCTGCCCGACCTGCACGCGTCCGTCGAGGCCGGCGGGCCATGCAGTGAGGTGGAGTCGACCAAGTCGGTGTCCGACGTCTACTCGCCGGTGGCGGGCACCGTGGTAGCGGTCAATACCCCCCTTGCCGACGCTCCCCAGGCGGTGAACGACGACCCCTACGGCGGGGGGTGGATCTGCTTCGTCGAGCCCGCCGATCCGGCCGCCTACGACGCCCTGCTCGACGCCGCCGCCTACAAGGAACTCATCTCCGAGTGACCGACGGAGAACCACCGACTACGCAGGCGGTACCTTCTGTAGTCGTGTTCTGCAACCAGTGTCGGCATTCCAACCCTCCGGGGGCGCACTTCTGCTCGTCGTGCGGTGCTGTGCTCGAGGCCCCTCCCGGCGAAGACACCACGATCACCTTCGCCCCGGTGGAGAGCTCGGGCGACGTCGGCGACGAGGAGCTCACCGTCTCGCTGGGCGAGATGCACGAGAACATGGCCATGGTCGTGGTCAAGCGGGGTCCCAATGCCGGCTCGAAGTTCTCCCTCGATCACGACGTCACCCGGGCCGGCCGGCACCCCAAGAGCGACATCTTCCTCGATGACATCACCGTGTCCCGTCGCCACGCCGAGATCGTCCGCCAGGCCGATGGCTACGTCGTCCGCGATGTCGGTTCCCTGAACGGCACCTATCTCAACCGGGAGCGCATCGACGAGGCGGAGCTGACCCAGGGCGACGAGCTCCAGATCGGCAAGTTCAAGCTCGTCTTCTTCTCCGGGCCCGCCGGCGAGGACTGAGGGGCTTCGCCGTGGAAGACCGGGCCTTTCTGTCGATCGGCGAAGTGCTGTCGTTGCTGAAGGACGAGTTTCCCGACGTCACCATCTCCAAGATCCGCTTCCTGGAGAGCCAGGGCCTGCTCGACCCCGAGCGCACACCGTCGGGGTACCGCAAGTTCTACGACACCGATGTGGAGCGCCTCCGCTGGATCCTGCGCCAGCAGCGTGAGCACTTCCTGCCCCTCAAGGTCATCAAGGGCCGTTTGCGCGGCGACCCCGAAGGCGCCGAGGACGACGACGACGACGACAGCGAGGGCGGTACCACCCGGGCCCTGGCCCAGGCGGCCGTCGCGGCCACAGGTGACAGCACCCCGTTGACGGTCCGCACGTCGGGGGCCAGCCTGAACCTGACCGAGTTGGCGGCGGCGAGCGGTCTGGAAGAGGACGACCTGCGGGAGCTGGAGCGGTTCGACATCCTGGCCGGGCGCCGGGTGGGCTCGAGCGTCTACTACGACGAAGAAGCGCTCCTGGTGGCCGGCATGGCTGCCGGCTTCATGAAGTACGGGGTCGAGGCCAGGCACCTGCGGATGTACAAGACGGCCGCCGACCGGGAGGCGAGCTTTTTCGAACAGGTCGTCATGCCGATGCTCAAGCAGCGGAACCCCCAGGCCCGGCGCCAGGCTGCGGACACGCTCGGGGAGCTGGCTCGCCTCGGCCAGGGATTGCGTCAGGCCATGCTCCGCAAAGCCCTGGGCCAGTACCTCGACGGCCAGTAGCGGCGACCTCGCGGGTGCGCACCCTCATCGGCCCGGCTGAGCTCCGGGAGGGGGTGGCCAGGCTGGCCGCGGAGATCTCCGAGGCCTACGACGACGGGGTGGTGCTGGTGGCCGTCCTCAAGGGGAGCGTTCCCTTCTTCGCCGACATGATCCGGTCCCTCACCGTGGATCCCGTCATCGACTTCATGGCCATCTCCTCCTACGCCCCCGATACCGGGCGGGTGCGCATCGTCAAGGACACCGAGGTCGACCTCTATGGGCGCCAGGTCGTGCTGATCGAGGACATCATCGACACCGGCCTCACCCTCACCTACCTGCTGGGCGAGATCCGGGGACGGGAGGCGGCGTCGGTCGACGCCTGCGCCCTGCTCGACAAGGCGGTTCGGCGAATCGTGCCCACGCCGGTCCGCTTCCGGGGCTTCGAGATCGGCGACGACTTCGTCCTCGGCTACGGACTCGATTACGCCGAGCGGTACCGAAACCTCGACCGGATCATCGCCGCCGATCTCGGACTTCTTCGCGGTGATCCCGACGCCTACGTAGCCGAGTTGTACGGTTCCGGAACTTTTCCCTCTGCGCCATCGGTTGCGGAAAGTTCAGACTAGGGTCGGTTCGTGCTCGAGATGCATCTCGTCGGGGTGCGGGTGGAGATGCCCACGAACAACCCGATCGTCCTGCTGCGGGAGGCCGACGGCCAGCATCGCGTGCTGCCGATCTTCATCGGCCCGGTCGAGGCCACCGCCATCGCCTTCGCCATCCAGGGCGTCACCACCCAGCGGCCCATGACCCACGACCTCATCCGAGACGTTCTCGTCGCCCTCGGCGTGGGGATCGAGCGCATCGTCATCACCGAGTTGCGCGACCGCACCTTCTACGCGGAGATCCAGATGACCCGCGACGGCACGACGTGCGAGGTGTCGAGCCGACCCTCCGACGCCATCGCCCTGGCGGCCCGCCTGGGCACCCCGATCTTCGCCGACGAGACGGTGCTCGAGGAGGCGGCGGTCGCAGTGGGGGACGAGGAGGAGGAAGAGGACGAGGTGGAGCGGTTCCGGGAGTTCCTCGACGGGGTGAACCCGGAGGACTTCGCTTCCTGACCCCTTGTGCGCGGTAGGTGCATTAGACATCTATTGCCATGCCATATCAAGCCTGTCACGCTCGGGTCGCCCCGACACGGTGTTGGAGACACAGTCGCTTTGACGAGGAGCTGTAGACCCGGCTTGGCGACGAGGGGAGCACCGAGTGGAACAGGACGATCACGAGGGGGCCACCGCACCGGCAGCGGGACACGACGCGCTAACCCGAACGCCCCTCAGCCGGCGCGGCCTCTTCCGAGGCGCCGGCGCAGCCACGCTCGCCTCCATCGCCGTGGGGTCCGGGGGGCTACAGCTGACGCTTCCGGCCGTGGCCGAGGCGGCCGAAGCTTCATTCCCACCATTGAGCAAGGCGCAGCAGAGGCGAACGGCGGCTCGGCGTTCGCGCCTCGACGCCGCAGAGCTCGCGTTCGCTCGTCCCCTTGCTGTTGCCCTGAGCAACAACGATGAAGGTGGCTATGGGCTCAAGCGTCTCGGCAACTTCTCGAAGGGCCTCCCGCACAACAGCCTGGGCGAGGTTGAGCCCGGCGCATACAACGCTCTGCTGCGAGCCGTCGGTACCGGCACCAACGCGGACTTCGAAGCGATTCCCCTGGGAGGCGTCCGGCCGCTGAGAAACCCGCTGGCGGGCCTGGCATTCGATCTCGAGGGTCCCGACTGCCAGAGCGTGGGAATTCGACCAGCTCCCCGTATTGACAGCGCCGAGGAAGCAGGTGAGGCCGCCGAGCTGTACTGGATGGCGCTGGCTCGCGACGTCCACTTCTCCGACTACGCCGCCAATTCGGTCACCACGGCTGCCGCGACCGACCTGTCGCGGTTCTCGGACTTCCGGGGACCCAAGCAGGACGGAGCGGTTCGACCGGCGACACTCTTCCGAGGCAACACCGCCGCCGACCTGAACGGCCCCTACCTCTCTCAGTTTCTCTGGCGCGACATCCCGTACGGGTCTCTCACGATCAGCCAGAAACAGACGACGGTCCTACCAAACAGAGACTACCTGACGAGCTACGGGTCTTGGCTGAGCATTAAGAATGGGGCCACGCCCACTTCTGGAGACGCCTTCGATAGCACCCACCGCTATATTAGAAATGGCAGGGATCTGAGCCAGTATGTCCATGTCGATGCTCTTTATGAGGCTTATCTCAATGCGTGCTTGATTCTACTGGCCATGGGTGCACCTTTTGATGCCGGCAACCCTTACAACACCAGCAGCAAGCAGGATGCATTTGTAACGTTCGGGGGGCCCCATGTCCTGAGCCTCGTAACCGAGGTCGCCACGCGTGCGCTCAAGGGCATCTGGTTCTGCAAGTGGTTCGTGCACCGTCGCGCTCGACCGGAGGAGTTCGGTGGGCTGGTGCACAACCGGAGGACCAACGCGGCGGCCTATCCGGTTCACGCCGAGCTTCTCAACTCGCCGGTGCTCGACGAGGTCTTCAGTCGCTCCGGCAGCTTCCTGCTGCCTCAAGGCTTTCCCGAAGGCTGTCCTCTTCACCCGTCGTACGGTTCCGGGCACGCCACCGTTGCCGGGGCCTGCGTCACGATCTTGAAGGCGTGGTTCGACGAGTCGTTCGTGCTCCCGAATCCGGTCGTGGCTTCGCCTGATGGCATGTCGCTTCTCCCCTACGAGGGGGCACCGCTCACCGTGGGTGGCGAATTGAACAAGGTCGCAGCCAACATCGCCGCCGGCCGGAACTTTGCCGGCATCCACTGGCGCACCGACTTCAGTGAGGCAGTCAAGCTCGGCGAGGCGGTCGCCATCGGAGTTCTCGAGGAACAGCGCGCTACCTACAGCGAGCGCGCTCGCTTCTCCCTGACCAAGTTCGACGGCCGGACCATCACGATCTGAGCTCACCGGATCTCAGCGGCGTCCCGTCGTCGCCCTGGGACCACCGCCGACTGACTCCTCGGGCCGGAGCGGGAGTTGTTGACTGTGGACAAGCTCTGGATATAGTTTCGCCCTACACGAGCGTAACTACGCGGCTGTCGGCCGTGGGAAACGAGGTCACGGTGGCCAGAGGTTCAGGTGGCACAGTCCAGGGGGCTGAGAACACGACGGCAACGGGCTATCGCGGGCCGCAGGTGTGCTCGATCGTGGGGATCACCTACCGTCAGCTCGACTACTGGGCCCGTACCGATCTCATCCGCCCCTCCATCGCCGACGCGCGGGGCAGCGGCACCCAGCGCCAGTACTCCTACCAGGACCTGGTGGAGCTGAAGGTCATCAAGAGCCTGCTCGACGCCGGCATGGCCTTGAAGAAGGCCCGCCGGGCCATCGAGTACCTGCGTGATCACCTGGGTGCCGACATCGCCTCGGCCAGTCTCGTCCTCAACGGTGCGGATTCGGTGCTCCTGGCCCGCGACTCGGGGGAGCTGGTCGACCTCGTGCGCCAGGGCCAGGGCGTGTTCAGCATCATGGCGCTCGACGGGGTCAAGGCCGAGCTCGACGCGGCGATCACCGAGCTGCATCCGGTCGTCGATGTCGACGCCGTTCGGCCGGTGCCGTCGGCGGCCGCCCACGGCGCGGGGTAGTTGCTGGCACCGAAGCTCCCGCCCGAGTCGGACCCCGGCGGGCGCGCCGTCCCGGCCACGCGTCCCGACGGTGGTGAGCCGACCCCACTACCGCACGACCGCGAGCTGTTCGCCCACAACTCCGAGCGGCAGTTCGCCAAGCTTCTCGACTTCTACGGCATCGTCTGGGAGTACGAGCCGCGGACCTTCGTCCTCGAGTCCGACAACGCCGGCAATCCGGCCCAGGCGTTCACCCCCGACTTCTACCTGCCGGCTTACGACCTGTTCATAGAGATCACCACCATGAACCAGAAGCTGGTGACCAAGAAGAACCGGAAGGCCCGCCGCCTGCGCGAGGTCTTCCCCGAGGTGAACATCAAGGTCTTCTACCAACGCGACTACCTCAACCTCCTGGTCAAGTACGGCCTCGAGCCGCCCTCCCAGGACCTACCCGTCGACGAGGGCGTCGAGCCCCTGCCGCTCCGCTTCGCCGAGCCCGACCCCACCTGGCCGCCTACCTCGGGTGAGCATCCCGCCTCGCGCGGACGCAAGCCGGCCTGAGGGTCGGGTGCACGCGGAGGCGTCCCTCGCCCAGGAGCTGGCCCTCGCCCTCGACTTGGCCGACGAGGCCGACACCTTGGCCTTGGCCCGCTTCCGGGCCCGCGACCTGGTGGTGGAGACCAAGCCCGATCTGACTCCGGTGTCGGAAGTCGACCTGGCCGTGGAGGAGGCCTTGCGGCGGCGCCTGGGCGAGGTCAGGCCCGGTGACGCAGTGATGGGCGAGGAGGCTGGTGATCACCCCGGCACGGGCCCCGGCACCGGCCGCCAATGGATTCTCGATCCCGTGGACGGCACCAAGAACTACGTGCGGGGCGTGCCCGTGTGGGCCACGCTCATCGCCCTCAAGCAGCAGGGCCAGACCGTGCTCGGGGTGGTGTCGGCCCCCGCTCTCGGTCGGAGGTGGTGGGCAGCCCAGGGTGGAGGCGCCTTCGCCGACGGTGAGCCGATCCGGGTCTCGGCCGTCGGTTCCCTCGACGACGCCATGCTCAGCTACGCCAGCCTGTCGGGATGGGAGTCCCGGGGCCTGGGCGAGGCATTCACCGCACTGGCCCGCCGCTGCTGGCGGACCCGGGCCCTCGGCGACTTCTGGTCGCATGTCCTCGTGGCCGAGGGGGCGGTCGACCTGGCCGTGGAGCCCGAGGTCTCGGTATGGGACCTGGCCCCGCTGAAGATCATCGTGGAAGAAGCCGGGGGCAGGTTCACCGACCTGGCCGGCATGCCCACCGACGACGGAGGCAACGCCGTGTCCACCAACGGCCTCCTTCACGACGAGGTCCTGGCCGCCCTGGCCCCGCCGGCCTGAGGCAGTGCTGGCCCCGCCGGCCTGAGGCAGTGGCTGCCGCCGGTAGCGTGTCGCCGTGGGTCCCCGCATGTCTCCTCTCGATGCCGAACACCGCCGCCTCGGCGCCCGCATGGTGGACTTCGGGGGGTGGGAGATGCCGTTGTCCTATCCGGACGGCACCCTGGTCGAGCACCGGTCCTGCCGGGAGGCAGCCGTGGCCTTCGACGTCAGCCATCTCGGCACCGTGGTCGTGGGAGGCGACGGCGCTTTCGACCGCCTGCAGGGCACCCTGACCAACGATCTGAACCGGATCGGCCCGGGTCGGGCCCAGTACACTCACCTTCTCGACCCCGACGACGCCTCGGTGGTCGACGACATCATCGTCTGGTGGCTCGACGGCGTGGACCACGCAGGCGGCGCCGAGTTCCACGTCATGCCGAACGCGTCGAACACGGCTGAGGTCGTGGGGGCCATCGGTGGCGACGACGTCACCGAAGGGCGGGCGGTGATCGCCGTGCAGGGTCCGTCCGCCCGCGAGCGCTTGTCCAGCGTCGCTCCCGAGGCCGCCGACGTGGCGCGTTTCGCAGTGCGGCGGATCGAATGGAGGGGTACGCCGTGCGTGGCCGCCGGCACCGGGTACACGGGTGAGGACGGAGTGGAGGTGGCCGTACCCACCGAGGTGGCTCCGGCCTTCTGGCAGGCGGTGCTCGACGCCGGCGTGGTGCCCGCAGGCCTGGGCGCGCGCGACACCCTGCGCCTGGAGGCGGGCCTGCCCCTTCACGGCCACGAGCTCGGCCCGGGTATCACCCCCCTCCAGGCCGGGCTCGGTTGGGTGGTTGCCTGGGACAAGGGCTCCTTTCGGGGGCGCGCCGCCCTGGAGGCCGAGCGTTCGGCCGGGGTGACGAGAGCGCTGCGCGGACTGGCTGTCGAAGGTCGCCAGCCTCCGCGGCAGGGGTGTCCGGTGCTGGTCGGCGGAGCCGTCGCCGGCGAGGTCACCAGCGGCAACTTCTCGCCGACCCTCGGCCACGGCATCGGCATGGCCCTGCTCGACCCCACCGTGGAGGCGGGCACGGAAGTGGTCGTCGAGGTGCGGGGTCAGGCCCTGGCGGCGCGGGTCGTCCCGACGCCCTTCGTCGGAATGCGTCGGCCCTAGAAGCGTGCTGATCTATGGATCGACCGCTTCGCAGCCGAACGCCTGGACAGCACTTTCGCTACGCTCAACTGCTGTTCAAGCGGATAGATAAGCACGCTCCTAGAGCACATGGCCGACTTCATTCCCCACACCGACGCCGAGGTGGCGGCCATGCTCGCCACCATCGGGTTGTCGTCACTCGACGAGTTGTTCACGGTGATCCCCGAGGCCCTGCGCCTGGCCGGCGGCCTCGGTGTGGCTCCGGGACTGTCCGAGGTCGACGTGCTGGAGCGCGTTGGGGAGGTGGCGGCAGCCAACCGGCCGGCGAGCCGAAACCTGGTCTGCTTCGCCGGGGGTGGTGCCTACGACCACGACGTGCCGGCCGTCGTGCGCCGGGTCGCATTCCGCTCCGAGTTCGTCACCGCCTACACGCCGTACCAACCCGAGGTGGCCCAAGGCGTGCTCCAGGCCCTGTTCGAATACCAGACGGTGGTGTGCCGGCTGTTCGGGGTGGAGGTGGCCAACGCATCCCTCTACGACGGAGCCTCCGCCTGCGTTGAGGCCGCCAACCTGGCTGTCGCCGCCACCGGGCGCCCCGCGGTCTGGGTGTCGCGGGGGGTGCATCCCCACTGGCGCCAGGTGCTGGACACCTTCGCCACCGGCACCGGCCACGAGCTCGTCGACATCGCCCTGGCCGACGGCATCACCGCATGGCCGGGCCCCGACGACCATGGCCAAGCGCCTCCCGCGGCCCTGCTCGTGCAATACCCCAACTACCTGGGCTGCATCGACGAGCTCGAGGCGGCGGCCGAGGTGGCCAGGCGCATGGGTGCCATCTTGCTGGTGGCCTGCGACCCGGTAGCGGTCGGGCTCCTGCGGTCGCCCGGCGAGCACGGCGCCGATGTGGTCGTGGGTGAAGGCCAACCGTTCGGCACGCCCCTGTCGTTCGGTGGCCCCTACCTGGGGATGTTCGCCTGCAGCCGCGACCTCGTCCGGCGCCTGCCCGGACGCCTCGTGGGTGAGACGGTCGACGTCGACGGCAGGCGCGCCTACGTCACCACGCTGCGTACCCGCGAACAGGACATCAGGAGGGAGAAGGCGTCCTCGAACGTGTGCACCAACCAGACCCTGATCGCAGTGGCCGCCATCGTGCACCTGGCCTGGTTGGGCACGAGCGGACTGCGGGAGATGGCTCTGCGCTGTGCCCGGGGCGCCCGCTACGCCCGCCAGGCCGTGCTGGGCATCGACGGCGTGGAGCCGTTGGCCGGGGCACCCGTTCTGCGCGAGTTCGCCATCCGCGTACCGGTCGCGGCCGACACCGTGGTCGAACGCATGGCCGAGGAGGGGTTCCTCGCCGGCATCGCCCTGGGCTCGGAGTACACCGGCGACGGCGGTGGCGACGGCCTGCTGATCGCCGTCACCGAACGCCGCACCCGGGCGGAGATCGACGCCTACGCCGCCGCCCTGGAAAAGGCGGTGCGATGATCTTCGCCGGGTCCTGTCCCGTGGCCGGCCCCTCCCACCGCCCGAGAAAGACGGGCGGCGGGCCCCTTCCCACGGGCCATCCGTCTCGGGAGATGTGCACGGACGCCCTTCGGGCGGCGGTCCTGTGAGCGCGGCCGGGGGCAAGGCCACCAGTGCGCCGCTCATGGGCCGCGACGAGGAGCCCACGCTGTTCGACCTGTCGTCGCCGGGTCGCCGAGCGGCATCGTTCCGTGACACGGGCGTCCCCGAGTGGTTACCGGAGGAGTTGGTGGCGGCGCGGCATCTGCGGGCCCAGCCGACCCCGGTGGCCGAGGTCTGTGAGCGGGACCTGGTCGCGCATTTCACCCGGCTGTCCCACCGGCAGTACTCGGTCGACCTCGGCGCCTATCCCCTGGGGTCGTGCACCATGAAGTACAACCCCAAGCTCTGCGACGAGGCGGCATCGCTGCCTGGCCTCACCGACGTTCACCCGGCGTCGCCGGTGTCGCTCATCCAGGGCTGGTTGGAACTTCTGGTGGACCTGGAGGAGACCCTCTGCGCGGTCACCGGGATGTACGCCGCCACCCTGCAACCTCCTGCGGGGGCGGCGGGGGAGCTCACCGGCCTCCTTCTCATGCGGGCCTGGCACGAGTCGCGAGGCGAAGCGGGCACACGACGGCGGGTGATCATCCCCGATTCGGCCCATGGCACGAACCCGGCGTCGGTCACCCTCGGCGGCTACGAGGTCACCACCGTGCCCTCCGACGAGCGCGGTTGCGTCGATGTGGCCGCGCTGCGCGAGCGGCTCGATCACGATGTCGCCGGCATCATGCTCACCAACCCCAATACCCTGGGGCTGTTCGAGGAGGACATCGCCGAGATCGCCTCGGCCGTCCACGAGGTGGGCGGGTTGCTCTACTACGACGGGGCCAACCTCAACGCCATCCTGGGCGTCACCCGCCCCGGCGACATGGGCTTCGACATCGTGCACATGAACCTGCACAAGACCTTCGCCGTACCCCATGGCGGCGGAGGCCCCGGGGCGGGCCCGGTCGCGGTGTCGGCGCGCCTGGCCCCCTTCCTGCCCGGCCCCCGCCCGGTGCGCCGGACCGACGGGGGCTTCGGGTGGGACTGGCCCGAGCAGTCGATCGGCCGGGTCCACTCCTGGCACGGCAACGCCCTGGCCCTGGCCCGGGCCTGGTCGTACATCCTGGCCAACGGCGGCGAAGGACTGCGCCGGGTGGCCGAGATGGCGGTGCTCAATGCCAACTGGCTGCGTCACCGGCTGCGGGGCATTTACGACATTCCCTACGACCGGCCCAACATGCACGAGTTCGTGGCGTCGGCAGCGGGCCTGCGCCGGCGCAGCGGTCTACGGGCGGCCGACGTGGCCAAGCGGCTGCTCGAAGAGGGGTTCCACGCCCCCACCGTGTACTTCCCCCTCATCGTCGACGAGGCACTCATGATCGAGCCCACCGAGACCGAGAGTCCCCAGACCCTGGAGGCCCTGGCCGGCGCACTCGTGGCCATTGCCGCAGGTACCGCCGACGACGCCCACGAGGCACCCCGGACCTCGCCCGTTCGCCGCCTCGACGAGGCCCGCGCCGCCCGCAACCTGATCCCCACCTGGGACGCGCGCTAGCCGCTGGCGGCCTCTCAGCGCCGACCGGAACGGGCCGCTTTCAGTCGTTGTCGATCTGGTACTCGTCGCCAGTGTCGTAGGCGAGTAGCTGGGTGAAGCCGGGCAGGTCGTACACGACCAGCTCGTCGCCCTCCCATCGGGCGCCCAGTCCCTCGGCCGTCTCGACGTCGTTCAGGTCTTCGGGGCAATCCTCGGTCCAGCGGATGCGGACCATCGAGGAATCGCCTCTGCGGCCGAGGACCACCCGGTCACGTGCCATCTCCCGATCGTAGCGAGCCGACGCCCGGCCGGCGGTGACGTCAGGAAACCGTCACGGCCGGGACCGCCGCGGCCGGGCCCCAGCCGTAGGCGTTGTGGGCCAGGACGTAGACCGTGTAGCTGTTCCACCCGGTAGGCCGGTGATCGTGGTCCCGGTGCAGGTGCCACAGGTGACGGCGTTTCGACCGGTGTAGTTCGGGCCGTCGTACACCAGAGCCAGGTACGCGTCGACTGCCGCCAAGCCCCTGTTGGACGCAGCCCACGAGAACTGGACCTGTCCCGGTCCCGGGCCGGCTGATACCCAACCGGGGGCCGAAGGCATGCCGCCGGAGGTGACCCACGGCGAAAAGCCGGCGCCGCCCCAGCCGGCGGCATTGTGGGCGGCGACGACCAGAACGTCGACTGTCCCGTCGACCAAGCCGTCGATCGTGACGGTGGTGCAGGTGCCGCACACGGCTGCGCCCCGGCCCGAGTACCCGGCGGCCGAATAGGCCCAGACCCCGTAGACGTCCACCGCCGCGTTGTTCGCCGCCGCCGGTTGCCACGACACCGAAACGCGGCCGGTCCCGGAGCCGGCGGTGACGCCGCCCACCGCTGACGGCGGTTGGGCCGGTGGGGTCACGCCGGAAAGGTGGGCGAAGACCACTCCCGACCGGCGACCGAGTAACCGCACCCGCCGTAGTTGCCGTTCTCCTGCCCCGCGGACTTGAGCCGCCCGGCCGGTGCGGACGGCCGTTGGTGAATAGGCTCGCCCTGGTCACCAGGTCGGCGGCAGACAGGAGGCAACCCATGGCCCATCGATCCCCAATGCAGTGCATCGTCCCCCCCGAGTTGCTGCGCCAGATCATCAGGCACGGCAATGACGAGCAGCGCGAGGCCGCGCTGAAGACCATCGCCCTCGACTCCACATTCCGGGTTCGCCGGGCCGAGACGGCCGCAAGCCTGGCTCCGGCCATGCTCCGTTCGGCCGCCGTGGGGGGGACGCCCGGCACGCCCCATCGCTCCATCTACGACCAGCACCACGGCGAGACGATGGCCCTCGGCGTCGCCACCCGGGCCGAGGGAGCGCCCCCCGCCGACGACGCCGGCGTGAACCAGGCCTACGACGGTTTCGGCGCCACCTACACGTTCTACTGGGACGTGTTCCAGCGCGACTCGATCGACAACGGCGGCATGCCGATCATGGGCCTCGTCCATTTCTCGACCGACTACGACAACGCCTTCTGGGACGGCCAGGGCCACATGTTCTTCGGTGACGGTGACGGCACCATGTTCACCCCGCTCACCAACTCGCTCGATGTCATCGGCCACGAGCTCACCCACGGGGTCACCCAGTACACGGCGAACCTGTCCTACGTGGACCAGTCGGGAGCCCTCAACGAGTCGATCTCCGACGTGTTCGGTTCGTTGGTGAAGCAGTACGCCAAGAAGCAGGACGCAGCCTCGGCCGACTGGCTCATCGGGAACGACATCGTCGGGCCCATGCTCCAACCTGCCCTGCGTTCGCTGAAGGCGCCCGGGAAGGCCAATTCCCACGACAGTCAACCGGCCGACATGGACCACTTCGTGAAGACGGCCCAGGACCACGGCGGCGTGCACACCAACTCGGGGATTCCCAGCCATGCCTTCTACGTGGTCGCCACAACCCTCGGCGGCAACGCATGGGAGAAGGCCGGCAAGATCTGGTACGAGTCGCTCGGCGACGCCCAGATCAAGCCCAATTGCGACTTCGCCACGTTCGCCAAGGTGACGATCCGCCAGGCCGGACAGATCTTCGGCCCCTCCGGTGCCGAGGTCGATGCTGTCAAGGCCGGCTGGGACGCGGTGAAGCTGAAGGTCTGACGGCTCCGTGCCCGAACGGAATGACGGCTCCGTGCCCGAACGGAATGACGGCTCCGTGCCCGAACGGAATGACGGCTCCGTGCCCGAACGGAATGACGGCTCCGTGCCCGAAGACACCCACATCGATCTCGTCCGCAGCGGCGGGATGGCCGGGCTGAGCCTGGGCACCTCGGTCGACGTGTCCAGCCTGCCTCCCGATGCCGCGACAGCCGTGTCCGGCGCGCTGTCGCGGGTCGATGTGGGGGCCCTGGCCCGTCGACCGCCGGCGGTGCCGTCCGGGCCCGACCGGTTCCAGTACGACCTCACGGTGACGAGGGGAGGCAAGAGCCAATCCGTGTCGCTGCAGGAGTCCGAGGTGCCGGCCGACCTACGTCCGCTCGTCAATGCCCTGATGCCGCTGGCCCAGCCCCGGCCCTGAGTTCATCGTCGTCGAGCGCTCCGGACGCAAGCCCCGGTGGCAGAGGCGCTCATCAACGCCATCCGGGCCGGGCGCGACGCCATCACCTGGGTCGACATCGTCAAGGCCAAGCACCTCAAGGACCCTCGGTCCCCCAGAGGATGGCGACAACTCCTCAGGCGTGTCAGGCGACCTGGAGACGGCCACCAAGATCGCCACCATGATGGAGGGCTACTGGGGGATGGGCACCACGGTGGCCTCCCACGGTGTCACCCACGGTGGGCATCGGTGGCGGCGGACGTCCCGGTAAGGGCGACGACAAGGACAAGAAGGACCTGCTCGAGAGCAGTCTGGGCAGCCGCATCGAGCACAACCTGGCCGGGATCATGGACAGGGTCCAGGTGCTTTCGAGCGAGAACCGCCGAGCCATTCTCTCGGTGGCGCACGCCCTGGAGACCCACAAGACAGTCACCGGCGAAGACATTCACGCCATCATCTAGGGTCGACCCGGTTCGCTCATCGACGGCACTCCCTACGGCACCGACGAGTTCTCCCGCCTGGCTCCAGGGTGGTCCTGGCCACCCCGGACCTGACCAGAACACCGGGGGTGGCACGGACGGCCGTCACCGGTAGCCTCGCGTCCGTGGACGAATCCATCCTCATCTACGCCTCGCGGATCTTCCGGTTGCCGATCGTCGATGCCGAAGGCAGCGCGGTGGGTACGGTCGCCGACGTGGTACTTCTGCCCGCCGTCGGTGGGCAGCCTCCTCAGGCGCTCGGGTTCGTCGCGGCCATCAATCGTCGGCGTATCTTCGTGGCTGCGGCCCGGGCCGGCGAGCTCGATTCGTCGGGAATGCGCCTGGCCGGGGGCACCGTCGACCTTCGCCACTTCTCTCTGCGGATGGGCGAACTGCTGGTGGGTGACCTGCTGGGCCGGCGCTCTGCCGGAGGTGTGGTCACCGACCTCGGCATGCGCCCGGTCGTTGCCCGAGCCCGCTCCTGGGAGGTGGCCACCGTCGCCGTGGTCCCTCCCGGTCCGCTCGGGCGCCTGCGGTCGACGCGCGTCGTCGGTTGGCAGGAGGCGGCCGGCCTGTTCGACGCCGGGCCTCTGGCCGGCGAGGTGGCGGCGTTGCGCCAGCTTCACCCCACCGACGTGGCCCGTCGCCTCCAGCCCCTCACCGCCGAGCGCCGTCGCCAGTTGGTGGCCACCATGGACGACGAGCGCCTGGCCGACCTGTTGGAGGAACTACCCGAGCGTGAGCAGGTCGAGCTCATCCGGGGACTCGATCTGGCTCGCATCGCCGATGTGTTGGAGGAGATGGAGCCTGACGACGCAGCCGACCTGCTGAAGGAGCTCCCGGCCGAGCGCCAGCGCCAATTGCTCGAGGCCATGGAACCCACCGAAGCCGATCCCTTGCGGCGGCTGTTGTCCTACGACGGCGCAACTGCCGGTGGTCTGATGACATCGGAACCGGTCGTGGTCGGCCCCGAAGTGACGGTGGCCGAGACGCTGGCTCGCCTCCGAGACCCCGAGCTGCCCCCCGCCCTGGCCGCCCAGGTGTTCGTGGCCCAGCCGCCCACCCAGACCCCGACCGGCGCCTACCTGGGATCGGTCGGGTTCCAGCACCTCCTGCGGGAGGCCCCGTCCACGCGCGTCGGGACGTGCATCGACGCCGCCCCGGCCGTCATCAGCCCCGCGCTCACCGAGCTGGCCGTGGCCGAACGCCTGGCCGCCTACGACCTGTTGGCGGTGGCGGTGTGCGACGATCACGGCCGCCTGCTCGGCGCGGTCACCGTCGACGACGTCCTCGACCGCACGCTCCCCCGGGGTTGGCGCTGATGCCCCGGCGCGAGGATCTCTCGTCGCCCAAGGGGCGGGTGGCACTCGGCGCACATTACGACCCGGAGGCGTTCGGGCGATTCTCCGAGGCCATCGCCCGGTACATCGGGACGGCGCGATTCCTCGTCATCCAGACGGTCGTGGTGATCGTCTGGATCATCATCAACGCGTCCGTCCCCGACCTGCGCTTCGACGAGTACCCGTTCATCCTTCTGACCCTGGCCTTGTCCTTGCAGGCGGCCTACGCCGCCCCCCTCATCCTCTTGGCCCAGAACCGCCAGGACCAACGTGACCGGTCCGAGGTCGAACGCGACCGTTCGCTCACGTCTCGGACCCAGGCCGACGCCGAGTTCCTCGCCCGTGAGATCGCCTCGGTTCGGCTGGCCCTGACCGGCATGCCCACGGCCGACGACCTCAACGACGTCGTGGAGCGCCTGACGGAGACCATCGAGACCCTGCGACCCCCGCCAGAAGCTCGGGCTCCGATCTCGGACTGATGTGGCCAGCGTCAGCGCGGCTGACGCTTCAGGACGGATGAGGCAGCGAAGATGCCGGCGAGGCCGGCGGCGATGACGGCCGACGCTCCCAGGGCGGCCACGGCCACCGCACCTCGCGGCACCGTGTACACCTCGGGCGCTTGGTGCCCCGCCGCCTCGGAGACCATGTGGACGCCGCCGCCAGCCAGTATCAGCAATATGGCTCTTCGGATCTGAGCGGGGTCTAGAGCATCCCTGACGCGGTACAGGGGCTCTGCGAACTTGATGGTGTCTAGTCCGTCGAGTTCGGGAGAGCCCCTGTGCAAGTTGACCCTACGCGCATGTGCGAGCTGCTGGTCGGACTGCCCGAGGTGGCCGTGCTCGGGATCGTCGACGAGGCGGACGGACCGCTGTGGGTGCACGTCGAAACGAGAGCCGAGCGCCCGGTGTGCGGAGACTGCGGCGGCCCGGTGACGATCAAGGACCGGCCGATAGTGGCCCTCGTCGACCTGCCGGCGTTCGGGCGCCCGGCCCGACTGGTGTGGCGCAAGCACCGCTGGAGCTGCCGACGCTTGGGCTGTGCCGTCGGGTCCTGGACCGAGGAGGCGCCCGGCATCGCTTCCGCCCGCCTGGTGATGACCGACCGGGCCGGGCGGTGGGTGACCGAACAGGTCGGCCGCTGGGGTCGCACGGTGAACGAGGTGGCCGTCGAGCTCGGCTGTGACTGGCACACGATCAACGACACCGTGGTCGCCTACGGCACCGCCCTCGTCGACGATGATCCCGACCGCATCGGAACCGTCACCGCCCTCGGCCTCGACGAGACGCTGTTCATGCGCGAGGGCCCGTGGCGGGGCCAGCTGTGGTCGACGTCGATCGTCGACGTCCGCGCCGGTCGCCTGCTCGACATCGTGGCTGGTCGCAGGACCGCCGAGCCCTGCGCGTGGCTGGCCGAGCGAGGCCACGAGTGGCTCGATGCCATCGAGTACGCCACGTTGGATCTCTCCGGTCCCTACCGGGCGGTGTTCGACACAATGGTCCCCGACGCCGTGCAGGTCGCGGATCCATTCCACCTGGTCAAGTTGGCCAACACCGCCTTGGATGAGTGCCGCCGACGGGTGCAAGACGACACCCTCGGACATCGAGGACGCAAGTCCGATCCCCTCTACCGCTGCCGGCGTCTGCTCACCAAGGCCGACGAACGACTCGACGATAACGGCCGCACGAAGCTGCTGGGTCTGCTGCGAGCCGGTGACCCACGAGGCGAGGTAACCACCGCCTGGCACGCAAAGGAAGCGGTCAGGGCGCTGTACATCCATACCGACCCGGTCCTCGCCCTCGAGTGGGTCACCCGTCTGGGCCACGATCTCCAGGACGGCGACTGCCCACTCGAGATCCGCCGGCTGGGCCGCACGCTGATCCGCTGGCGTCATCAGATCGCCGCGTGGCACCAGGCGCACGTGAGCAACGGACCGACCGAGGCGGCCAACAACCTCATCAAGCGCATCAAGCGGGTGGCGTTCGGTTTCACCCGGTTCCGGAACTACCGGATCCGCACCCTGCTCTACGCAGGA
>JBBSHU010000040.1:0-25208 GCA_038232455.1 Acidimicrobiales bacterium
CATATATAGGTAATACACCAACCAGCGACAGAACGCGAGCCTTTGACCAGCACAAACGCGCTGGTCAGGGGCTTCTTTGGAAGAACGTTCCGAGCGGGCTGGAGATCAGCTCATCGGGATAGCCCGGAAACTCCCGCTAGAGGTGGGAAGCGACACTCAGGTCGGAGCCCCGCAGGCCGATACTCACCGTATGACGGTGAGTATCGAACCCTGGCCCCGTTGTACTTCCCGGGCCGGGCGATGAGCCGACTTCAGAAGGCGGCAGCTCTGGCAGTCGTCATCGTGACCACCCTTCTGGCCGATGCCGGGGTCGTCCTCGCCCGCAGCGGGGACACGGATGCCCCGGCGACGGCCGTCGTGACCGAGCAGGTCCCGGACACGCTTCAGCCCGTCCCGGACAAGCTCCAGCCTGTCCTGACCGAGCTGGAAGCGTTCGTGGAGCAGACGCGCGGGCGGCAGTTCAAGCAGGCCCCGAAGGTGACCCTTGTGCCCGACGCCCGGTTCGAGGAATTGCTCCAAGGCGGGTCCGACAGCGGCGACACGTCCCAGGAGGACCAGACGAGCCTGGGCGTCCTCCGGGCCCTCGGGCTGATCGATGGCAACGTCAACCTCGACGCCGTGACTCGGCAACAGGTGAGCAACGTCGTCGGCTTCTATGACGACCAGACCAGGGAGCTCTACGTGCGGGGCGTCGAGGCCACGCCCTATGCCAAGCAGACGCTCGTCCACGAACTGACCCATGCCCTCGACGACCAGCACTACGGCCTCTACCACCCCGAGCTCGATGAGCCGGACCAGAGCGACGCCCGGTCCGCGTACCAGGCATTGGTGAAGGGCGACGCTGTCACCGTCCAGAACGCGTGGTACGACTCTCGCCCCCAGGACGAACAGGACGCCATCGACGCTGTCAAAGAGGCCGCCACCCCGGGAAGCGACGGCGGGGCGGAGCCCGATGTGTTCACCAAGGCCTTCGCCTTTCCCTACATCGTCGGGCCACGCTTCGTGGCCGCCCTTCGCTCCGATGGGGGCCAGCCCCGCCTCGACGCGGCCTTCGAGCATCCACCCACGACGACCGAGCAGGTCATGGCGCCCGATCGGTTCCTCGCCGGTGAGGGGGCTCGCCACGTCGTGGCGCCGCCCGCCGACGGCGAGGTGATCGACGAGGGCTCCCTCGGCCAGCTCGGCCTCACCCTGATCACCGACGCCGCGGTACCGAGCAACGACGTGGCCGCCCGGGCGGCCGCCGGGTGGGGCGGCGACTCCTACCGGGCATGGCGCGACGGCAGCCGCACGTGCATCCGGGTGAACATAATCATGGACACGCCGGCCGACACCGCCTCGCTGGTGGATGTCCTGCACGCCTGGGCGGCCAAGCTACCGGGCGCCACGGTTTCCGGCACCGATCCCGTCGAGATCGCCAACTGCGGCTGAGTTGCTGGCGGCTCCGCCGCCCCGGTCGTGGCCCCATCCCCGACCTCCTCCGAGCGGCGAGGACCCTCATTAGGCTGGCTTCATCGGGCACATTCGCGTCAGCATCTTCATTCGCGCCCCGCGCATCGTCGTGTGGCAGGCCGTGCGCGACATCGGCTCGCACGTCCGCTGGATGCACGACGCCGAGTCGATCCGCATCACGTCGTCGCACGCCACCGGTCTCGGCACCACCTTCGAGTGCGCCACCCGGGTGGGACCGCTCCGGCTGAGCGACACCATGGAGGTCGTGGAGTGGAAGGAGCGCCGGACGATCGGGATCCGCCATACCGGCCTGGTCCAGGGCAAGGGCCGATTCACCCTGCGCCTGCGCCCCGGGGGGACCCTGTTCACCTGGGAGGAGCGCCTGCACTTCCCGTGGTGGATGGGCGGCCGGGTCGGCAGCGTCGTGGCCAAGCCCGTCCTGCGCTCGATCTGGAAGCGCAACCTGAAGACCCTGAAGGAACTGGTCGAGTCGGAGAAGTCGGGTACGGGGTAGCTACTCCCTCCAGACGAGCCAGACCACCGACAGGGGGGCCAGGTCGAACATCAACGACTGGTCGAAGCCGTGCCAGGCGACGGGGTCGGCCCACCGGTCGTCGACCTGGTCAGGGCCCTGACCTCCGAAGGCGCTCGATGAGGTCTCCAGGACCTGCTCCCATCGGCCCGCTCGGGGCAGACCGATGCGGTAGCCCCCGAGCGGCGACGCCGAGAAGTTGGCGATGCACAGCAGCGTCTGGGACCCGTCGGCGGAAAAGCGGGCGAAGGCCAACACGTTGTGGTCGGCGTCGCTGGCGTCGATCCAGCGAAAGCCGGCGGGCTCGTACTCGACTTCGTAGATGGCCGGCAGCGACGAGGCGAGACCGTTGAGCCGGCGGACCAGCTCCTGCACGCCGGCGTGGCCGGGAGCATCGATCAGGTGCCAGTCGAGGCTGCGGTCGTGCGACCACTCCCGCTCCTGGGCCAGCTCCCCACCCATGAAGAGCAGGCGGCTCCCTGGGTGGGCCCACATCCAACCCAGCATGGCCCTGAGGTTGGCCAGCTTGGACCAGCCGTCGCCCGGCATCTTGGCCACGAGCGAGCCTTTGCCGTGCACCACCTCGTCGTGGGACAGCGGCAGCACGAAGTTCTCGGAGAAGGCGTAAAGCAGGCCGAACGTGAGGTCGGAGTGATGGTGGCGGCGGTGTACCGGATCCTTGGAGAAGTACTGGAGTGTGTCGTGCATCCAGCCCATGTTCCACTTGAAACCGAACCCCAGCCCGCCCGCGTAGGTGGGCTTCGACACCGCCGGCCACGCCGTGGATTCCTCGGCCACCATCATCACACCGGGGTGCTCGCCGTACACGACGGTGTTGACCTGCTTCAGGAACTCGACCGCTTCGATGTTCTCCCGTCCGCCGAACTGGTTCGGCACCCATTCGCCCTCTTTGCGGGAGTAGTCGAGGTAGAGCATCGACGCCACCGCGTCCACGCGGAGCCCGTCGATGTGGAACTCCTCGATCCAGAACAGGGCGTTGGCCAGCAGGAAGTTCACCACCTCGTGCCGCCCGAAGTTGAAGACCAAGGTGCCCCAGTCGGGATGCTCACCCTGGCGAGGATCGGCGTGCTCGTAGAGGGCGGTCCCGTCGAAGTTGGCCAGGGCGAACTCGTCCTTGGGGAAGTGAGCCGGGACCCAGTCGATGAGCACGCCGACGCCTCGGGCATGGAAGGCGTCGACCAGGACCCGGAAGTCATCGGGCGTGCCGAAGCGGGCCGTTGGTGCGTAGTAGGCACTCACCTGGTAGCCCCACGAGCCGGTGAAGGGGTGCTCGGCCACGGGCATCATCTCGACATGGGTGAACCCCATGTCGGCCACGTAGGCCGGCAGCTGCTCGGCCAGCTCCAGATAGGTGAGGGGGCGGTCGCCCTCCTCCGGGACCCTCCGCCACGAGCCCAGGTGGACCTCGTACACCGACATGGGCCGGGTGCGGGGGTCGGTGCCAGCCCGCGTGGCGAGCCAGTCGTCGTCGGCCCACTGGTGGGTCGGGCTGGCGATCACGCTGGCGGTCAGGGGCGGAGCCTCGGTGGCGAAGGCGAAGGGATCAGCCTTGAGGGTGAGAGCGCCGGCGGCGGTAAGGACCTCGTATTTGTAACGCTGCCCGATGCCGATGTCGGGGACGAACAGCTCCCACACGCCCGAACCGCCCAGCGCGCGCATGGGGCAGAGCCGGCCGTCCCATGAGTTGAAGTCGCCGACCACCCGCACGCTGCGGGCGCTCGGGGCCCACACGGCAAAGGCAGTGCCGTCGGCGCCCTGGTGCCGGCGGGGATGGGCGCCCAAGTGCTTCCACAACGCCTGGTGACGGCCCTCCCCGAAGAGGTGGAGATCGAGATCGCCGAGCGTGGGCCAGAACCGGTAGGGGTCGTCGACCACGAACGACTGACCTCCGGGGAAGGCCACCTCGAAGCGGTAGGCCTTGGCGTCGGCGTCCGTCGACGCGGCGGGGAGCTCGGCGGCGAACAGGCCGGCGTCGTGGACGCGTTCCATCACGTGACGCGATCCGTCGTCGAGGCACAGAGTGACTCTTTCGGCATCGGGCTTCCACGCCCGCACGACCGTGGCCTTCCCCTCGGAGTGGGGCCCGAGGAGGCGATGCGGGTCGCCGAGGACCCCGGCTATCAGAGCCGCCACCTCCCCGGCCAGGGGATCAGCGGCTCGGCCTGCGGGAGGGGACTCGGCTGCGGGAGCCTTCGGTTTGCCAGCCGCTGGGGACCTCGGGTTCATGGGCCGGTCCTTTTCGTGAGTGCTTCGTCGGTGGCGGCACCGTCGCCCTGGCGCTTCTGGTTCAGGCGGCGCAGGGCGGCCCGGGGAATGCCGATCCAGTTCGGGCGGTAGGCCTTCTCGTAGCCCAGCTCGTACACGGCCTTCTCCAGCTCGAACGCCGACAGGACGGCGTAGACCGACGCCTCGTCGGTCGGGAGGATGTCGCCCTTGCTCGCCTCGGTGAGGTAGCCGTCGAGGAACGCCCCCCGGTTGCGGTCCTCCCAGGCTTCGGCCACCTCGATGTCGCTGCGGTCGGCCAACCCGGACATGGAGGCGTAGTGGAACGAGCGCAGCATGCCGGCCACGTCACGCAGTGGAGACGTGGGGCGGCGGCGCTCCTCGACAGGACGGATGGGCTCGCCCTCGAAATCGAGCACGAACCACCCGGTATCGGTGCGCATGACCTGGCCCAGGTGGTAGTCACCGTGCACGCGGATCGACCATCCCGGATCGGCGACGTCGGTCAGGGCCTGCAGGACCGCTCGGGGCAGTTCGGGGTCGAGGTCACCGGCAGCCAGGGTTGCGGCCTGGGCGCCGATCGAGTCGGCCCAGGCCCGCGCGTCACCGCGGTGCTTGCCGAATGCCTCGGCCAAGGCGAGATGGAGCTCGGCGGTTACCACGCCCAACCTTTCCGCCTCACCCGAGAAGTCGCCACCCGCCTCGGCCGGATCGGCCATCGGCGGCGGGGCGCCCGGCGTGATCACCGGCAGGGGCTGGGTGTCGTGCACCCCGAAGAGGTCGCGCAACGACGTGAGGGCCATGGCCCAACCCTCGGTGGCCCCGAGCAGGTACTGCTGGACGACGGCGAGGTGGATGTCGTCGTAGGTGGTCGAGGCGACGGGCGCAGCCACGTGCTCGAAGCCCAACGCCGCCAGCGTCTCGGTGACCTCGACCTCGGGGTTGGGACCGGGTTGAAGTCGGCGGAAGACCTTCATGATGAGGCGGTCGTCGTAGACCAACGAGGTGTTCGACTGCTCGACGCCGACCGGGCGTACCCGCTCCGCCGAATCCCGCCCGCCGGTGACGTGCTCGAGAAGGATGAGTCCGAGCTCGGGATCGGCGGCCGCCTCATAGGCCATGGCCGGTCCCGATGTCGTCTGCACTTCTCCGAGGATGGCGTCGTCGTTTCCCCGGAAGAAATCGGCATGGTCGTCGATCGGGCGTAGGCCAACCAGCACCTGGTACAGAGCGTCGTCGGCCTTCACGACGAGCCCGATCAGCGCCGGCCAGTCCTCCCGCACGACCTCGGTCCTGAGCACCTCGATCGACGAGGGAGCGCCGGCGCCGCCGTACCAACGTTGACGGGGAAGCAGGGCCACGAGTCCGGGCAGCAGGGCCTCGGGGGCGATCATCCTCGTTTGCCGCTGTCGGCGTTGGCTGCGTCGGCGCTGATCAGGTCGGCATTGACCTTGTCGAAGTCGATCAGGTCGAACCAGTAGAAGCCGTGGCTCCCAAGGGTGAGCAGGAAGGGCAGGTCACCGATGCGCGGGAACTGGACCCGGCCGGCAAGTTCCACCGGAGTCCGTCCCTCGAAGCGGGCCAGGTTGAGCTCCACTGGTTGGGCGAAACGACTCAGATTGCTGACGCAGAGGATGGCGTCGTCGCCCATCTGGCGGATGAAGGCCAGTACCGACGGGTTGTCGGCCGGCAGGACTTCGAGGCTTCCCGTGCCGAAGATCTCGTTACGGCTGCGGCGGACGGCGAGCATGCGTTGAGTCCAGTGCAAAAACGAGCCCGGGTTGCGGAGCTGGGCCTCCACGTTGACCGCCTGGTAGCCGTAAACGGGATCCATCAACGGGGGAAGGTAGAGCTGGGCGAAATCGGCCTTGCTGAACCCGGCGTTGCGGTCCGGCGTCCACTGCATCGGCGTCCGCACGCCGTCGCGGTCGCCGAGGTAGATGTTGTCCCCCATCCCGATCTCGTCGCCGTAGTAGAGAATGGGGCTGCCCGGGAGGCTGAACAGGAGTCCGTGGAGCAACTCGGCCACCGTCCGGTCGTTGTCGACCAGGGAGGCCAGCCGACGACCGATACCGATGTTGCGTTTCATGCGCGGGTCTTTGGCGTATTCGGTGAACATGTAGTCCCGCTCCTCGTCGGTGACCATCTCGAGTGTGAGCTCGTCGTGGTTCCGTAGGAATATTCCCCATTGTGCCCCGTCGGGAATCTCCGGGGTGCGGGCGAGGATCTCGGTGATCGGGTGACGCTCCTCCCGGCGGATGGCCATGAACATCCGGGGCATGAGCGGAAAGTGGAAGCACATGTGGCACTCGTCACCGTCGCCGAAGTAGTCGACGACGTCGGCCGGCCACTGGTTGGCCTCGGCCAGAAGGACGGCACCGGGGTGGGTGGCGTCGACCTCCTTGCGTACGCGCTTCAGGTACTCGTGGGTTTCGGGCAGGTTCTCACCGTCGGTGCCGTCGCGCTCGTACAGGTAGGGAACGGCGTCGAGACGGAAGCCGTCGAGCCCGATGTCGAGCCAGAACCGGATGGCGTCGATCATCGCCTGCTGGACCTCGGGATTGTCGAAGTTGAGATCGGGCTGGTGGCCGAAGAAGCGGTGCCAGTAGTGCTGCTGGCGCTGGGGGTCCCAGGACCAGTTGGACCGCTCGGTGTCGACGAAGATGATGCGGGCGTCCGACCACTTCTGATCGTCGTCGGTCCACACATACCAATCGGCTTTGGGATTGGTCCGATCCTGTCGCGACTCCTGGAACCACGGGTGCTGGTCGCTGGTGTGGTTCATCACGAAGTCGGCGATGATCCGGATTCCCCGACGATGGGCCTGCTCGACCAGCTCGGCGGCATCGGCGAGGTCGCCGTACTGCGGCAGGATCGTGAAGTAGTCGCTGATGTCGTAGCCACCGTCGCGCCCCGGCGACTGGTAGAAGGGCAGCAGCCACAGGCAGTCGACTCCCAGCCACTGGAGGTAGTCGAGCTTGTCGATGAGCCCCGCCAGGTCTCCCGTACCGTCGTGGTTGGCGTCGTTGAAACCCCTCACCGAGACCTCGTAGAACACCGCCCGTTGGTACCACCGGTGGTCGGGCTCGGTCATCGAACGACCGGTGCAGCCCGGTCCGGCGCACGCAGCGACAGCACGTGGGCGGACTGCCCGTCGGGGTCGAGGCGCACGTAGGGGTTGGGGCCCTGCCAGGTGTAGGTGGTACCGGTGAGCTCGTCGTGGGCCTCGTAAGGAACGTCCCACGGCAGGCCCAGGACCTCGAGGTCGATGGACAGGGTGTCGTCGTGGGGGGCATAAGGGTCGAGGTTGACCACCACCAGCACCACGTCGGAGCGATCGTCGGTGAAACGCGACCAGGCCAACAGGTAGGCACTGTTGGTGGGGTGCACGACCACGTTCGGCAATTGGGCCAACGCAGGGTGGGCGCCGCGGATCTCGTTCAGCCGGGTCACCAGCGGGGCCAGTGAGTCGGTGGTGTCCCACTCGCGCTGCTTCAACTCGTACTTTTCCGAGAACAGGTACTCCTCGTTGGCCACCGATGCGGGATCGTTCTCGCACAGCTCGTAGCCGCTGTAGATCCCGTAGGAGGGCACCATGGTGGCGGCCAGCACGAGGCGTAGCCGAAAAGCAGCCGGAGGCCCGTTGCGCAGCGGGGCGGCCAGGATGTCGGGCGTGTTGGGCCAGAAGTTGGGGCGCATGTAGTCGGCCTGAGGCCCTTGCGAGACCTCGACGAGATACTCGGCGAGCTCGACCTTGCTCGTCCGCCACGTGAAGTAGGTGTAGCTCTGGCTGAAGCCGACCTCGGCCAGCTTGGCCATGACCTTCGGACGGGTGAAGGCCTCGGCCAGGAACACCACCTCGGGGTGGGCGTCGCGAACCCTGGGGATGAGCCACTCCCAGAACGCCACCGGCTTGGTGTGGGGATTGTCGACCCGGAAGATAGCCACGCCGTGGCCGATCCAGAACTCGATGATCTCCAGGCACGCCGTCCACAACTCGTCACGGGCGGAGTCGGACTGGGGCCAGAAGTTGATCGGAAAGATGTCCTGGTACTTCTTGGGGGGGTTCTCGGCGTACTGAATTGAACCGTCGGGCCGGTGATGGAACCACTGCGGGTGCTCGGCCACCCAGGGATGGTCGGGCGAGCACTGGAGGGCGTAGTCGACGGCCACCTCCAGGCCGACGGCGCTGGCTCGTTCCACGAAGTAGTCGAAGTCGTCGAGGGTGCCCAACTCGGGCGCCACGGCGGTGTGACCGCCGTCGGCCGAGCCGATGGCCCACGGGCTGCCAGGGTCGTCGGGACCGGCGACGAGGGTGTTGTTGGGCCCTTTGCGGTGGGCCCGCCCGATCGGGTGGACGGGCGGGACGTAGACCACGTCGAAGCCCATGGCCGCCACAGCTTCCAGGCGGTTGTCGGCCGCTCCTCTCAGACCGCCCTCGGAGCGTGGGAACAGCTCGTACCAGGCCCCCCCCAGGGCCCGCTCCCGGTCGACCCAGAGCCCCATCGGCCGGCTCGCCGTGAGATCGGCGGGCTCGGGCACCCGGGCCAGCGTGGCGGCGACGGCAGGGTGGAGGGCCGCTCCCAATCTGTCGGCCACCGACCGGTTGCCATCACGCAGGGCGGAGGTGGCGGCGGCCAGGAGCGGGCGATCGTCGGGCGACACATCGGAGGCGCGCGTGGCGAGAATGTGGGCACCCTCCTCCAACTCGAGGTCGATGTCCTGGCCGGCGTCGTGTTTGAGGGTGACGTCGCGGCACCAGGTGGCGAAGTGATCGGTCCAGGCCTCGACCATGAACGTGTGCAGGCCCAGGGTAGAGGGCTCGATCACCGCCTCCCAGCGGTCGTTGCCCAGGTCGTCCATGGGAGCGTCGGACCCCTTGGCATCGCTCGCCGGCCGCCAGCGGACGCGCGCCGCCAGCACGGCGTGGCCGTCGCGGAAAATGTCGGCCGACACCCGCACCGACGCTCCGACGGTCGCCTTCGCCGGATGGTCACTGCCGGGGGTCCGAGGCCGCAGATCATCGATCACGATCCGACCGGTCATCTCCACCCATCGTAGCGAGCCCCGCCCGAGACTACCCAAGGGTCGTTCGTCTGTTTTCATGCTCTGTCACACTGAGCCACCGACGGGTGAAGGGGGCGAGGCCGTATGTCGGGGTCGTGACCTCGCCACGACACCACGGTTGGCGCTGCGCAGAAACGACGCCTGTTCGGTAGTGCCGCGTCCCCGCTGCTGTGCCTGACATCGCACTGGGTCGAGAAACCCGTTCAGCTTTCACCCAAATCGGTCGATAACCTTCAAACGAGCAGGCCGGCCGAGGAGGCAATTGTGAAAACCCGTGGTGGCCGACGTGCATCAATCGCCCGAGCGATCGTTGCCCTCTGCTCCCTGGGCGCAGTCGTGGGCGGCGGAACGACGCTTTCCGGCTCTCAGGCCGCCTCGGCAGCCGGTCAATCGCCGCGGCCGGAGCAGGTCGTGGCCCCGAGCCAAGCCGCTCCGTTGGACAACAGCCACGATGCCGACCTGACCGACGACCCCGCCCGCGGCGTGAACTGGTCGGGCGTGCACCACGCTTCCCAAGGGCCATGCGCCGGCGGGTTGGAGGGCGTTGCCCATGGGCACAGCTCGTGCGTCCACGGCCCCGACCCGGCCCCGCCGGGAGTCGACGTTCGTCAGCCTCGCTCGGCATCGCAGTTGGCGGCGGCGACCTCCTCCTCCACGGTGGCTGCGGCGACCGTGCCCTGTGTCGGTAACGGCACCAGCGGCAACCGCGTCGAGGTCATCTACGTCCACGCCGCCGACGTCGCCGATCGTTACGCCAGCCTGGCCGGTCTGTTTCCCCAGTGGGCGGCCAACGCCGATGCCGTGTTCGCCGACTCGGCGGCAGAGACCGGCGGGGTCCGCAATCTGCGATGGGTGACCGACGCCGGTTGCAACCTCGTCGTCGACCGGGTGCAGCTCTCGATAACCGGCGACGACTCGTTCTTTGCCATGCAGAACGAGCTGGAGTCCCTCGGCTACGGCCGCGCCGACCGAAAGTACCTCGTGTTCACGGATGCCACCATCTACTGCGGCGTCGGGAACGTGACGGCCGACGACAGGCCCACAGCCGACAACCGGGCCAACGCCGGTCCCCACTTCGCCCGCGTCGACAGCGGTTGCTGGGGACAGTCCAACCCGGTCGAGGCGCACGAGATCATGCACAACCTCGGTGGCGTGCAGGCCTCGGCTCCCCACACCAGCGGCAACTGGCACTGCACCGACGAGAACGACCGCATGTGCTACTCGGATGCAGCCGGCGTCACCATGACCTACGTGTGCCCGTCCACCCACGAGCGCCTCTTTGACTGCAACCACGACGACTACTTCAACACCTCGCCCGCGGCCGGTAGCTACCTGACCACCCACTGGAACGTGGCCAACAGTACATTCCTCGACTCGACGGGCGGGGTGACCACCACTACCACCACCATCGCACCGACAACCACAACGACGACGACAACCGTGCCACCGCCAACCATCCGCGCCAACGCGGACTTCAACGGCGACGGCAAGACCGACGTCGGGGTGTACCGGCCCTTGAACGGGGGATGGTACGTGAGTGGCGGCACCAACGCCTTCTGGGGCACCAGTGGCGACATCGCCGTGCCCGGCGACTACAACGGTGACGGCAAGACCGACATCGCCGTGTACCGTCCGTCCACCGGGGCCTGGTACGTGAACGGTGGCACCAACGCCTTCTGGGGCACCAGTGGTGACATCCCCGTGCCCGGCGACTACAACGGCGACGGCAAGGCCGACTTCGCCGTCTACCGACCCGCCACGGGTGCCTGGTACGTGGCCGGGGGAACCAACGGTTTCTGGGGTGGCGCCGTCGGCGACATTCCCGTTCCCGGCGACTACAACGGCGACGGCAAGACCGACTTCGCCGTGTACCGACCCGCCACGGGTGCCTGGTACGTGAATGGTGGCACCAGCGCTCTCTGGGGCGCCAGTGGCGACGTCCCGGTCCCCGGCGACTACAACCGTGATGGCAAGACCGACGTCGCCGTGTTCCGTCCCTCGAACGGGGGGTGGTACGTGAATGGTGGCACCAACGCCTTCTGGGGCACCAGTGGCGACATCCCCGTGCCCGGCGACTACAACGGCGATGGCAAGACCGACTTCGCCGTGTTCCGGACGTCCGCAGGAGCGTGGTACGTCCAGGGCCAGGCCGGTGCCGTCTTCGGGACCGCTGGTGACCTGCCCCTCCCCCTGCCGGTGGCCATCAGGACTGCGTTCTTCGCTACCTGAGAGTTTCCCACGAGGTTCAGGCCGCCACCGGGTTGGGGCGCCACCTCCCGAGCACCAAACCGGGGTGGGATAGCGTCTCGGCCTTGATGAAGGCCCTTCACAGCTTCACCGTGCAACCCCGGGTCCCCGACGCCCTGGCGCCGCTCCAGGACTTGGCCCTGAACCTGCGCTGGACCTGGGAGGAGGGTGCCCAGGCGGTGTTCCGGTCGGTCGACGCCGTGGCCTGGGAGTCCAGCGGGCACGACCCCATGGCCATGCTCCGCATGGTCGGCCAGGACCGCCTCGACGCCCTGGCCGCCGATGCCGGGTTCCTCGCCGTCCTGAGCGCGGCCCACGACGACCTCCGCGACCATCTCGCAGCCGACCTGTGGTTCCAACATGGGGATCACGACTTGAAGGGAGTGGCCTACTTCTCTCCCGAGTTCGGCATCGCCGAGGCCCTTCCCCAGTACTCGGGCGGCCTCGGAGTGCTCGCCGGCGATCATCTCAAGGCGGCCAGTGGCCTCGGCGTCCCCCTCGTCGGTGTCGGCTTGCTCTACCGCCAGGGATACTTCCGCCAGGAGCTGGCGCCCGACGGTTGGCAGGAGCAGCGCTACGTCACCCAGGACCCCCATGCCCTGGCCCTCACGCCGTGCGACGTGGACACCGTCAGCGTCGACCAGGCCGGGCGACCGTTGCTGGCCCGCATCTGGCGGGCCCAGGTGGGTCGCATCCCGCTGTTCCTTCTCGACACCCACACCGAGGGCAACGACGGCGAGTCGGCCGACGTCACCGACCGCCTCTACGGCGGCGACACCGAGCACCGACTGCGCCAGGAGATCCTGCTCGGCGTCGGTGGCGTCCGGGCGCTCCAGCTCATGGGCGTAACGCGCCAGGTGTTCCACACCAACGAGGGCCACGCCGGGTTCCTCGGACTCGAACGCATCCGCCGCCACATCTGCGACGACGGGCTCACGTTTGCCGAAGCCATCGAGGCAGTACGGGCGGGCACCGTCTTCACCACCCACACGCCTGTCCCGGCCGGCATCGACCGCTTCAACCGCGACCTGATGGAGCGCTACTTCGGGTCGTGGACCGACGAGCTCGGCGTGTCGTTCGACACCCTGATGGCACTCGGCCAGGAACCCGGACAACCCCACGACGCCCCGTTCAACATGGCGGTCATGGGACTGCGGCTGGCCGGCTTTTCCAACGGCGTCTCGGCCCTGCACGGCCGGGTGAGCCGCCACGTCTTCGCCGGGCTGTGGCCGGGGGTACCGGAAGGCGACGCGCCCATCGGCTCCATCACCAACGGGGTACACGCCCGCAGCTGGGTATCGACGGAGATGGCCGACCTGTTCGAGCGTCACGTCGGCACCGATTGGGCGGAGGGCGAGGGCGAGGCGTGGTCGGCCGTGGGCGGAGTCGACGACGCCGAGCTCTGGACGGCGCTCGGCCAAGGGCGCCGGCGCCTCGTGGAGCTTTCGCGCCGACGCCTGAAGTCGACATTGGCGGCCCACCGTGCTCCCCAGGCGGAGCTGGTGTGGGGCGAGGGCATCCTCGACCCCGACGCTCTCACCATCGGTTTCGCCCGGCGCTTCGCCACCTACAAGCGGGCCACGTTGCTGCTCTCCCAGCCCGAGCGCCTGTCGGCCCTGTTGCTCGCCGCCGATCGGCCCGTACAACTGGTCTTCGCCGGCAAGGCCCATCCCGCCGACGACCTCGGCAAGGACATGATCCGCCAGGTCGTCCAGTTCTCCCGCCAGCCACACGTCCGCCACCGGGTGGTCTTCCTCGACGACTACGACCTCGCCGTGGCCCGTGTCCTCTACCAGGGCAGCGACCTGTGGCTCAACACCCCCCGCCGTCCGCTGGAGGCGTGCGGCACGAGCGGGGAGAAGGCCGCCCTCAACGGTGCCCTGAACTGCTCGGTGAGCGACGGGTGGTGGGACGAGTGCTACGACGGCCACAATGGTTGGGCCATCACCTCCGCCGACCACGACGACGACCTCGAGCGCCGTGACCGGGCCGAAGCAGCCAGCCTGTTCGACCTGCTCGAACGCCACATCGTGCCCACTTTCTACGATCGCGGCGCCGATGGGGTCCCCCACGCTTGGCTCGCCATGGTGCGGTCGTCGTTGCTGTCGCTGGGGCCGTTCGTCGTCGCCAGCCGCATGGTGCGCGACTACGTCACCCACATGTACGAACCCGCCGCCGCCCGTCGCCTCGCCGTCGACGCCGACAAGCACGCACGGGCCCGGGCCTTGTCCGACTGGAAGGCCAGAGTCCGGGCCCATTGGGACCGGGTGGCCGTCGAAGGCGTGGACGGCGACGGTCGGCCGGCCGAGGTGGGCGAGGCGCGGACGGTGGCCGCCACCGTCGTCCTGGGGGATCTCTCGGTCGCCGATGTCGCCGTGCAGCTCGTTCACGGACCGGTCGGACCGGCGGGCGACATCATCGCGGCGACCACGACGCCGATGGTCCCGGGTGGCCAGGGCGACCACGGCCGGCACCGGTTCGAGGCCTCGTTCGCCTGTACGAAGGCCAGCCGCTACGGCTGGTCGGTGCGGGTCCTACCCACCCACCCCGGCCTGCTCACGTACACCGAGGTCGGCGCCATCGTCACGGCGTAGCTCTTCGGTTAGCTCTTCGGCCAGGCTTCATGGCACTTCGTTCCATGGCGCTCAGAACGACCCCTCGCGCTGAGTGTGCAACAATTTCAGACTCCGACGTAGCGGCGTGAATGCTGGGAGTCGCCCATGGACCTGCGAACGCAGTTGGCGTCGATCCGATCTTTTCACCGAACCGCCAGACGGGTGGGCGATGGTCCGTCCGGGCAACCGGTGTTCGCCGTCGGGTCCGTGAAACTCACGCTGTCCAGCGTGGGTGGGTTCTGCATTCTCTTCGTATGCTTCCGTTGTGGAGAGACGTTCGAGCAGCAGGTGATCAAGTCCGCCGACCTCGAGCTCGCTAAAGAGCCCCATTTCTGCGTTCGTTGTGTAACGGTGTGCGAAACATTCGTGCGGCCGCCCGGCACCGACAATGGCGCCGGTCGTCCCGATGTCTCGGGGCCCGCTGAGCCCGGGCGCAGCGACGGATCGCCTCCAACCCAGCCCGCGGCAGCGTCTGCCCACCACGGCGGCGACGTTGCGACGACCGGGAGCACCACACCCGAGAACGGGATCGAAAATGGGAACGGGAGGGGACAGCGGGCTCTCATGTCGCCCGCCGCCAACGGGACCGTCGCAAACGGCGCCGGAGCGGAGGCGGCTACCCCCGAGCCGGAGGCGCAGACGAACGGGCAAGCCGCCGTCGATGCCGATGCCGCCCGGCTTCGGCAAGCAGCCCGGGTCGAACGCCATCAGGCGGGCGTGGCCCTGGTTGCGGCTCGGGACGAGGCGGCCCGAGTCCGAGCCGCGGTCGAATCCGACGCCGTTCAGATCCGGGGAGTACTGGAGCGCGAGCAACACGACGTCGCGGCCCGCATGGACGAAGCCGGTACGACGATTGCGGAAGCCTCTGAGCTGCTCACCGACGCCGTGGTCAAGGCGAACGGAATCCTTCAGGTGGCGGCGCACGAGCATGAACGGGCCAGGGCCGTGCTCGACGAAGCGAGAGCCGGAGCCGATCGGGACCGCGAGAAGGGGGCGACCGCGCTGGCCGAGGCACAGGCGGAGGTGACCGAGCTGCAAACCGCGGCGCGAGCGACCGCCGAGCGCATTCACCAAGACGCACAGCGCGACCGGGACCAGGCGACGGTCAGTCTGGCCGAGGCCCAGCAACAGGCGTCGGAGCTCGTAGCCAGGGCCGAGGCCGATCGGGCCCAGTCCCGCCACGATCTCGACGGCGAGCGACAGGATGTCGCCGCCCGGCTACGCGAAGCCGGTGCGACCATGGCCGAGGCCTCCGCGGTGCGAGTGGACGCCGAGGTCGAGGCCGAACGAATCCGCCAGACGGCCGGCGAAGAACTGGCCGAGGTCGAAGCCGCAGCCAACCGAGCCCGGGAGCAGGCCGAGGACGTCCTGAGCGAGGGCGAGGCACAGGCGTCAGAGATGCGGCTCGCGGCGGGGGCCGAAGCCAGCCGTCTCCGCCGGGCTGCCGATCAGGATCAGGCGCTTGCCGCCGATCGGCTCACCGAAGCGGTCGCGGTCCTCCGTCGTGCACAGGCATCGGCATTGCGGACCCCGAGAAGGACGAGCGCCGGCAGGGCCTCCGAAGGCGCCGAGCCGGGACCGGCACCCGCGGCCGGGCGTGGCGAGGAAGCGACAGGGCCGGACAAGGTCGACGCCGTCGCCGACGGCGAGGTGGCCACCCCGGATCAACCGCCGGTGAGCGCTCAACAGGCCGACAAGCAGCCTCCTGCCAACCAGCCACGACCCGATCACGAGCCTGATCGCTCGGCGCCTGTCGACGGTCCCGTGATCGCAACCGGCCTGCTGGCCCTGACCGTTCTCCTCGTCGCGGTCACGGCCGTGCTGCTCCGCGCGACCGGCATTTCTTGAGCTCGAGGCACGATAAGGCGGCGGCAACCCTGCTCGTGGACGCCGTCGCAGCCGAGGCCGTCTCGGCCCTGGATGAGGCCGCATGCCCCTCGTGCTCCTGAAAGGACCGGCATTGTGGCCTGGTTGTACGGGCCCTCCGAGGTGCGGGCCTATAGCGACGTGGATCTTCTCGTCCCCGCTCAATACCTCGGCGGGGCGGAGGAGGTTCTTGCCAACCTCGGGTTTCGATTCCTCTTCGAGGGTGAACGTCCTCGAGCAGCCGCCGCCGGCACGTAAGCCCGCCTCTTCGAGCTCCAGGCGGCCGGCTACCGCTGAGACGGCTCCCGGCTGCCCCGGCGGGCTTGTCGCCGACCGTCGTCGTCGAGCCACGACTGATGGTCGTCGACGGCAGCCCACAAATCGTCGAGGCCCACGCTGTCGAGGGCCGAGGTGGCCATCACCGGTGGACGCCAACCGGAGGCTCGCGGGACCACGTCGAACATGGCGTCGAGCACGGCCTGGGCCTCGTCGGCGCCCGGCCGGTCGGCCTTGTGGACCACCACGATGTCGGCGATCTCGAGAATGCCGGCCTTCTCGGCCTGGACGTCGTCGCCCCAGCCAGGGTTCACCACCATCACGATGGTGTCGGCGACGAGGCGAACGTCGACGTCGGACTGGCCGACGCCGACGGTCTCCACCAGGACCCACGGCCAGCCGGCGGCGTCGAGGACCCGCACCGCGTCGGGTGCGGCTGGGGCCAACCCGCCCGGGACCCCGCGGTTGGCCATCGACCGGACGAACACGCCAGGGTCGGTGGCGTGGGCCTGCATGCGCACCCGGTCGCCCAGTACGGCCCCACCCGAGAGCGGCGACGATGGATCGACCGCAAGGACGGCCACCCGCTCACCCCGTGCGCGGAGGCGGCCGATCAGTGCCGCGACGAGGCTGGACTTGCCGGCGCCGGGCGCGCCGGTGATGCCCACGACCCGGGCGTCACCGGGGTTGGCGAGAACCAGCGCGGCCGCCTCGCGGGCATCAGTACCGCCGCGCTCGACCATCGACAGCAGCCGGGCGAGGGCCCGCCGGTCACCGTTTCGGGCACGGCCGAGGAGCGCTTCCACTCCCGGCATCCGCTCAGCGAGTCGATCGGGCGCTCAGAACTCCGGGTCCTGGCCGACGGCGTTGACGGCGGTGATGCCCTCGACCCTGTCCTTCAGGATCCGTTCGATCCCGGCCTTCAGGGTCATGGTGGACGCCGGACAGCTGCCGCACGCCCCCACCAACTCGAGGTCGACAACGCCGGTTTCCTCGTTGAGGCCCACCACGTTGACGTCGCCGCCGTCGGCCTGCAGAGCCGGGCGGATCGCTTCGATGGCCTCCATCAACTCCGTTTGCATACCACTCCTCATTCCGCCCTCGGCTACAAAGACTACCGGGTCGTCCACATCGTGAAGAACACCGTGGACGACCCTTCCCTTCCCCTGTGCCGCTGCCGTTGGGGCCCCAGGCGCCGTCGGTAGGCTCCGACGATGACCACCGGCGAGCCGTGGCCCGCCTCGTAACCCATTGTCAGGTCGATGCCGACGGCCTGGAAGCGATCATGCGGGCCCGCACCGACCTGTTGCTGGAGCGGGACTGCGGCGCAGGCCGCTTCGAGGCGATCGAAGGCCCGGTGCGGAACTACCGGCGGACGGTCGTCGTCACTCCAGCCGCGGGAGATGACCACGAGGTCGTCCAGACCGTGGAGTTCGCCCTCACCGTGCCCTATTTCTGGTGGCTCTTCTATTTCCCGTTCCGGCGCGCCCTGGCCCGGCCCGCCTCCACCGTTGCCCCCTGGTGGGCTCCCCCGACCCGCCTCGACGCCCAGGCTGCGTCGGTACTCGGCAGCCTCGGCCTGCTGGCCATCATGGCGGGGTACCTCAACACCCTGTTCACCCAGACCATCGCCTTCGCCGGCCAGGAGTTCCATGCCGGTGACACCGCCCAGGGGATTGCCGGCGCGGTGGTGCGGGTGGGCGGCCTGGTCGCCCTGGTCGTGGCATCGGTGGCCGACCGTCGGGGACGGCGTCTCGTGCTGCTCTGGTCGGCCGCCGCCGGATGCGCGCTCGCCGTCACCGGTGGCCTGGCTCCGTCCCTGAGCTGGCTCACCACCAGCCAGGTCCTGGCCCGGGCTTTCGCCACCGCCCTCGCCTTGGTCATCGCCATCATGGCCGCCGAGGAGGTGCCCGCCGGGGCCCGGGCCTACTCGGTGAGCCTGTTGGCCATGGCCGCCGGCTTCGGCGCCGGACTGTGCGTGATGAGCCTGCGCCTGGCCGACCTCGGCGTCCGGGGTTGGAGGTTGCTGTACGTGTTCCCGGTAGTGGCCCTACCCCTCCTCGTCGGCGTGGGACGGCGCCTCCCCGAGAGCCGACGCTTCACCGACCGCGTCCCGGAGCGGGCCCGGATGGCGGGCCACGGGCATCGGCTGTGGTTGCTCGCTGGTGCCGGCCTGCTCACCAACCTGTTCTTCGCGCCGCAGTCACAGTTCGCCAATCGCTACCTGCTCGCCGACCGCGGCTTCAGTGGGGGCAAGATCGGGCTCTTCTCCGTCGTCACCTCCACCCCGGCGGTCATCGGGATCATGGCCGGCGGCCGGCTGGCCGACACCCATGGTCGGCGCCGGGTCGGCGCCTTTTGCATCGCCGTCGGGGCGCTGTTCACGGTGCTGTTCTTCTTCTCCCGAGGGTGGGGGTCGTGGGCGTGGGCCATGGCGGCGATGACGGTGTCCAACGCGTCGATCCCCGCGCTCGCCGTGTACGGCCCGGAGCTGTTCCCGACGTCGCTACGGGGTCGAGCCAACGGGCTCGTGGCCGTGTGCGCCCTGTCGGGCAGCGCAATGGGCCTGGTGGCCGCCGGAGTGCTGAGCGACGCGTTCTCGAGCATCGGCGCGGCCATGGCCTGCCTCGCCATCGGGCCCGCCGTCGTGGCCGTTCTCGTTCTGACCCGCTACCCGGAGACGGCCCGCCGGGAGCTGGAGGACCTAAACCCCGAGGACCGCCGGCCCCCCGACCCGTGAGTCCGGCCGCCGCCCTCCAGGCAATGCCGGGCCGCCGCCCTCCAGGCAATGTCACGCCAGCGAGGTGACCCAGTCGCGCACGATCGCGGCCACGTCCTGGTCGCGCCGACGCAGGCCATGGTCTGCACCCTCCAGCCACACGTGGGTGACGGAACCGGGGATCGCCGCGGTGGCCTCGGTGAGCTCGTCGGGACTGCCGAAGGCGTCTCGGGTACCGCTGAGGAACAGGCAGGGCACATCGAGTTGGCCGAAGTGCTCGGTGCGGAGACGGTCAGGGCGTCCTGGTGGGTGAAGCGGGTAGCTGACGAGGGCCAGACCCAGGGCGTCGAGACCCTCGGCCACCGCCATCGAGCAGATGCGCCCGCCCATCGAACGTCCACCCAACACCAGTCGCTCAGGGGCCAGGCCCGTGCGCTCGGCCAGGCCGGCGGCGCCCTCGCGCACCGCGGCCACCAGCACTTCGGCGCGGTCGGGTCGGGAGCGCCCGGCCCGGCGGTACGGAAAGTCCATCCGCTCGACCACGACCGGCTCGAGGACCTGTTCCAAAGCGACCAGGCTGGGCTGGTCCCGCCCTGCCCCCGCTCCCGGGGTGAGCAGCACCGCCCGGTCGGCGTCCGGTCGGCTGGCATCAGGCCATCAGGATGCGACGAGCTTCGGTGAGCTCGAGGATGCGCTGACCCGCGCCTTCGTGACGGGCTCCATGGTCGGGATGCGACTCGCGGATCAGGTTGCGGAACCGGCGCATGACCTCGCCCCGCTCGGGCATGGTCTCCGGATCGAATCCCAGGACCTGGAGGGCCCAACGCTCGTCGGTGGGGAACAGCCTCCACGAGCGAGCAGAAGCGCTCGTGGGGTCGGCCAGGTGGTCGATCAACGACGGCCCGACCTGGCCGTCCCAACGAACCGCCTTTCGGATGGCGTGGAACACCGCCGGGCGTGTGGCGGAGTGGATCTGCCCGGCGGCGTAGACGGCGCCGAGGAGCTGGGGTACCGCCAGACCGTGGCCGTCGAGCTCGAAATGCATGGTCTCGCCCACGCCGACGAGCTTGTGCCGACTGCGGTCGAGCCCGACGACGTCGACCTGGAAGCGGTGGCGGAGCCGAGGTTGAGGTATGCGGCGATCGTTCTCCAGGTCGTCGATCAGGACAACGAGCTCGTCGCGCAATTCGGGGTGGATATCGTCGATGTAGGTGGCCACCAGGCCGCCCAGCAGGATCCCTCCGTAGCCGGGGGCCGGATCGGTGGGCAACCACTGGTTCCCGAGCGCGATCCGGCGCGTGGGCGCCACGGCACGGGTGTGCCGGATCTCCAGCTCGGCCAGCAGCATCGTCGAACGGTATACGTCGTTGTTGGCGGCGGGCACCCGGGCCCTACGGGCCACGCCCGCCGCTGCCGATGGGGGCCCCTGCCCCATCGGCAGCGTAGCCAATCGGTGCGTTGAGGCTACCAGCCGCCGTCAAATATACGGGCGGAGGACCTCTCTGAGGGTACGGGCATCGTCGGACACGATCTCGGGCGCAGCATCAGCGTCGAGGTGGCCACAGACGACGGCTGACAGCTCCTGCACCTTGGCCCACAACTGCGCCTCGATGCCGAACGGGGCGGGGCTCTCGCCGACGATGTCGGCGGCCACTCCGAGCTCGGCTGCCACCACCTCGTCACCGGGCTCGTGCATCAGCCGGTCGGCGGCGACGAACAGGTCGGCCATGGCCGCCTGGGCCACCGACCCACCATCGTCACCGTCGTCGGGCGTGCCGCCGTCGCCTTCGTCGTCGCTCTCCTCGTCGCCATCGCCGGCGGCTTCCTCCAGCTCGTCGAGTACTGCTTCGGCCGCCTCGTCGTCGACCTCGCGCACGGCGAGGGTCAAGCCCGGCTCCCACCACGACGGGATCCCCCGATCGGCCAGAGTGGAGGTGAGTTGGACCCGGGTGGCCACCGGCCAGTCGTCGAGCTCGTAGAGCACCTCCTCGATCCCCTCCTCGGCCACGAGCGTGGCTGCGGAGTCCTCCGCCAGGGCCACCTTGCACTCCCAGCAGCGGGCTTCGGTGAGGGCGTACTCGGCCCCGCAGAACGGGCAACAACCGGTCATCGGCGATTCATCCTCTCAGTGGGCTCCTGGGCCCCGAGCGGCCCCCTGAGCAGGGTTCCAAGGCCCTCACAGGACCGGGTCCTCGGTCCAACGGCCGAAGACGCCCGCGAGGGCGTCGACGACCTCGCCAACGGTGGCATACGCCCGCACCGCGTCGAGAATGGCGGGCATCAGGTTCACGTCGGGCATGAGTGCATCGTTGCTCACTTGGGCCAAGGAGGCGCGCACGGTCCCTTCGGCGCGATTGGCCTTGACCTCGGCCAGGCGCTTGATCTGGCGCTCTTCCACGTCGGCGGCATGGGTGTGGATCTCGATGGTCTCGCCGTCGTCGCCCTCGGTGAACCGGTTGACGCCAACAATGATCCGATCGCCGGCGACCACACCCGCCTCGAACGCGTAGGCGGACTCGGCAATTCGGGACTGGAACCATCCGGCCTCGATACCGGCGTGGACGCCTTCGAGCATGGAGCCTCCGCCCAGTGTGGCGATCTCGTCGAGCAGGGCGGCTGCGTCGCGCTCAATTTCGTCGGTGAGTGACTCGACGAGCCAGGAGCCACCGAGTGGATCGGCGACGAGGGGGACCCCGGTCTCGTGGGCAATCACCTGCTGGGTGCGCAAGGCCAGTCGCGCCGCCCGATCGGTGGGAAGGGAGTACACCTCATCGAGGCCGTTCGTGTGCAGGCTCTGCGCTCCACCCAGCACCGCGGCCATCGCTTCGATTGCCGTTCGCACCAGGTTGAGCTCGGGCTGTTGGGCGGTAAGGGAGGCGCCCGCGGTCTGCACGTGGAACCGGCACTGCAACGACCGGGGATGGCGGGCGCCATAGCAGTCGTGCATGCGCACTGCCCACAGCCGCCGTGCCGCCCGGAACTTGGCCACCTCCTCGAACAGATCGAGTTGGGCGTTGAAGAAGAAGCTGAGCTGGGAAGCCACCTCGTCGACGCCCATGCCGGCGGCCACGGCCGCCTCGACGTAGGCGAAGCCGTTGCCGAGCGTGAACGCCAACTCCTGCACGGCGGTGGCCCCGGCCTCCCTGATGTGGTAGCCCGACACCGAGATCGGGTACCAGCGGGGCATCTCGGCAGCGCAGAACCGCACCACGTCGGTGACCAGTCGCATCGACGCCCGGGGCGGGAACAGATACTCCTTCTGCGCCTGGTATTCCTTCAGGATGTCGTTCTGGATCGTGCCCCCCAGGCGGGCCCGGGGCACACCGGCGCCTTCGGCCGCGGCCACGTACATGGCCAACAGGACGGCAGCCGGGGCGTTGACAGTCATCGACGTGGTCACGGCACCGAGGTCGATGCCGGCGTAGAGATCCACCACATCGGCCAGCGTGTCGACGGCGACGCCGCCCCGACCCACCTCCCCCTCCGCCCGCAGATCGTCGGAGTCGCAACCCATGAGGGTCGGAAGGTCGAATGCGGTCGACAGTCCCTGGCTGCCGCGGGCCAGCAACTGGCGGAACCGGGCATTGGTATCGGTGGCGGTACCGAAGCCGGCGAACATCCGCATCGTCCAGAGCTTGCCCCGGTACATCGACGGGTACGGGCCCCTCGTGTAGGGGAAGGCCCCCGGGACCTCCGCATCGTCGGGTCCGTAGACGGCTTCGAGCGGGACCCCCGACGTCGTGGTGACCTGCGGGCCGGCGTTCACGTCAGGCGGCGGCCGACGACACCGGACCCGGCGGCACCCGCTGAGTGGAGGCCAAGAGGGTGCTGACGTCGACCACGCGGTAGCCGCGTGCCTCGAGGCCCTTCAGGAGCAGGGGCAGGGCCTCCAGCGTCCGGCTCCGATCGGGCACACCGCCGTCGTGGGCCAGGATGATCGAACCCGGCCGTACCTGCCCCAGCAGGGCCTCGACCCCTTCGACCACCCCGAGTTGGTGATTCACGTAGTGCTCGAGAGCCAGGTTCCACCGCACCGTCCGGTACCCCTCGGTGGCGGCGACGACGGCCACGGCATCGTCGCTCGACCCGTAGGGCGGGCGGAACAAGTGGGGCATGGGAGCCCCGGCGGCGTGAATGGCCTCGGCTCCCTTCACCATCTCGGCTTCCATGGCCGCCGGCGGAAGGCTCCGAAGGTCCGGGTGCGACCAGGTGTGGTCACCGATCTCGTGGCCCCCGGCGATCTCCGCCACAATGAGGTCGGGATGGGCCTGGGCGTTGATACCCGTGTCGAAGAACGTGGCTGAGGCGCCGTAGCGGTGCAACACGTCGAGCGCCTGGGGCGTCCAGCGGGGGTCAGGTCCGTCGTCGAAGGTCAGGGCCACGACCCGCTGGGCGGTGTGGACCTGGAAGACGGCGGCGCTCTTAAAGGGCCGATGTTCAGACGACGCCTCTCCTGCCGACCACGCCCGGCTCACAGCGGCGATGCCAAACCCCAGCCCCACGGAGACAGCACATGCCATCACGACACGAGGGCGGACCACAGCCGTGATGGTAGCGCCGCGTTGGTCAGGGCCTCGGCTCGACGAACAGCTCGCCGGCCTTCACCGTGTACTTCTCACCGTTCACCCACACCATGTACCGGAGCCAGACGGCGTCGGGGCGCAGGGCGACCGGGGCACTGACGACGCCGGTGTAGTCGCTCCCGTTGATGGTGGCGGTCACGGCATCGGTTCGTAGCCAACGGCCCGCGCCATCGACTTGACCGACGACGAACTGCACGCGTCCGGTCTGGCCGTCGAGCGACGCGGCCTTACCACCGAAGACATAGGTGGTCATGGCCGGCGCCGAACCGTGACCGAGCCTCACGTCCTGGTAGATGGCCTTGCTCGGTCTGCATGTCGGCGGGGACCCGTCGCAGTTGAACGCCAGGTATCCCTTGCCGTCCGGCGCCTGGTAGGCGTCGCGACGGGCGGACAGCGCCGAAGGCAGTGGGGGATCGGTGCCGGCCGAGATGACCCGCCACGTGCCCGGCACCCCGCTCGGAGGGCCGCTCGGGCCCTGCACCCCGCTCGGAGGGCCGCTCGGGCCCTGCACCCCGCTCGGAGGGCCGCTCGGGCCCTTCACCCCGCTCGGAGGGCCGCTCGGGCCCTGCACCCCGCTCGGAGGGCCGCTCGGGCCCTGCACCCCGCTCGGAGGGCCGCTCGGGCCCTGGGTCTCGTCGCCGGGTCGAGCGGGGTGGAGCAGGTTCCAACGGAGGGTGTAAACGTAGAGCCCGCTCCGCGTGGGGTCGGGCGGCGCATCCGGGCCCCCCGGCATCCTGAGGACTCTGCTATAAACGAGGTTGGTCTCACCCGTGGCCGGGTCCAGGAGCAGACGGGGATAGGACGGGTCGCAACTCGAAGGCGCGGGTGATCCGGCCACAGGGTCGTCGGAGAACGCGATCGGGTTCTCGTGAGGCGAAGCCGGGGCGCTCCAGACACTGGCTCGAACATCGGCGGTCCGATAGACGCCGAGGTCCCAGGTGGCGCCGGGGATCCCACACAGCGGTCGGTCGGAGGCCTCGGCAACCAGGTAGTACCAGGGGCCCTCGCTCACGACATGGCCGCCGCCGCCGCCGATGACCGCGTCGGTCGAGTTGGGAGCGAGCCAGTGAGGCTCCCGCCAGGGCGGCGTACCACCGTGGCCGTCGCCCGGCGGAACACCCTTCGGGAACCGACTGTCGAAGATGTCGTCGGTGGGCAGATGATCGGGGTCGTCGGGGCCGACGACCCAGTTGACGAAATCAGCCGTCTTGGCCAGGCCCGTGTACTGGTGGCTGTTACTGGCGGCCGCACCGTGGAAGCGCACGTAGTGGAACCCGGGATCGGTGGCGACGTCGAAGATGGTGAAGGTACCGGCATCGCTGACCGTTGCCGCCGGCACGGGGGCACCCGGGGCCTGGGAGTCGCGGAAGCAGTTCGTCGACGGTTGGCAGATCCGCTGCCAGAGGTTGGTGGTGGAGCCTGCGGCCGTGGACACCACCGGGTTGGCCGGGTCGCCCTGCCAGTCGCCCATGGGGTCGCTGCCAACCCGGGTCCAGTGACAGCCGTTCCAGAGGTTGTCGCGCCCGCGGCACTGGGCGAGGTAGTGCCAGGTCCCGGTGTTGCGGTCGTAGTAGGCGTCGCCGTCGCCTGCGAAACACGCCCAGGGC